>PATG01000135.1 GCA_002713555.1 Planctomycetaceae bacterium
CACGATCGACGGTGGCAGCGGAAATGGTTCGATCCGCGGCATGCTCGGTAACGACACCATCAATGGTGGCGCTGGCAACGATAAGATCGACGGAGGATCTGGCAACGATCGGATCGATGCTGGTTCTGGTAACGACAAGGTTCGTGGTGGAGCTGGCAACGACGTTATTCAAGGAGGCTGGGGGAATGATGTTCTCTCGGGAAATGCCGGTGACGATGTGATCACTGGTGATCCGTTGGACATTCTTCCCGGTACCCCATCTTCGGTGTTACATCGTGGCAACGACACGATCGACGGTGGCAGCGGAAATGATTCGATCCGCGGCATGCTCGGTAACGACACCATCAATGGTGGCGCTGGCAACGATAAGATCGACGGAGGATCTGGNAACGATCGTTTGGCCGGACAAGCTGGTAATGACTCGATTACCGGCGGCTACGGTAACGATTTGCTAAACGGCGGTAACGGTAGTGACCGGCTTCATGGAGAAGCGGGCAATGACCAGTTGTTTGGTGGAACTGGCAACGATAGCCTGTACGGTGGAAGTGGTGCCGACGCGCTGTTTGGTCAACTTGGTGACGATCTGCTAAACGGTGGCAGCGGCACGGACTTCCTGGATGGTGGTCGCGGTTACGACGATATCTTCGCCGCTGACGGATGGCTAGATTTCATCGTTGGGGACTCACACGACAACGTAAGCAGAGACGTGTTTGACGTGATCGTGTAGCCTTCGACTATGCTATTAAACTACCAGTCCCGGGAGCTTGCCCCGGGACTGGTAGTCTTTCTTATGAATGCCTGGGNATACAACGCCAACGACTGGCAGAAGATATTCAACTACCAATAGCCGAATCTGCCGTCGGTTTTTGGTTCGATCGGTGACGAGGTCGTACGACCAGGCGAGAGCCTGGTACTGAGCACGTCGACAGATTCAGCTGTTTTTCTGCCACAATAGGGCAATTGTCGGCGACGGTGCTGCTTTTCAAGCACATGCATGTCCTGCTCTCGCCAGATCATTTCGCATGTTTGTTCGCGACTGCGGCCTTCGTCAAAAGGCAGAGCGCTGCTTTGGGGATCTGGTTGAACGAGGTGTCTTAAACAAGGGAGACGTTACACTGTTGCGAGGTTGCCGTCTGCTCAGAGCTGCCGAGCTAGTTGGTCGCTATAATTTGAAGTTGACCTAGATGGACTTCAAAAAACGCCCCCACTTTTCTGTCCAGGCTTCCATTTTCACGCCCCACTCAAAAAAATAACAAGAAGTGAAACAGACTATTCTGATCTGAGTGTAATCGAGGTCTTTGCCTATCGCATAGCTAAGCTAGAAGTTCGTCGGTCAGCCACCGGCTATCCGTCGTCACCATCTTCTGATTGTCGGCGTCTAACCCGAGTGCTTTTGTCTGAGTCTCATCCCCCAAAGCCCGAGGGCGAGAAGAATAGCTGTATTGGGTTCAGGTATGGATGTGCCTCGATTGATCACAAATGCTTGTGTGCTGTCGATAGGCACGGCTAAGTCGATCACCTCGTTGGCGGTAATTCCAGTGTTGTAGCTTGAAGAGAGGTATCGATAATCCACAGTATATTCGGCGGCGACGACATTACTGTTGTAGATCATGGTCACCTGGCCGGGGTTGGTGAAGGGGTCGTAGCCCGAAAGCCCCAGCATCCCTCGAACAAGGTGATCTTGAAGGGGCGCTGTTGAAGAGAGCGTTCCAACATCCAAAGCGAAAAAACCTGGCACAGACCAGCTAAGGCTCGTTCCATCGTATCCGTTGCTGAAAAGGTCGTTCAGGCTGTCACCCGACAACGTCTGGACCACGTCAAAAGAGCTGCCGCTTTTGTCAAATCCGTAGATCTTCGTCCAGGACGCATGTGAAGCAGTGGAGCCTGTTAGGACTGACAGCCATGCGCAACTCGCAGTGAACAAAACCAGCTTGCGCAGGTCCGGCCCTCCTGNTCTTGAGTTCATTATTCAACTCCGGGTAAAAATTTAAAGGTTCATTTCAAATCGACAAAGCCCCTTCCACGCCTACCACCCCAGGACGCAGCAGGTGTCAGAAGTCATATGCCGGTCGCCGATCTCCAACTTCCCGTGTCGNCCATGTTTAGCTCGGGTACGGGGCAGTTCGCGTCAGCGGGTAGCTATTCTCTGGGCGCACGGCCAATTCTTGGTGATCCGGATGTAGCNTNTTCACTTTAGCAGTCGTCGTGGGCGTGTCAATTATTTTAGGGGCATCCAAGCTCTATTCGGAAACCGCTGTCCCAAAGACCCGACAGACGCNTGAGGTTAGTGTATTCGGGCATTTGGTCAGTTCTACTTGCTTGTCACTGGCGAACCTGTGGGTGGATTAGCGGTTGTTTTAGGGATTGGCGATTACCATCGACGGTGGGAAGAATTTCTTCTGTGCCGTTGTCATTCGTCACTAATTCGCAAATGCGATCACGGATTATCACCTAAGACTGAACCACTTTTAGATGTGTGGACAGGGTAGGGCGGTGATCGGTAGGTGGCCATCCAGTTTCGCGTACCAGCGGAATGATCCTGGGGCACGATCGCCGTTTCAGATCGAGACGGCCGTCTCTCATCGAGACACCGGAATCTTCAGTGGCGAGGCAACTTGGTTCCAATAATTTCATCTTAAACCTTACGTGGAAAAAGGCTTACCCTGTCAACGCACTGTGTTCACGTCAACTGGTATGTGAATTGCGGTTCTGGAATCCCGCAATCGAACTCCAAATCCAGCAGGCAACGGGTGCAGAGCAAAGGACAACGGTACGAGACCTCTGCAATCGGCAATCACCCTAACCTTTGTCAGGACAATCGCATGAGAAAAACTATTTAATCAGCTGCCTCCTGCTGGTCACGGGGCTCGTAGGGCTGTCGGCATTTCGTCGCAATTTGGCAGCCCCAGGCAACTCGTTTCGGTATGGGACCAGAAGATCAGTGCCCGAAAGTTATCGTAAAAATTCACCCCGGCAAGAACGCAAGAGTCCCCACTGTTTGGCATCAGAGACCATTTGCTGATACCCGACGCCTGTCGAGAAAAAAATTAGTCGATCGGAGTTCTTAAGACCCTGCTCGCTAGCNATCTAATTTACCACGCATTTTAAAAGGAGAAGTGAACGTGACTCTACAAACGACAACTCGCAAACTCATTTTGCCAACCAGTTTTTGCATCTTTTTGTTAGCTGCTATGCCAGTCGATGCCACGCCACTTACCGGTTCAGGNGCTCATCTGCCGATTCCGACCATCAATCCCGCCTGGCAACCAGGAGTGTCGGCAGCCCGTGTTGACGCAGGAGGTACTTTTACCGGTACCTGGGTAGCTCCTGTTCAACCGGACTGGGTCGGCACGTTCAACGCAACGGGCCCGATCCCCTNGTCGGTGAATTCGGGAATAGCCAATTACGACTTCACCTCGCTCCCGCTAGGTTTTCTTCCAAGTGGAACGTTTTTTCTCTTCGGCGATGTTGATCAAGGGTCCACTCTGGCAGAAAAAGTCGCCCTGACCGCCTATAACGGTTCGGGAGATTTGTTGACGACTCCCTGGCTTGACGAAACGTATGCCGTACAGGGTCCAGGGACTGGATCGGCCGGTTCCATTGCTGCCGGAGACATGCCTGCCTGGTCATGGAACGANCCGACGTCTCCCAATACGTATGTCATTGACGGTTCGTCCGTCACCGGCGGCAACCCGAACGTTGCATTCGCGCTGGTGAGCAACCAACCAATCTACAGNATGGAACTCGACAAGCTTACAACCCACTTCGGTTTTGTTCTGGCCGCACCCAGCGTACCCGAACCATCAACACTGGTGATCGCCTGCCTTGGTTTGCTGGCTGTCATCCCCCAACGACAACATTGAAATGACAACAGCACACCAGTTGTTCAACACCGGAAAAAATCGGGAGACCGTTGTGGCACAGGTCCCATTACTTGCCCTGGGGAAGAATTTATCCTTCATGCGAGACTCTGTTGCATTCGTTTTCTCAGACGTCCCAAGTTTTGTTGACAAGAGTTTTTACTGCAAAAANAAAAGGTCCCCGCNGGGACTCGCCGCTCGGGCTAACAACCCTGCGACCATGTCTGACAGCGTATGACAATGACAATGGCAACGGAGCTTTTATTACCAATGGACTTTTCATTCACTGAGGGTTGGCGCATCGAAGCGACTGTATCGGAACAGCTTCCGCGGAAGTCCGCTCGGGTGAAAAGACTTTCAATCACAGTTGTTTTTGCGAGGACGCAATCGTCAAGCATGACACACAAAACAGCGAGTATGTGGCCAATAATCCCTGAGTTGTTTTTGCAAAATATTCTTGTGGGCTTAAGCTCTTCGTGGTAGTCTGGCACGTTAGATTGAGTCCCAAGCAGGTGGGGAGACACGCTCATGAAGCTTTCGACAATTTAAAATTGAAGCCAAAAAAACCACTGACGGCCTGAGTATTAGTTACACAGGGCGGCAGTGTTTTTTTTGTTAGCAACTTCAATGTTTTTTTGTTAGCAACTTCAATCTTGCTTGGTCCATGCGGACCATTCATAGAGATACTTTTTTGCCTTAATTCGAGAGGGAAGCTAATGACTATCAACTCTTTTAGAAATCACACCCAAATTTCTCCATGCTCCATTCAGAATTCATCGACACTCTTCTTTGGAGCGGCATCTATTTTACTTGCACTAGCCTGCCAGCCAGTTACAGCTNCTGGAAAGAGAATCAGAGTGCTGTCTGCTGTACGCCTACTGCTGGGACCTTGTTTAGCCCTGTTGATGGTGGCGCCCGCTTGGGCAACTACGGTCACAGTGACCGCAACCGCCCAGGTCGACGTGATCAATGATCATGGCTGGCCGGGACAAGCGCTCTCCGACCACGTCATGATCGGCGATACGATTTCGGCAACCTTTGTGCTCGATAGCAATGCGTACAACTCGTACCTTATCACGGACCACTTCAACCCTTTTGACTACACCGCTGAATACCGGACGAACTGGCAATACCTGATCGATTCCGCCACGATTTCAGTATCGAATCCGTCTCCGATTGTCATGGTGACAGGCACTGATGATGGAGGCAATTTGACGCGTACCCGANACGAAGTCTACTACAACTCTTCCCCAGCCGGTGCACTACCGGATGAAGAGACAGATTACATGCAGCTTCGGGCTTCAAGCGCAGATTTTGAAATACTCGGTACCCCCACGGGCCATGGGGGTTACTTCGCGATTTCNCAAGAGCACAATTCGCAGGGTATGACTTCGTGCGATGACGAAAACTTCACCTGCCTGTTCCAGAATATCTCGGGTTCGCCCGGGGGATTGCCCTGGGACAGCCAAACACTATCTCTCAGCGTCGCACGCTACGGCTGGGCGTCGGGGCAACTGACTGCGCTTTCAATCACAGGAACACCCGTGCCCGAACCCAATACCGCGCTGCTCTTGGGTGTGGGGCTTGCGGTCTTGGCGACTCGCAAACGCCGAAGAGGTCTCTGCGCGTAACACATCGCTTTTTTCAGGTAAAAAACGTGGACGGACATCGACCTGCCGCGGCAGGATTTTCTAACCGGGGACAACTGGAACACTGACGGCAACTGGGAAGGCAATCAGGTACCCGGATCGGCCGACGGCGCATGGGTTCGCCACGGCGGCAATTACGTTCTTGCGCAAGGAGACCTGGACCCTCTTACCGGACTGACTCTGGGCGACGGCCTGCTGGCCGCCTACGATGCGTTGGGCAATCGAATCGATGTGGTGGNCTCCATTGATAGTGCAGCCAGCCTGGTAGAATCTACGTATGGTTCCGGGTTGTATTTTTCTAGTGACCGTTCGGTATTTCTACTCGCAGTGCCCGATCCTTCCACNGCGATTCTGCTTCTGTTTGGNATCGTGGTAGCTGTTAGGTGTCGACCGGCTGTCGTCGAAGCATAGCCATCCAGATCAAACACGCCGGTCATATTGGAGGTGGTAATGGTCCGCACACTGTCACTGGNTGTGATTGCCCCGTCGTTTTCCAGTTCAGTTTGTACGTTCACTTCGCACGCACCGACCAGGGAGCCCTCGCAACAGATATGCAATTGATCGGCGTTGATTAAACCGCCTGTTTCCAGACGCACTTTGGCGCCATTAGTGACCCTAATCGCCTCTGCTTTGGCCTCTCCGCCCTCGCAGATAAACAGATCAGAGTCTGTATTTGTGACTGTGATTNTTNCAGCCATATCCAACCTGAACCCTCTGGTCAGATTTAACAATCGCCACACCCACCTGTTCCTGACAGCCGAACTCTGACCAAACTTTCTAATACATCCTCGGCCGCATTGCAGCCAACATTGAACAAGCCAGTACTAACAGTGCCCCTGTTGCCGGTTCGGGTATNGTGGCACGNATTGCCTGAGTCACTGTTACTAGGGAATCCCCGGAGGGATCCTCATTGCCCAGAAATGTGAAAAAGTCTTCTACTGCCTGAGCCGATTCCGCCGACTCCTCGTAATTGGAGACGTGGGTCACCACAGCAAAAATATCGTCGGGCCCAGCCCCGTGATAGGCGGCCTCGATTAGCGAGGGCGGTGCGTTCCAGAACAGGCCGTGATTCATCTGCCATACCTCGTGCCCGTCGTAATCCACCAGTTCGGGTTGGCCGACAATCTCGTCATACGCATGTCCCTTGGCTGAGTACAACAGGTCCTGTGGCCAGTCTAACTCATCCCCCGCATAACCCAGGCCCAGGGTTCCCGAGGTCCGTGTACCGGGAAGCTGATTCAGTAGGGCTAGGTAATCGTCCATGTCTCCGAGGTAGTCTTCTGCGTCATCGTCTAACAGGTCCTCCTGTGGTGTGTTCGTGTAGCCATCCCAGTGCGTCCCCCGTTCCTTGGAAACCCAATACGGATGGTGATGCGCACCCAGTTCATGCCCAGCTTCGTTCCAGGCGATGGCCCACCCAAAAAACAGCGTATCGGTCAAGATCATCTCAACCCANGGCGGAGTGAAATCGATCGTCAATTTGACCTGGTGTTGGTCGGCTTTTATGACCATCTCACGCAGTTGTAGCAGACTTTCTTCATCCGCATTTCTAGGTTCGCAGTGTACGACAAACACTGCATAGGGGGTGGCGCGAAGGGGTCCCGCGTATCCTCCCAGCAATATCAGTACTATGGCCTTCAGTAATCCCAGTCGAATTTTTATCACCCTGCAACGTCCTTTTCGGTTCTCGCNCCGGCACCAACATCTACATGACCGCTTTCTTAACATCCTAAAGTGTGGCGGCGTCNACTGGNAATCCAAAAGGGGATAATTTGCAGAAATNGGCCGTTGCGGTTCCGGTTATCCGTGAACATTTAGTCGATCAACGCGTGTAGTGTCAAAAGAATTAGCGTTATGCAAAGTACAAAGCAGTAAACAGTTTGCCGTTTTCTCCGGCCATTTGGNCTCAGTCTTTCATGAGTGCGGCCCTCTTCTCCGTTGCAAATTCTGATATGAATCCTNAATTGNCGGCACCACCCTGCGGCGTGAGAATCCCACCAGAGTGAATGACAGGTACAGGACTCAGGACATGATTTCTACAATCCGCTGCGAACCAAAAGTGCTTTTTAGTAATAAGTGTCNGACAAGGACCCTGGTACGANCCTCATCACGGGGAGTTCTCCACGAAATGACTAGCCGAAGTAACCGACTGAGATTAAGCTGACTGTGATAGCCGCGGGTTTGAAGCCGGGTTGAATTCACGGGTAAAAACGAAAGAACGAAAGATCGATCCAATGGCCCACCAATCGATGCAACTTGATCGCCAGCAGGCAACCACAATACGAGGGACTGGCCAGTTTCTCCTTTGCCTGGTGTGCTGCATCTGGTCGATCGGTCTNACTCCGGCGTCGGCAGTGCATCCAGAGCTGATCGAAGCCCATGTCACCGACCTTGACATGATTCTCGAGATCTCCAAATTCCGCTCGGGAGCTGGGCATGACTTTACGTATTTCAGGGACACGCTCCCCCCGACAGCCATGACTGCCATCGCAGGAATCGACAATTTTTTTGCCACCGACACATCCGAACCTGAAAGCAGCATGAAGCATTACTATTCNCCCCATGATGCGCACAAACAAGAAAACGGTGACAATACGACCATTCCAGTCTACGCCCCCTTCGCGGGCAGCATCACCCGTGTCATCGAGGAGGTTCGTGAGGAAGACCCCTCCATCGTCAATAAGCGGGTCGAAATCACCGCGGCCGCTGATACGGACTACACGGCCGTACTATTTCACCTGAACCTCGACGATGCCTACCCCCAAATTTTTAACGACTACCCCACTATNGATGGCATATGGACACACCAGGACGATGATCCCGCTTACACCACACTGGAGGTCGAGGCCGGTGATTTTCTGGGTTACGCTGACATGCGTTTATCCAACGATTTTGACGTGGCCTTACTTTTCAACGACACCACGGATGACAAGTGGGTCTCGCTATTTGAATTGATGCCCGATTCGCTGTTTTTCGATTACGAAGCGCGCGGGATGGATCGGGCAGACACGGTCATCAGCAAAGCTTTTCGCCTGGAAAATCCCGTCACCTGGGGTGAACGCAACGAGAGCGACTGGATAGGATTCACAGCCGTTCCAGAACCTGGTTCGTTGCCACTATTGGTGACTGCCTTCGTCTGGCTGTGGGCCGGCCAGCGATCTCGGGGGGCACCGCGTTTACCTCAAAAACGTCTTTGATAAACAGGCCCACCACGACGACCAATATCGCACTCTTTCACGCTGGTGGCAAAACGTGTCGTTGCCAGAACGTTTCCGGTTGCCAGGTTGAGCCGCCCGAAGATTTGGGCTGGTCGATCTGTTCGCGTAAGCTGCACTTCCAGTGCGATTCGCCTTGGATAACCTCTCGAGACTGAGCGTAAGAGCCGTTAGATACAGTAGTCACGACCGCCTCCCCCGGTTCGACCGACGTCAACGGGTGCGTGGCTCAAGGCTTCACAAAACCTGATTTCGTCTTGCTGCCAGAGAAGAGAAATAGCAGCTCGAATGGAGGGGAATAGCCAGTTCCACGAAGAAGAGGAGATGTAAGTAGAACGTGGATTTACCGAAGAGAAGAGAACAAAGACAGTCGCGGGTTTGTTCGCTCCGCGAGTGTCTTTGGTGATGCCCAATCCTCCCTCGGTGTAGGCCTCGTCGATCATGTCCTTGGAGATTTCAAACTTGCCGATGCGATAGGCGTACTCGACCTTGCCAGCCGGGTTGGGTTTGCCAGTGATGTCGTCGGCATTGCCTGGGTTACCGATCGTGACGAAGTCGATGTCAAACGGGTCATCGCCACTGCCGAATGTATCGGCGTGGGCGGTGGGCACATAGAGAAGTGCGAATACTAAGAGAATCAATGCTACGGTCGTTTTCATTAGTCGCTCTTCAGGAGAGATTCGTATTCCAGCTGGAAGGTATTGCGTAGCAAGAGCGGTGGGGATTAGCTGATAGCTTCGATAGACACCGCCAGGGATTATCGGCGTCGCCTTCGAGAGATGCCAGCGAGACTGGCCATCAAACCCAGCAATAGTGCACTCGGTTCGGGAACGACTGCTGAAGCCGCCGACAGTGGTGCGACAGTGCCGTAGTTGGTCTGCCAATCGGACAAGTCGCCTGAGCTGAGTGGAGTGGGGGATCCTCCTCGTTGCCACGTAAGAAAATCGAAGCCGTCTACGTCACCATCCTCGTCGAAGTCACTTGCCAACGGGGATGGCGACACCAGGAGTTCACCTGTCGTGTACAAGTCCGCCAGATCCCACACCAGGCTGGATGAAAGAACCGGCAGGTTCAGCGTATCAAACACACCGGTAATCAGGCCTGCAGAAATGATGTCGAACCGGTCGCCAGCCACCGGAGAAAAACCGCCAATCAAACTCACATCGAGGATGCCTGCCAACGTGGCGGTGTTGGTGATATCCAACTGGTCATGCTCGGTCCCCGCCAACGTGCCGCCCAGATCGACTTTCCACTCGCCACCGACGGTCTGGGTAAACGTGTCGATCGTAGCAAAACCGGGTGATGCACCCACTGATATCTGTCCATTGTTCTCTATCTCGATCCCGACCGTGGCTCCGTCAAGTAAAGTAAGAAGCGAACCAACAGGAACCACCAGGCGACCGATTCCGGTCAGCATCGCTCCGGCGAAGATATCAGTATCACCCACGACCTCCAGATCGTCTTCGACGGTGCTCGTGCTACTCCATCTAAAATCGATACCGGGCGATTCCAGACGCGATGTACCACCGGCAGAAACGTTCAGTTGAGCGTCCTGTGAGAAATCCGAGACCGCAACCGTCCCGTTGGTCAGGTTCACCACTCCGTCGTTGACCAAACCCCTGGCACTGGAACTAAACATCTGGCCAACACCCACGTTCAGGGTACCGTTGAAGATGAAATTGCCGGTCGCAGCGTTCAGCACCTCAACACTACCGTCCAAGGCGTTAACGGTGCCCGTCTCCGAGCTACCGTCCAGGTCCGGAAAAATTCCCGTATTCAGGGTCAGCGTGCCGCCGTCGGCCGTCAGCGTCGAATTGTTGACAAACGACGAGCTTGTTACCAGACCATGTCCGATGGTGGTGCCGTCGTTGGTGATCCCACCACCGGTCACCTCGCCACCATTGAGTCGTAACTCGTCAGCGGTGTCCGTGTTCCAGGCATCGACAACATCCAGCGTGCCGTCACTGTCGTTGGTGCCAATTTGGCCCAGGGAAATAAACGATCCGTCGATCGCAAGCGTTCCATTGTCGGCTAGCAGGGCCGTGCCTGGCAGAAAATCAACGTCCGTGTTAATCGTACCGTATCCGACCAGCGCCGAAGAGCTCGTACTTCGCAGACTACTGCCTGCCGGTCCGCTTACCGAGCCACCGCTGATCGTGTTGGTGTCCACCAAGTCACCACCATTCAGATTGATGCGTGACGTACCGGTTTGAAAATTGATGCTGCCACTACTGTCGATATCGACTCGAGCGTCAAATCGAGTCCCCCCATCGATGTTCGCCGGACCGGACAACGTGAAATCCTGTCCGCTGATGGCCGGGTAGGTCGTCGTGTAACTCGTCGTGATTTCTAACGTGCCATCCATGACCCAGGGCGACACCGTGTTCACCGTGAGTTCGTTGGAACGTCCGTTGATCGTCAGGGTTCCATCAAATTTATTGCTGGAATTTTCCAGGCTGTCTGCATTGATGGTCAGGTCATCGTTCAACGTAACCGTCGTCGTACCGTCACCGTCCAGGTTCACAACACTGCCGTTAATGACCGTGGCACCGTTGATCGTTGCCGCCCCTCGTTGTGTGATGATAGCCGATGAGCCAATGGTACCGCCGGTGTAGGTGGTAATGCCGTCAAAGAACACTTCGGCCGTATCCGCTACACCAACGTCATTGAATGTCGTACTTCCGATAGAAAGCGTACTATCGAAATCAAGCGTGCCGTCGTCGAGGTTATACGTTCCTCCGTTCACCGTTGCTGCGCCGTTGACTTCCAGTTCCGCACCCGCGGCGACGGTCACATCGGCAGCAGTATCGAACTGGACTGGCGCATCGATATCGGCCTCACCGCCGCTGACGTTCACATCGCCCTGCACTATCATGGTGGCGCTGCCACCGAGGTGCGGTATCGCCCCGGAGTTGGTGAAGTTGAGCTCGCCATCCAGCCGCCAGTCGGTGGCGGTATTGACCGTCACCGTTGCGCCGCTGCCGACATGGAGGGTGCCATCGAAGTCGTTGTTCGCGCTGCGGTCAACCGCATCGCTGTCGATGGTCAAGGTCACGCCGGCGTCAACGGTGGTCGTGCTGTCGCCGTTGCCACCATCCCAGTCGAAGGTCGCCGTCGAAATCGTGGTGTCCCCGGTCACCTGGGCGTTGTTGTTTTGGATCAGCGTGCCGTCGCCGTCGAAGCTGCCACTGTCGTAGACGATTGCGCCGGTAAGATCCAACTCGCAGTCGGTGACGACCGTCGTCGAGGAGCCGGCTTGGAACGTCACCGCAGCGTCGATGGTGCTGTCGGCCCCAGACAAGAAGGCGCCGGCAACCAGGGACCCACCGTTGGCAACCGTCAGGTCCTGGCCGGAAACCGTCCCTGCGATCAGGGTCATGGTCCCGTCCAGGCGCCAATCATCGTCGGTATTGACCACCAGCGATCCACCGAACACGGTCAGGTCGCCGTCGTAGGCGTTGACAGCAGCGATGTCCTCGATCAGCGAGGAATTGAGAGTCAGCGTAGCGCCGGTGATGGTCAGCGCCGACGTACCCGACGTGCCGTCCATATCGAAAGTAGCCACGTCGATGGTCGTATCACCACTGACTATTGCGTCGCCGTTTTGGACGAGCTTGCCATCGCCGATGTAGTCGCCCCCGTCGTAGGTGGTCGCCCCATAGAGGGAGAGCACATCGTCGGCATCGGTGAGCGTGATGTCGGTGGTGGACTCGAATGTTACGTCTGCCTGAAACTGGCCGACACCGTTGACTTCAACGTCACCGGCAACGGTGAATCTTCCCCCGGCAATCTGCGCCGGGTGATCGTCATCGCCGCACATCGTCATCTCCCCGCCGGTGCCCAACTCCCAGCCATCGAC
>PATG01000066.1 GCA_002713555.1 Planctomycetaceae bacterium
CAATCAACTGGGCTCGCCCAGATTCCTCATGCCATACCTGACCAAGAATATGATCGACTGAAAAATTATACAGGCCACTTTCAAACTGCTCTACCCTCTATTGATGGAGTTCACCCCGTCGGGCAGCTGGGTCATATCCTGCTCTATTATCAACAGCAATACTTCTGAGCGTAACACAATATAATCGTGATATGGTCTATACATTAGCAATCTTGCTTAAATCATCGCTCACATTAGTGGGGATGTTTGCAATTTGGGCGACGACTAAGAAGGGCAATTTAAAAAGCTGGCTGGGTCACTCAAATCTTTCCCAGCGATCGATCTGTATATTGTTGTAACCGCAATCCGCCGTCTGCTTTATTGCCAAGCAGAGTGCAGCTAGGGCAAGAAAAATCCGGCTGGTTAGGCCGGGTTGTGGGTTCTTTTCAGAGCTTCTTGGTCAGTGAAGTTGCGTTCGCTTTCGCCGACAGTAGTCCATGTACAACAGACCAAGTGCGGCAAGGGCGAGGGGGGATGGTTCGGGGACTGGCGTTAGTGTGTAGGAGCCAGATAGAGATAGACTGAACTCCTTAGGAAAGTAGCCATTCAAGTTCCATTCATCTGAACTCAGACCGCCATCGCCTGTATGTTGGACTCCGAAAATCAATGCGTCGGGACCGCTCGTTAGCGTCGCGTCGAATCGGACTAACTCGCCACTCGTGACCTCGTACTGGGCGTCACTGAAGGGCCCGAGCTCGTTTCCGGCGGTGAACGTCACGCCCCCTACCGTAATAGATAGGGCATTGATGTCCGAGAGTTCCCTTGAGAAGGCACCGTCCGATGACAGGTCGCCAGCCCAATCTAGGGTGCCGATCGCCGCACTGTCGCCCGCGAGACCTATGTTGTAGAGAGTGGCTGCCTGGGCGGCCGTGAATGGGGCGGTGGATGTGAGAATGACCAACGCTAGCCCTAACTTTATTTGTCTCATTAGAACAATCTCCTTTTCATCAGTCTTACCGTTCGCTGGTCTCGGAGCCGTTCCGAGGAAATTGGCAGCCGCACAACCCCGCTCGCTACGCCGGGCTAATTCCCAAAAAACGTAAGCAACTCGCTTGTGCACTTGGCAACAAGGCAGGGGCACAATTGTTTTAGTAGTCCGGGAGGGACTCGAACCCCCGACCAAGGGATTATGAGTCCCCTGCTCTAACCAACTGAGCTACCGGACCAGTTGAATCCGCTAGTATTGCGGACGTGAGGGTGTCTCGCAATCGGGGATGGGTATTTCTTGGAGATTTTCAGTCGGCCTATTCCTCGTCTTCCCGTAGATTTGCCAGTACGCTGTAGTCTTCCAGTGTGGTTGTGTCGCCCACGGTTTCTTTGCCGGCAGCAATGTCTTTGAGGAGACGACGCATGATTTTGCCGCTGCGCGTTTTGGGCAGGGCCGTGGTAAAGCGAATGTCGTCGGGGACGGCTAAGGCCCCGATTTCATTGCGGACATGTTTTTTGAGCTGCTGACTCAACTCTTCGTTGGGCTCTGTATCTTTGACCGTAACAAATACCGAAACCGCTTCTCCCTTCAATTCGTCTGGTCGTCCTACGGCAGCTGCCTCGGCCACTTGTGGGTGCGAGACCAGGGCGCTTTCGATTTCGATCGTGCTGAGACGATGGCCCGAGACATTGAGTACGTCGTCGATACGTCCCATGATCCAATAGTATCCATCGTCATCGCACCGCGCATTGTCGCCTGCCAGGTACTTGCCGGCGACTTTGCTCCAGTAGACTTCTTGATAACGCTCGCCATCTCCCCAGATACCGCGCAGCATTCCCGGCCAGGGGTGCGCTATGGTCAGCCAGCCTCCCTGATTGGCTTCGACGGGAGTTCCGCTTTCGTCAACGATGGCGGGGATGATGCCTGGCAAAGGTTTGGTGCAACTGCCTGGTTTGGTGGGAATAGCTCCTGGCAGGGGACTCATCATGATGCCGCCCGTTTCGGTCTGCCACCAGGTATCGACGATTGGACAGCGCTCACCGCCAATTTTTTGATGGTACCACATCCATGCCTCAGGATTGATTCCTTCGCCCACAGTACCAAGCAGACGCAAGCTACTTAGATCGTGTTTGTCGACGAAGGAGTCGCCCCATTTGATGAAAGCGCGGATGGCTGTGGGCGCGGTGTAAAACAAGGTCACCTTGTATTTTTCGACCAGACTCCAGAAACGACTTTCATCCGGAAAATTGGGCGCGCCTTCGTACATGACACAGGTTGCACCTGCTGAGAGAGGTCCGTAGACAATATAGGTGTGACCAGTGATCCATCCACAGTCGGCAGTGCACCAATAGATATCATCTTCGCGATGGTCAAAGACCCATTCAAATGTTTTTTTGGCGTACAGATTGTAGCCTGCCGTGGTGTGCTTGATGCCTTTGGGTTTCCCGGTTGATCCACTCGTGTAGAGAATGAATAGTGGCGCTTCACTATCCAAGGGCTCTGCTGGACAGTCCTCATCAGCTTCTGCCATCAATTCGTGCCACCAATGGTCACGTCCGGGTTTCATGTTTACGGTTTCATGAACGCGCTGGAGCACCAGACAATGCTCGACCGTGGGCGACTTTTCTAGCGCCTGATCAACCGTTTCTTTGAGGGGCAGTACTTTTCCCCGACGCCAGCCGGCATCGGCAGTAATCTGCAATTTGGCACTGGCATCGTTATTGCGGTCGGCAATAGCCTCAGCGGAAAAGCCGGCAAAAATAACCGAATGGACCGCACCGATCCGTGCACAGGCGAGCATAGCTATGGCCAGTTCGGGTACCATGGGCATATAGATCGAAACCACATCGCCCTGACCGATTCCCAGTGACTTCAGGCAGTTTGCAGCCTGGCAGACTTCGCGATGGAGTTGGGCATAGGTGAGTTCACGACTATCGCCCGGTTCGCCTTCCCAGAGAATCGCCGTGCGGTCGCCATGCCCGGCAGCAATATTTCGATCGAGGCAATTGGTACTGACATTTGTTTTGCCTCCTACAAACCATTCGGCGTACGGTTCGTTCCAAACAAGCGCTTCGTGAAATGGTTCGAACCAATGGAGTTCTTCTTGAGCCAGTTTCGCCCAGAAGGCGGGCGGGTCGGCTTGGGCCTGGTCCCAGAGGGCCTGATATTCTTCCATGGATTTGAGTCGAGCGCTCCCTGTGAATTCTGCACTGGGCGGAAAAAGCCGGTCTTCATGCATGACTGTGTCGATTTGGCCACCGCTACTTGTCATCGGAGAACTCCTTCGTTTTTAAAATGAGAAAGCAAGCGCTAATCCAGATTCTACTCAGTTCGCCCAGGCCGGCAAGTTGCAGTTTTTTAGTCCAGGCAATGAAATCTTTTTGTGGGGCTCTGATGCGAGTCCCAAACTTGAACTCAGCTCACATTTCGCATGCGGGAAGAGACAGGCCCAAGTCCTTGGCTCTGCAGTGTCAGGTTGTAAGGATACCCGTTTGACCTTATACAAAATGGCATGCTCACCCGAAGATTTGGACGTACCGAACTGCAGATGCCCGTGTTTAGCTGCGGCGGTATGCGCTACCATTACAAATGGCAGGACGTACCACTCGACGAAGTACCGCCTGAAAAACAGGCCCATCTTGAAGCCACGATTGGGCGCTCCCTAGAACTCGGGATCAATCACATTGAAACCGCTCGCGATTATGGTTCCAGTGAGAGACAATTGGGATTGGTTCTACCAACTTTTCCGCGTGACCAGATCATCGTCCAGACCAAGATCGCGCCGACCGCTGATCCGGAGCAATTTGTACAGCACTTTCAAGAGTCGCTCGAAAGGCTGCAGCTCCAGCGTGTCGACCTTTTGGCTTTCCATGGCGTCAACACGTACAAACATCTTTGGCAAACCCTACGTCCCCAGGGCTGTCTGGAGGCGGCACGAAAACTACAAAAAAAAGGGCTTGCTGATCACATTGGTTTTTCGACCCATGGCACAACAGAATTCATTCTGGATGCCATTGCCCACGAAGACAATGGGGGGTTCGATTATATCAATCTGCACTGGTACTATATTTTTCAGGACAACTGGCCAGCCATCGCGGCAGCCGCTGAGCGGGATATGGGGGTATTCATCATTAGCCCATCAAGCAAGGGTGGCATGTTGTACAAACCATCCCCAAAGTTAGTCGAGTTATGCCAGCCAGTACATCCACTCGTTTTTAACTGCTTGTTCTGTCTTGCGCAACGAGAGGTGCATACACTCAGCCTGGGTGCCTCCTGTCCGGCCGATTTCGACCTGCAGGTGTCGACATTGGAACACCTGGATCGTTCCAGTGTGATCTTACCCACAATCATCGCACGGTTGCGTGAAGCACTCGTGGACACAGTCGGCAGTGATCTGGCCGACCGGTATGCTGAAGGTTTGCCAGACTGGGAAAACACACCGGGCTTTATGAATATTCCTGCCATGCTCTGGCTGCGCAATTTGGCGCTGGCCTTTGATATGCAGGAGTTTGCCAAAACGCGCTACAACTTACTCGGCAACGGCAGCCATTGGTTTCCGGGATCAAATGCCGCTCATCTTGACGAATTGGACATTGAAAAAGCAATCCAATCTTCGCCTTTTGCAGAGCAGATCCCAGATTGGCTGCGCGAATGCCACGCCAAATTCTATACGCATCCACAAAAAAGAGTCAGTCAGTCCTAGTCCAGCATGTCTTAGAACTTTTACTAGCTGTCCATTAACGCTTCTTCCGTAGCAGCTTCAGCAATGTCGATTGTGAAATCGGCATCAACTTCGATATCCGTAGCGGTAGTAATTTCTGCGGTCTCTGCCTTGTAAGCAAAAGGACTTTCGTCTGCTTTGCAATCGCCGAAGCTGACACCGAGAGCACGGGCTACCTGCACGGCAGAACCGTTGCGATCTACTAGTCTGAGATGGTTGACGGCCTCCATGATCGGCACACTGCTGACTTCGGGCGGTTGGTAACAAACCATCTCACCCAATTTGCCTTCAAGTATGAGTCTTACGGCATGGGCACCGTATTGGGTAGCAAGGACTCGATCAAAAGTAGTTGGAGCACCACCACGTTGCAGGTGGCCCAGTACCGACACACGTGTTTCACGCTGCAGGCGCAATTCAATTTCATTAGCTACAATCTGGCCGATGCCGCCAAGTTTGGACTGTGCACCAACTTGTTCTTCGGCAACCAGGCCACAATCAGGGAGTTCTGCTCCTTCGGCAACAACGACTAGGGTAAATCGCTTGCCCTTACTTTCGCGATTCAGAATCTTATGGCAAACATTTTCCCAAGTCCAAGGAATTTCGGGCAACAGTATGACATCGCCCCCTGCGGCAATGCCTGAATGCAGAGCAATCCAGCCGGCATGACGACCCATTACCTCGAGCACCATGATCCGTTCATGGCTGGCTGCAGTAGTATGCAGGCGGTCCAGTGCGTTGGTGGCAGACTCAATGGCACTATCGAAACCAAAAGTAAAGGCCGTTGCCGATAAATCGTTGTCAATCGTTTTGGGAACACCTACAACAGGAATGCCATATTCATGAAACTGTTGGGCGACTGCTAGCGAACCATCGCCCCCCACACACACGAGTCCTTCGATGCCTAACTGATTGACCGTAGTTTGTACACCGGCCAGCAAATCAGGATCTAACTCTTGTCGGTCTGACGCTCCTACGGTCGCAGCAAGGCGACCTTTGTTGGTTGAACCCAATATGGTGCCCCCCTGATTCAAAATACCAGCAGTGTTTTTAGGTGTCAGTGTTAGATAGCGAACCGGATCATGCAGACCTTCATAGCCTTTTAGGAATCCGACGCACTCGTAGCCAAGCTGCCAACATGATTTAACCACGCCACGGATGACAGCATTCAGCCCGGGGCAGTCTCCCCCGCTAGTCAGTATCCCTATGCATTTTTTCGACATCACACCATTCGCCTTTCTAGATCAACCAAGAAACTCTAACGCTAAAGAATAGAACGTAGAATGGATTGGCGAGATATTGTGGTGGACAATAGGCTATTACAAGCAGTACAAACGTTACAACTAGCCCGAAATTTCATTCGTTTCGTTGCATGTAGGTCGTGAATTTTTCAACCTTGCCTGGCCACGTTATGCTTTGGCTATCGGTGCCCGAACGTATGAAATATCCGGGCTCGGTCTGCCTTTGCAGAAGCGTATGAAATGTGTGGTTAGCTCGAACGTTTTAGAAATGTGGTGAGGCGTTGCCAGCTCATTCTGAGTAAAGCACAGAGTACTCCCCAGGCTTCGTGGATACTGATCTTGGATTGGCCGGATCGACGATCGGTAAATGTAATGGGAACTTCCGCAAAACGTGCATCCAATCGCTGTAGATGCCAAAGCACTTCTTCGAGATAGGCATAGCCTTGAGATTGAAGATCTTTGCTTAAAAGGGTCTTGAGCAATGCCGTTTTATAGAGTCGGTAGTTGCCGCTGCAATCGCTCAGGTGAGTTCCCAGAAGAAAACGAGTTCCTGCATTGACCAGGCGGCTGGCTATGCGTCTATGTAAGGGCCACCCTTCAATCGCACCTCCGCGACAGTAACGTGAACCGACAACCACGTCAGCATTTTCTGAGGCTTGGACGATTGCTGGCAATTGATCCGGTGGATGGCTCCAATCAGCATCCAAGGTAATTAGAGACTTGTAATTTTTATCCACCGCGATGGACATGGCCTTTGCGATCGCTGAGCCGAGACCAAGTTTACCCTTACGATGATGAACTTCAAACCAACCAGACTTGGTCGCAAACTCATCGCACCACTGGCCAGTGCCATCGGGTGAGTTGTCGTCGACTACCAGGACATCGGCTGTGGGCAAAGCCGTATGGATAGCATTCGCTAAGGTAGGTAGGTTTTCGATCTCATTGTATGTTGCTACAGCAACAAGAATCCCATGGCCACACTTGTCCAGTTGCGAATCGTGAGACCGGTTTTCCATAGGGTCAATTCGCTATTGGGTTGCTTTGCGTATTGTAGACGCAATGGATTAGAGCTATGCCCTCCCGAGATAGGGTTCTGGATAAGCCCTTAACCATAGTTGGGTACTTGATTGTCTACTTGTAGGCTACTGAAGAGTTGGCGGAAATTGTTGCCAGGAACGACTTCGATTTTTTTGTCAAACTCTTCTTCCACAACCAGAAGATCCCCCGGAACTTCTACTGGAATTTCAGTCATTGTAGCACATTCACTAGATTCGTCTGGCAAAGGTTGCTGGATCGAATCGTCTTTATGGTTTTCATTTGCGCTTGTTGTGATCGTGGGCGTCTCGGCTATTTCAAACTGCTGCAGTTGCTGTGCAAAAAAGGTGTCGTGTTGATTGACGACTTTGGGGGCAGACGACAACAGAAGACTTTCGAATTTAGAGTACTGATCTAAAAGACATTCTTCCGAATCGAATTGTTCTAAAAAAGGATTCTTCGCAGGGGAGGCTGCGGTAGGTTTTTTTTTGTTGGCAGCGGACGCAGCCTGTGGGGAAGTTTCTTCCTTGTCCAGCTGATTAAGTTGTGCGAGTAGATCTTCGGTAGTTGCAAAAGTTGCTGAAATTGGGGCCCTGTTTTCCTGGGTCTCTAACTCATCAATGTGCGAAATACTCATAGGTATGGAAGCGGGCATTTCGTCGTCGGATTCTTCATGGGTTGCATGCTCTGCCTCTTCGAGGGCAAGCTCACCAAATTCAACGGCGCTCCCGATGGATTCGATATCGGGAGTATTCCAGGGTGCTGGCAGTTGTTGGAGTTCGGACCAGGCTTGCTGAACGATTTCAGCATCCAAGGAGTTGTAGCCTGTTTCTTGAGCCATCCAGAATAATTGATCGCCCAATTGATTGATCAAACGTGGGACTCCATCGGTGGCAGCAAGCATGGCTTCCAAACCGTCGTCTGTGAAAGTCATTAAGGGTTCTTGCCCAGCAGCAGCAATCTGAGATCGGATATACTGTAGTGTTTCTTCTCGACCTAGTGGAGCTAGATAGGAACGCGAAGATACTCGTTGACTAAAAACTTCTAGCTTAGGATCTGCAAAACGTTCTTCTAAAAGAGAGGTTCCAATCAAAACCAGGCTGACCAGCGATTGCCCATTGTCGGCAATATTGGTCAGTACGCGCAACTCCTCAAGCAGGCGATCTGGTAAGGACTAGGCTTCATCAACGAGCAGTAGGATTCGTCTAGATATCCCACCATCGGGCTGCAGGTATTTTAGTAGTGAAAGGCGAAGTTCGCCCTCATCCATGTCACGATAGGGTAAGCCTATTTGAAAAAGAACCATTTGGAGCAAAGCCCTGCGGGTGCAAAGTTGGGCTCCAGCCAAAAGTGCGACGGTCATCGTCTCCTGAAACTGTTTGTTAAGGACTTCAACCAGCATTGTTTTTCCAACACCTGTGGACCCTATCAGGATTGCCGGCCCTTCACCGCGCTCGATGGAGCGTGTGATACGCTGCCGTGACTCTTCGAAGATCGCTGCGGGAAAATAGCGACTAGCGTGTGGTGCCGCGACGAATGGACGGGACAACGATTCGGGCATGCTAGGGTCACTCATATGAGGGATTCCTGAATGTTGCTTGGAAAAAGTGGGATGGATTCAATGGAGGGACTGGCCCATACATTTCATGCGATCTAGCTACGGTAGTCGTAGACTTCCTGCCAAAATGGTCCAGTCTAGCCACGCCCGAGTTTCAACTCGCAGCCCCGACGTATTTGCAATACGCCCCGGTTGCAAGCTTCGCCGGACTTGCCAGAAGTTATTTAGACCATGGCGCCACGAAACGTATGAAATATCCAGCCTTAGCGCAGACCTTCGGCCAATGCGGTAAGAACTTCCTCTACCGTCTACTTCGGCATGGATAGTGAGTTTGCTTCAGGTTCAAGATAAAAATGCTTGCTAGTTGACTATTGTTTGGGCAGTGAAACAATGAAGTACTGGCCAAAACGTATTTTCTTAGTGGAAATAAAGTGTTTCGAATAAAGATTTGTGGTGTTACCTCGGTTGCCGATGCGCAGAGAGCCTTCGATGCAGGCGCTGATGCAATTGGCCTCAATTTCTATCCAGGTAGCTCTCGCTTTGTGTCCGTCGAGAAAGCCCGATCCATTACGACTAAAATATCCAGTGCAATCGGTGTATTCGTTAATTCCACGGCCGCCGAAATTAACCAGATTGCTTCTGAGGTGGCTTTGCAAGGAGTTCAATTGCATGGTGACGAACCGCCAGGCTTACTTGCTGAGATTGATCCTGCTTTGGTGCTTGTCCGTGCCTACACATTAGGGTCCCATGGTCTTGCCGGTATTGCTGAGAGTCTCAATGCATGCAGAAGGGCAGGACGTATGCCAGCAGCCGTTCTGATTGATGCTGCCGTTGAAGGTCAGTTCGGAGGGACGGGGCAAACTGCGGATTGGGAACAGCTCAACGACTATCCAAGACACCTTGGCGAAATTCCGCTGGCATTGGCAGGAGGGCTCAATCCCAAGAACATTGGTGCGGCCATTCGCAAAGTTCAACCGCATGCAGTCGATGTAGCCAGTGGTGTCGAAAGCTCGCCTGGAGTGAAAGATCCTGTAAAGCTAAGGTCTTTTATTAATGCTGCTCAAGCTGCTTATGAAGAAATCAAGTGATCAGTGGGCGGCGTCCATTCTCCAGCAACACAGGGGCAATCTTCACCCATACAAGTATCTTGCCACAGACGGGCATCACAGTTTAGAATTAATAGGATCGTTATAATCGACAAATCTTAGTCCTTTGGCACTGCCTGGGACGTTTGCTGCTTGGGGCGTTCATGGGTGTCCTCCGGATGCCCCGTCCATCAAGTTTTTTGAAGCCAAGTTATTGAAGGAGTTTACCCGTCGTGGCCCAAGTTGAAATACAGCTTACCTACAAAGTATTGGATTGCACACCTGAAGAGTTCGAACGTCTGGCTGCCTGGGGTCGCAAGGAAATCTCACTTGCAGAAAACGAAATGCCAGGACTCATGGCATTACGAAAAAAGTATGGTGCCGACAAGCCTTTGGCCGGATCTCGCATTGCTGGCTGCTTGCACATGACCATTCAGACGGCTGTCCTGATTGAAACACTGGCAGAACTTGGTGCTGAGGTCACCTGGAGCAGTTGCAATATTTTCTCCACGCAGGACCACGCCGCGTGTGCCATTGCCAAGGCAGGCTACCCTGTGTTTGCCTGGAAGGGTATGAGCGAAGCGGAATTTGATTGGTGCATTGAGCAGACCCTAACGGCGTTTCCTGCTGGCAAACCTCTGAATATGATTCTCGATGATGGTGGCGATCTGACCGCCATGGTCCACGACAAATTCCCTGAATTGTTGGAGGACATTCGAGGTCTCAGCGAAGAAACGACCGCTGGCATTCATCGCCTGGAGGTTCTCAATCGAGAGGGCCGACTGCAAGTCCCAGCAATCAATGTCAATGACAGTGCCACCAAGAGCAAATTTGACAATCTCTATGGGTGCCGTGAGTCATTGGCGGACGGTGTCAAGCGAGCGACCGATATCATGTTGGCTGGCAAAGTGGCTGTCGTTTGCGGCTATGGAGATGTCGGCAAAGGATGTGCCCACAGCTTGCAGCGCTATGGCTGTCGCGTGTTGGTTACGGAGATTGATCCGATCAATGCCTTGCAAGCGGCCATGGAAGGATTTGAAGTAACTACGATGGCAGAGGCCAGTCTGGAAGGAAACCTCTTTGTAACAACGACTGGCAACAAAGACATCATCCTTGGCGAGCATATGTCGCAAATGTCGAACGACGCGATCCTATGTAATATTGGTCATTTTGATACAGAGATCGATATAGCCTGGCTAGAAGCAGAAGTCGAGGCAGGTCGGGTAACCAAGGACGAAATTAAACCATCTGATATTGGGGCCGTTGATCGTTACACATTCGCAAAGACCAAAAAATCAGTAATCATCCTGGCCAAGGGGCGCCTGGTGAATCTGGGCTGTGCGACAGGGCATCCCAGCTTTGTGATGAGTACATCATTTACCAATCAGGTACTCGCTCAAATAGAACTGTGGAAGAACAGCGCCGATTACAAAGTCGAGGTTGTTCGTCTGCCAAAACGACTTGACGAAGAAGTGGCCCGTTTGCATCTAGATAAGTTGGGCGTCCAACTCACGAAGCTCACGCAAGAACAGGCTGATTACATCGGCGTACCCGTTGAGGGGCCTTATAAGTCCGACCATTATCGGTACTAAGGAAAATTGGTACTAAGAACGCTTGCGTTTAGAGATCTCATATTTGCAATGCTATCAGCCGGCGGCTTTTTTATAGTGGAAAGACCATCCTTACTTGCCCCAAGACACAGAATAAAGATGCTTCCAGAGGTCTCCTGAGTGGGGAGCATTGACCAGGAATCTCTAGAAAAGCTTGTGTTGATCTGGCCCCCGGGCTAAATTGGCGCAAATATTTTCAGGGTAATGTCGTGTTCTAACGGGAGAAACGATGCCCAAATTTCTTGTCCAGATTGTCAGAAGCAGGATCCGCAACTGGTCAGGTAGCTACCTGCAAAGGGTGTGGTAAAAAATTTCGCGTAGGCAAATTCAAGCCCACGGGCAAGAGGGCATCGAGCCCCGCTACGGCCAGGGTAGACGCAGGGTCTCAATCTCGGGTGGGATCTATGGCTCAGGTTGGGTCTAAGTTCCAAGTGGGGGCTAAAGCGAGTCAAAGGCCAGGTGCCAAAGTATCCGCTCGGGCCTCCAGTTCTCCTGCTACACGCACTCCCGAATCCGATGACGCATTCTGGGATGAGGCTGTCGTAAGTAATAAAGCGGCCGCAACTCCGGGTGGGTCTGGAACAAAGGTCCGTCCATTCGGCCTCAGGATTCATCCCAAATTCGACATCCAGTTATAATCCTGATCGGGATAAAGCGAGTAATGCCAAGAAACCCAAGAAGAAAAAGAAAAAACGGGGTGGTGTTAAGTGGGGTGCAGATTGGGGAAAAGTGGGTGGTGGGCTGGCCACTTTCTTGATTGCAGGTGCCATAACTTTTGGACTTCTGGTTACATTAGGACGCATTTTTTCTGGCCGGCAGGGATTGCTGTGATGGGCCTGATCACGGCCCTTTCAGGGCTAATAGCCGAGGAAGGAATTTGGTAGAATCCGTATCAGCAGGATCTAGGACGGATGTATTGGTTGCCCACAAGATGTTTGTCTGAGGTGGCGACAGGTCTACCTGAGGTGGCGATTGGGTCTTTTTGTCCTGCACTTACCAACTATCCCCCCCCCCTTATACCCTTAGAAGATCTATGCCCCAAATATCTGCCTTCCGAGGAGTACGTTACGATTTGGGCCACGTTGGCTCCCTCAGTGATGTGATTGCTCCTCCATACGACGTAATTGACTCGGATCTCCAGGAGCAGCTCCTGGCACAAAGTACCTATAACTGCACTCGGCTAATACTCGGCCAGGATGAACCAGAGGATGACCAGCACAACAATCGATACACGCGCGCAGCAAAGTACTTTAAAAATTGGCAACGTGATGGCGTGCTCTATGCAGAGAGCGACCCAGCCTTATACGTCTATCATCAAGAGTTTACTGAGGCGGGGCAGCAGTTCCTGCGTCGGGGCTTTATGTGTCGGACCCAGCTAGAACCTTTTGGCGAAGGTAATATACATCCTCATGAAGAGACCCACAGTGGAGCCAAGGCAGATCGTCTCAAGCTTTGGCAAAACACCAAAGCAAATATGAGCCAGATTTTTGGTTTGTATCCAGATCAGGAGAATACTGCTCAGGAATTGTTGGAAGAATCAATTGTTGGAGATACTCCCTTGGAGGCAACAGACCACCTAGGGGTGAAACATCGCATTTGGCCAGTGACAGACATTGGAGTGATTGCCGCTGTAACGGCTGCCATGGCGGACAAGCCTGTTTATGTTGCAGATGGCCATCACCGTTACGAAACGGCTTGTAACTATCGCGATCAGGTAGCAGCGGAGCATGCCCAGCAGGGCAAATCGTTTGATCTCCAGCATCCAGCCAACTTTGTGCTGATGATGTGTGTCTCGATGAGTGACCCTGGCATGATCGTGTTGCCAACGCATCGCTTGTTTCGTGGTTTAGCGCCTTTAACCTCTCAGGAGTTATGCGACAAACTAGGCAACTGCTTTACAGCTACCACAGCCGGTGAGGGCCCTGATGAAGCACCCATGCTATGGGAAGAGATTGAGACGGAAGACGATCAGGCCACACTTGCTTTGTTCACAGCGGAGGACCAAAAGTGGACAACCGTTCGCCTGACGGCAACTGGTCGTGAAAAGATGTCCGAGGTTGCACGGGAGTACTGTGGGGAATGGCAAGGTTTGGGTGTGAGCATCCTGCATCGCCTTATCGTCGAAAATCTACTCGCGGACACTCGCAGGAATGGGGCGAGCCTGCCTGCTCCCAAGTACGTAAGATCCATCGAAGAGGTGGTTGAGGGACTTCACCATGGTGATGCGGTAGGTCGTGATCATACAGGGCAGGAAGGGTCCGGTGGTCGCTTTGAATTGGCCGCTCTGGTGATGCCTGCAACACTGGAACATATCCGAGCCATCAGCAACGCAGCAGAACGGATGCCTGCCAAGAGCACTTATTTCTATCCCAAGCTGCTCAGTGGATTGGTATTTAATCCGTTAGAGTGATGCAAATGATAGGAACTCCACGCGTTTCACGTGGAACAGTATGGGGAGTTNGGTGCAAAAGGGAATTCTGGGGGTTTCGCGTCAAACGGGTGGACTATTCAGCCGGTTTCACGTGGAACCCGTTGGTCCTACGTATTTCCGCCCCAACCTCCTGGCAAACGCCCAGAACACAAAGGGTGTTTTTCCTGTAGGCACCCTGTAGGGAACTTGCATTGTGCCGTTCCGCGTCTCGGACACACGTGCTCCAATGTTGCGTTTCGGAACGCCACAGAGGGCGTTCCCTACATGTGTCAATATAAAAGGCCAGATCCAATCTGCATGATGACTTCCCTGTAGGGATTGCATTTCTTATTTTTCGAATTTGGATATCACGGCATAGCTTCGATCGCAAAACGGCTACGTTTGCCAGCACTTCTTTCGACCTGGCAAGCTACGGGTTTCACAGGAGACGTGGGGAGTTCAACGGTCTCTTCTAGTGGAGAGGCATTCCGTTTCATCATAGGCCGATATATTCGGTAGGTTNCTCAATCCGTTTGATTGAAGAATAAACACCTGATGCTGACTTCTCGAGCAATCCCAAATACACCTCAGGAATAACAAAACACTATGGGTCGAGTTATTTGTGTCGCCAATCAAAAAGGGGGAGTCGGTAAGACGACGACTTCTATGAATCTTGCCGTGTTGCTAGCAGTTGCCGGCCAGCGGACTTTATTGGTAGATCTGGATCCGCAGTGCAATGCCACTACAGGGCTGGGGCATTTACCCACCCAGAGACATTCCCTGGTGGAGAGTAGCCCTTTACGTGAATCATTTGTTACGACTTATCAGGAGGGCCTATCTCTTTTACCCGGCTCGCGAAGTTTTCAGGATGTGGATGTATTGGCCAATTCTTCGGATGCCCATTCAACGATGCTAGCAACCCATTTGATTGGGAGCTTGGGATCTTTTGACACGGTATTGATCGATTGCCCTCCCTCCTTGGGCCCGCTTACACGAACGGCCCTTTCGAGTGCTAGCGAAGTTTTAATGCCAATTCAATGTGAGTATTTCGCCATGGAAGGACTCACTCAGATGATTGAGGTAATCCGACAGGTGATTGACCGGCCAGAAAGCCGATTAACCTTTGGCGGCATCTTACTCACGATGTACGATGCCACGTTGGAACTTACGGCCGAAGTTGACCGTGAAGTTCGAGACTTTTTCGGAGATGTTGTCTTTCAAAATGTAATTCCACGCGATGTGGCTGTGTCAGAAGCGCCGAGTCATGGACGCTCGGTTGTCGACTATGCCCCGCGATCGCGAGGATCAAGGGCCTATGTGGAACTTTGCCAGGAGGTGCTAGAGCGTGTCTAAAGAAAGACGTTTAGGACGAGGATTGGAAGCTTTGTTGGGACGCCCCGTGGAGACTCCTGCGGAGTCCTCTGAAACTTCTACAGAGGTGACTTTGAACGTAGTGAGCCATGACGATTCTCAATTGCAAACAAGCGACGAGGATGGCCAGAACTGGTTGGATCTTGAGTCTATCATCCCAAATCCATACCAACCTCGACAGCATTTTGATGAAAGCGAAATTGCAGACCTTTGCGACAGCATCCGAACGCACGGTTTCTTGCAGCCTATCGTGGTTCGGCAACATGGAGATCAGTATCAGATTATTGCCGGGGAACGCCGCTTTCGCGCTGCTCAGTTGGCAAACTTGGATCGCGTGCCTGTACAGGTCCGTGAGGTCAAGGAACGGCAGATGGCCGAATTGGCCATTGTCGAAAATATTCAGCGTAAAGATTTGAACGCACTTGAAAAGGGAGCGTCCTTCCAACGCTATCTTCAAGAATATCAATGCACCCAGGAAGAACTTGCAGCACGTGTCAATATTGATCGTTCCACAATCGCCAATTTGATTCGGTTATTGGAGCTGCCAGACGCCGTCAAAAAAATGGTTGCTGATGGTGATATTTCACAAGGTCATGCACGTACTTTATTGCCCTTGGGCGATGAGCAGGAACAATGCGATTTTGCTCGGCAGATCAAACGAGAATCTCTCTCAGTACGTGCAACCGAGCAAATGGTTCAGGACCATATTCGGCAGGCCGACAGTGATTCTTTGTCAGTCATTGATATGGGGGGGAAATCACGGCCAGCTGCGAAAATTCCAAACAGCCATTTGGCCCAACTCGAACAACAGTTTCGGCACATACTTGGTACCAAAGTCGATTTGCGACAATCTGCCAAGGGACGCGGCAAGATTACCATCCACTTTACAAACCACGAAGAATTTGAGCGCTTGCAGTGTATTCTGACAGGTAATGACCAGGATTCGCTAGAGGCCGGGTGATGTACATGCGTACACATTTCCATTGCTGTTGGCATCCACATCAGTTACGATACTGAGTAGGGTTTCTAATCCGCCGAATTCGTCGACAGGTGCGAACTGAATTATGCGGGTAAGCACTTGCTGAAAACAGGACTGTCTTATGGCAAGGCAGTCCTCAGCGGGAGCCTCTTTCCGGGGTGTGGCGCAGCCTGGCAGCGCGACTGGTTTGGGACCAGTAGGTCGCAGGTTCGAATCCTGTCACCCCGACTTGATTTGATTAGATCAACTTGGCTATGCCAAGATTGATCTAATCAAGATTAATAGAGGCTGGATTGGTTTCTTAGCAGGAGAGTCGGTGTTTCTCGGCTCTTGCTGACAGCTAACCGGTCCGATAATATGGATAACATGAGAGCCATTCCTCGGTAGCTCAGTTGGTAGAGCAAGCGGCTGTTAACCGCTGGGTCGCAAGTTCGAGTCTTGCCCGGGGAGCTTTTTTCTTTTCTACGGAAAAACCACCGACCAGTTAACGCCCGGCGCCTAGAAATCGGCATCGGGCGTTTTGCGTTCTTGGCCATTTCTGGCAAGGGTTTACGACGATTCCCCCACCCGCGTCGCGCTCTCTGTTTCGAGAGAGAACTTTTGGGGTCCGAATAGGACCTTCAAGGTTCCTTCTGCACCCCGGAATCTTGCGCCAAAACTCTCCGAATCTCTGATTAATAGACCCCGAGAAGTTAACAGGCCGTTCCCTTTCGGGGCTTGGAGGCGGCCTCTAGGGATGTAGCGATGATGCACTGCTTCAGTAGTCATTCCAATCAATCTCATCGTGACTTTCCGGGACGAATTCGACCTCGTGAAACACTCGTCGAAAGCGATTCTTTTCTAGCTCGTTTGTAGCGAGACCTGGATCTACAACTATCACATTTAGTGGGCGTCCTTCTGCTTTTCGGATTCGCGCAACCTCTGCGAATTGCATTTGAGCCATGGCATCAAAGTGAGACAGAGAAAAACCTACGATAATTGCGCAATCGGCCTCGAACAATTTCTTCATGGTCTTATGCCATACATGCCCAAGACCAGGAATCTGGTGCAATTACTTATAAGCTCCCAATGAGTTTGGCGGCTTTCATTCCGCCACATTGGTTTGCTTGATAGACATGTGTGGCTTTACTGCTAGTGCGTCATTCGGATTTATAGGGGGACGTCTTGTTGTTGGGCCGGACGGGTGGAGCAGCTTCATGACCGTTTTAATACTGATTACTTTGATAGCCACCGTATTTACCTGGCTATTCATGCATGGTGAATGCAAAGTGGCAAGTCAGGATGAAGACAGTCTCTTACCAACCACCAACGCAGCCCCCATAGTGCATCGCTATTGCTGATGCTATAAGCCATCACCAGTCGCTGTCCTCTAGGACCTCGCCAGGTAAGTTTCTTGCTGCACAGGGTAAGAAATCAGCAAGTTCGCAGTTACTCTTGATCTGTGGAATTGTCGAGCAGCTTCTCCATGCTCAAGCAGCTGCCATTCTCACTTAACTCTACGGTGGTCATGTAGGCGCGTATGAGCGCCAAGCCGCGCCCTCCGGGGGCATCAAGATTTTCGGGCGAACAACAGTCGGGTACTTCTTCTGCAGCATAGCCCTCACCTTCGTCGCAGATTTTTGCCCAGAAGCGGTCGCTGCTAATCTCGCATTGGACCTGTACATGTTTGTTGGGGTCCTCCTGATTGCCATGTCGAATCGCATTACTAATCGATTCTTCCAATGCCATGTGGATACCAAATAAGGTCGCCTTGTCCCAGGCAAGAGACTCCATCAAAGTAAGGGTTTCTTGAATGAAGTCGTGGTATGCGCTCAAAGAACTTGGCAAGACGCGATCGAAAGTGTGTGGCGCCTTGCCTGTTGACATGTCGTGCCTCAACTTACTAATGCGACGGCGGTTGCGTGGCCAAAAAAACGATCGAAAGGGGGTTCGGAGGACACAAAGACAAATAGTACCCGACTGCAAAGAGCGACCGGGTTCATGGTTTGGTAACGAAATCTATAGAACGGCCAATGCGTCTGCTTCGCTATCTTTAATAGTGAAGAGCTTGTCTAGATTGGTGATTGCAAATACTTGAAAGATCTCGGGAGAAATGTTGGTCAGAATCAAGTTGGCACCTTGCTTTTTCGATTTTTTTTCAAAAGTTATGAGTTTCCCTAAGGCAGCACTAGAAAGAAATTCGACATTCGAAAAATTTAGCACCAACTTTTTGCGATCATCTTTCTCAATCAAATCAAAGAGTTCTTGTCCCAACTCTTGTATTGCTTGAGGGTCGATAATCTTCTGATCCTTGAAGCGAACCACACTTACGCTAGTTGATTCACTAAGTTCAATACGACGCAAATTTGACATGATTCAATGTACCGTTAAGTGTTTCCGTTCTGAGTAGCCAATAGGATCAGTATTCAAAAATATTTTCCGATGCAGGACTGCGCGATGGCATGGAATTGACCAGTATTAATTGGGTGGGCCCATATTAAATTGGTGGGGAATGACCAGAATCCCTGTATTGATTTACCCGCATTATAGCTGGTTTCGGAAAGAAATATCCAGTGCCTCGCTCCCCAGACGTCGATGATATCCTTACCCGGGCCAAAGTCAAGTTGAGGTCAGGCGTGCTCTTGCTAATGGAGTTGTTCCGGAAGGGGAGGTTGGGCAATCGATTTGTAGATGGCTCGGCTAATCAGCAGGAAGTTGCGATCCGAAAACTCAGTTACCGTCCCGCTGACGGTCCAACGTACGCTTTTTGGATCTTCTGCGTTTTTGAGGAGAATAACTACCCGCTCCAGGTTAAGGTTTGGTAGCCCACCAAACTCATATCCTTCTTCTGAAATGAAGATAGCACCATCACCATTCAACCGAAAAAATCCAGATTCGCTACTGATATTTGTGCCCTCACGTAGACGACGTTGTACTTCTTTTTTCGGTTTGCGTTTTATAGTTTTATTCAATCGTGGTGGGATAGTGGCCTCTCTTCGCGTGGCCGATCTATCAACGGCTAAACCGCATTCATAGAAGATTACGAATGCAAACAAGAAGATGGCAATCAATGCTTGGACAGCATAGCGTCGACTAGAACACAACATAGATAAAGCCCTGAATTCTATTTGTTAGTGGGGTTAGTACTAACCAGGTTTGGGCATGGCGATGCTGTGTAAAATCAGTACGGCCCCAATCGAAATCAGACACCAACCGAGCCATTCTGGAGGATGAAGGACCTTGTTTGGAAGAGCTCCAACGCCACTGGCAAAAGAAACGACAGCTCCTTCAGAAGTTGATGAGGAATGTGTTTTGTCTGCCAAAAAGTGTGTGGCATCGGGGGTCAACACATAGGCACTGACCATGCGCACTTGAAGACCCAGCAATACGATCACAACACCCAGGAAAAAGTACTGGTTGCGGTTAAATTCCACAGCTCACCCTTTTGCCACTTAGTTTTTTGGAATTACACTTGTGTTTTCGTAGGATACGTAGCGCACGGATGGTTTGGTTCAATGTAACGAGTCACCACATGTCCACGTTTACTCATCGGACACTATAAGATGCAGGCTCCATCGGTACGTTATCAATAGCAATCCTGCCGGTTGTAGGATTGTGCGCTTCACGAACGAACTTGCCAAATGGCAGAAGTTTTCGGTCTGAGAGTTTCTCTACTGAAGCCTGATGCGAGAGTTTGCCGAATTATTGACCCGAATTCCGATCCAAAAAACGATTGATACCATTCTCGATAGCACCGGACGTTGCGTCACGCATCAACTCTTTTTTATCGGAAAGAATGATTACTTCGACAATATCCGCATGATTGGCCATGTCGGTGACAGTAAAATTTCGGATGTCGACATAAGTTGACCCGAGTCGAGCACTTGTCTTGGGGATAAGATGGAAGCCGTCTTTTGCCCTGAGGATGTGGTAGTTCAGTGCCCCATACAGCAAAATGCCTCCCACAATCATTCCAAAAAGGAAGGTTATTATTCGTCGCATGATGAAGAAATTCTCAGTGGTTGAGTTAAATCGTCCTAGCAGTCGTCACTCTACCGACCTTACAGCAACAAAAGCAAGCCGAATCGTTGCCAGTCTGCACCCCCCTAAGACTTACTAGGTCTTCGAATCCTATATTGGGGGATAGGGAGAGGAATCGATTGTACGGTTCGCGGGAAATTCGATGATGTTGAACGAACAGTTATTTCGACGAAAAATCTGAGTTGTCCAATCATTTGGAAAGACATGCTATTCGACTTCAGCAAAGGACAGGTCATGTCGGTTATACCTAATATGTCAGTTAGCGTTTGCTTGACAGGACAGATGTGTCTGCACATTCTGGATAAGTGCTGCACTAGGATCTACTTCGGCCGTATTGCGCCATGCATTTTCAAGATTTGAGTAGTCGTTGTGCTGTTTTGTCCCGGTCGAGAAGACATTCTATGCAATCTGTTGGTGCTTCAAAATTCTATCCTCGAGTCTTATTGGCAGTTGCCATATGTGCGGTTTCATCGTGTCTGCTGGTGTCTGGATGCCAACAATTTTTGTCAGGTCCAGAAGTTAACAACCAAAAAAAGACTCCTCGTACAATTTATGCCTTAGGGCATTTGAGACCAGCAACGGGGGTCATCGACATACGGGCAACTCCAGGGGACCGGCTGAAATCTTTGGCCGATGGCGTTGAGCAAAACAATCTCATTCCGGCAGATGGTATTTTAGGCACGCTCGATAGTTATGATATGGGACGCAAGCAGCTTTTGGCGTTAGAGCAAAAGAAACAATTGGCTTCGCAAAAATATCAACATCAAAAACAACTTGCAGCGGCTCAGCTTGCACAATCAAATGCCACCAAGGCCCAAATGTTAGCAAAGCAGCAAGAAGTTTTATTGAAAGAAAGAAAGCTGGTTGTCCTGGAAGCAGCCATGGAACTTGAGAAACTGGAATACGAAAAATTGGAAAGACTCAGGGTCGAAGACCCCGATCTTGTGACGCTTCACCAACTTGCTAAACAAAAGAACAAATTAGATATGGCAAATCAAGATTTTGAGATTGCCAACCAAAGTTGTGAAACTACCAGGATTGCGGCCGATCTGGCTGTTGATGCAGCAACTGAAAGCTACAAGGTAGCTCACTTGACGCACGAACAAGTTAGTAAGTCATTCTCCCAGCAATTAGAAACCCGTTTAATCGATCAAGAGATAGAAGTTGCCAAAGAAGCATTAAAGAGATCCATGCTGCTAGCCCCCAAGTACTCACCGCATGCTTTGGAAAAATTACTTGCCGTTGAAATACAGGACTCTCCGGAAGCTTCAGGTGTTGTATCGACGGAAGATCATATTTCAGAGCCGGAAGTGGGACAGCACGCCAACGCATCTTCTCAATACACAGTGCTCAAGATCGCTGCGGCCGATGGCGAAATAGTAACGCAATCGCCAATTATGCAATTGGGTGATTTGAGAACGATGATCTGTATTGCAGAAGTGTATGAAGCAGATCGTAAAGAGTTGTTCGAAGGTCAGAAAGCCATCATCCGCAGTCCAGCATTTTCAGGGTATTTTGCAGATGGTGATTTGAAAAATTTAAATTCGAATGATCGCTGGGGAGGAATCCACGGGAAAATTGATAAAATTGGCCGCATGATTGCCCCACCGGGACTCACCAGCCGAAATCCATTGGCTCCAGCCGATCGAAGCGTTGTTGAAGTACGTATTGAAATTGATAGTGAGGCAAATGAGAAGGCGATTCAGGAAATTAGAGAAGAATTCAGGAAGCAGAATAAGCAGATAGAAACGACATGGAGCGAAGACGCGAATTCTCACGCAGCTGAGAATGTAGGGTTGCAGGTAACGGTAGAATTTTGCAGTAAAGAAGCGACAAACAACGTTGCTGCTGAAACTGGATCGCGCGAAATTACAGAATCCTCCGAATACGGTCCAACTACCTGAGATATCTTTTCTTAAGGATGTTATGCCAGGTGTTTCGCAAATCTTTCAGGGCACTGGTGGCAAAAGGGCATTATGAAAACCCCGCTGGCATGGAAGAATCTTGCCCATAATCGAATCCGTACGGCAATTGGTGTAGCGGGGGTTGGGTTTGCTGTAATTCTCATTTTTATGCAAATGGGTTTTCATGGCGCCATTCGCAAAACGGCAACCCAAATCTACGATGCGCTCGATTTTGATCTCATGTTGCGTTCTCCCGCGTATCTGCATTTGACCGAGCCGCGTTTTTTCCCGCGTGCAAGAGTCTTTCAAGCAGCATCTTTGCATGAAGTTGAAGTAGCTCGTCCTTTTTATCTTGGTCTCAGTGAATGGCAAGCACCGATTCGAGGTGATATTTCTACTACAACAGATCTTAATGATGGCGATCCCGCTGGGGAATGGCGAGGTATCATTACGATGGGCAGCGACCCCAATGATCCTGGTTTTGTTCGGCAAGACATTTGTCAGTTAGCCAGACAACTAACGGATTCCAGCTTTGTGCTGGTGGATTCAAAGTCAAAACCCGAATACGGCCCAGTCAATAAACGAGAATTTACAGAGCAGGATATCGGTGTTGAAACTGCTTTGGGGCCCAATCGAATACGTATCGTTGGATTGTTCGAATTAGGGACTGGCATGGCAAGCAATGGTGCTTGTTTGACCAACCCAGAAGGTTATGTGCGCGCTTGTCCCTGGCAAACGATCGCTGATGTGAACTTCGGTTTGATCAAGCTCCGCGATCCTGGCTCTGCTAATCTTGTGAAGAAAAAACTTAGAGCCATCTATGGTATTCCAGAGCCAGTCCCCAGTGATGCATTACAACCCGAGGCTGCACATTATACCAATACGGATGTCGAAATACTTACGCGTGCGGAAGTGAATGAGGTTGAGGAGTATCGTTGGGTAGAAGAAACACCTTTGGGTAAGATTTTTAACTTGGGGGTCTGGGTGGCTCTCTTCGTAGGTGTTGCAATCGTCTATCAGGTGCTCTCAACAGACATCACCAATATGATGGGTGAGTATGCAACATTAAAAGCCATGGGATACAGCAATAAGTATTTAACTAAAGTTGTCCTCCAGCAATCGGTTCTACTGGCGGTTGTGGGCTATGTTCCTTCGGTGTTGATTTCGTACGTTTCGTACCACATTGTGGAAACGGTCTCTGGGCTGCCCATGTCGATGTCTCCCAGAATATTGCTCACTGTGCTACTACTCGCCATTGGAATGTGTGTGCTTTCGGGTACGGCGGCTCTTAGGAAACTTTATCAGGCCGATCCGGCAGATCTATTCTAAGTAATCATGAAGCGAACAACAAAAACACCTCTGGCTTGGAAGAACCTGACGCACGATTGGCGTCGGTTGGCAGTGGCGATTGCTGGAATTGGATTTGCAGTGTTATTAATGTTCACACAGGTAGGATTTCAGAATGCGCTTTTTGATAGTCAGGTAAAAATAATTGACGATCTACAAGGTGACATTTTTTTGGTGAATAAAGCCAAATACACATTAGCTGCGGAGAAGCGTTTTTCAATATCAAGAATACATCAGGCACGGTCGTGTTCTGGTGTCAAGGGTGCCTATCCTGTTTATTCGGAGCTGACAACTTCTGTGCTACGGAAGATTAAGGCAGGGCGAGGAAATCGTGGATATCCCCTCCGTTCGCTTGGTTATCATGTCGGAGATCCAATCTTCCAGTCTAAGTCGATCAATGCGCAGAGTGACTTGCTAAGAATCCCTAGCGCAGCATTAATCGATGTAAAAAGCAAGGCAAAGAAGTTTGAGTTTGATATGGAGATGCCCGAAAAACTGGATCAGTACTCTCTTGAACTGGCCGGAAAAAAACTCACCCTCGTAGGCACTTTCGATCTAGGAATCGATTTTGCCCATAATGGTAACCTTATTATGAATGCAGAAAGTTTTGCAAAATACTTTCCGCATCGTAAGCGATTTGGTGATCCATTGAGTGTGGTTGATCTCGGCGTGGTCCATGTCTTGCCAGGTTTTTCTGTGACAGAAGTTAAAGAGCGGTTGGAAGATACACTCGAAGACGATGTCCATGTCTACACAAGAGAAGAATTTCGCAATACTGAAATCAAGTTTTGGGATAAGAGTACGCCGATTGGTACAATATTTTTGGCAGGCAAAATTATTGGCTTTGTGGTAGGCATGGTTATTTGTTATCAGGTGATTTTTTCTGATATTGCCGACCACATGTCAGAATTTGCAACGCTCAAAGCAATGGGGTACACGACCGCTTACTTCATTCGCTTGATAGTGGTAGAAGCAATCTTACTTTCGATCATTGGTTTTGTCCCAGGAACTTTAGTGAGCCTGGTCTTGTATTCCAGATTGGCCAGTGTGACTGGCTTGCAAATGCTGATGACATTTGATTGTTTGGTGCAAGTTCTGATAACCACTGTCGTGATGTGTATCGCTTCTGGGTTGTTGGCAGTCCGTAAGTTACTGGCAGCGGACCCGGCATCCTTGTTTTAGCGGCCAATTATTGTTTTGTGTGTTGAGAAGTAACTATTTAATTACCCATAGCAAAGTTTCACCATGGACTCACAAACTACCATGCCGGCAACTAGTGGCGCTTTTGCTGAAGACATGCACTTGCCAAAGACCGTCAGTGTCGCAGGATTGAATCATTATTTTGGTGATGGCGAATTACGCAAGCAAGCCTTATTTAAGAATAACCTGGATGTTCGACGTGGCGAAATTGTCATCATGACGGGCCCTTCGGGTTCGGGGAAAACTACGTTGTTAACTTTGATCGGTACCTTGCGTACGGTCCAAGAAGGCAGTCTTAAAGTGCTGGGGAATGAATTGTGTGATGCCGATCGAGATCTTATCGTTCGTCTTAGACGTGAATTAGGTTTTATTTTTCAAGCGCATAATCTATTTGAATCTCTAACGGCTTTTCAGAATGTTAATATGGCTGCAGAGCTCTCTGGACTAGACCCGGGTATCGCTGCCGGCCGAATCAAGTCTTTGCTTTCACGTTTAGGACTTGGTGAACGAATCCACTACAAGCCAAATTCATTGTCAGGTGGACAAAAGCAAAGAGTCGCTATCGCTCGTGGTTTGGTGCACAAGCCTAAGTTAATTCTGGCTGATGAGCCAACTGCTGCGCTCGACGAAAAGTCAGGGCGAGAAGTGGTAACGCTTTTTCAAGAACTTGCACGCGATGAAGGGTGTACCATCATTATGGTCACTCATGACAATCGAATTCTTGATGTTGCCGATCGCATCGTGAACATGGTAGACGGAAGCATCAAGTCGGATGTTGCCGTACAAGAGACCTCGGTTATCTGTGAATTCCTGAAAGAATTCCCGCTATTTGCAGATCTCACACCCAATACGCTGGCCGAAGTTGCAGACCAGATGATGGTGCACGAAGCCGATCAAGGACAACAGGTTATTCGCCAGGGCGATACAGGAGAGTTGTTCTACATGATACGAAATGGAAATGTGGATGTTTTGATCGACGATGGTCAGCAGGAGAAAAAGGTTGCCGAGCTCACGCAAGGACAGTTCTTTGGCGAAGCGGCATTGATTACTGATGAACCTCGCAACGCGACTGTTGTTGCGAAAGAAAAGTCTATATTTTACGCACTTGGAAAAGACGACTTTCGGCGTGTTTTAGAGACCAGCGCTACCTTCGAAGAAGAATTGAGGCAAGCCCTGTTTAGTCGGAAATAGCAGGTCACGGTAGCTACTCGCAACACCTTGATGCAGCTTGGCAGTTGTTCGTCGAGGATTCTTTCTGTGAGCAGCTACTGGCTGTGCATTGACAGCAATCACCATCGCAGTAGCCTTCACAGCAAAGTTTGGGGCAAATGTCACATTCTATGGCTAACATGTCTTGTGCCTCGCGCAATTCAACGCGTGCAATTTTTAGAGCCACTACTTGCTCAACAAGATGGGATTGCACGTTGTAGAGCTGGCCACGGATATTGCTGATTTCAAAAATGGTAACATCTGTTAAATCACGTGTTTTTTCGATTTCGTCCAGGCGGTCCTGCAAAGTCTGCACCGATTCCTGGGCAAGCACGACCTGTTGCTGTAATAGACCAATCTTGTAGGCAGCATTCTTAATCTCTGCAATGGCTCCCTTTTCAGAGTGGCTATAAAAGAGTGCAACTTGACGGCAACGGATTGGTAATTCGGCTTCATTGCAGCGGAAGCAGCGTGCCACATGCAACCAACCCTCACGCGGTTCAATCGAACCAACAGTCGAATCTGAGAATTTTAAAACACCTCTAGCAATCGGCAATAAGGGTTTTCGAAGTTTGCATAGGACCAGACTTAAACCACGTAAATCGATACGATTTGCTAGACCAACTAGTAGCTCGCCCTCGATATCTACGGGGCTGAGATCGGGTAGCCAATCGACCTGTGGCCAATAGAAACTGTACTCACTAAGGGGACAACCAATGAGAGATTGAATTTGCCCATTTAACTGAATTCTTAAAAAGTCAAGTTGTAGTGCCTGTTCTTCAAGATCACTGATTTGGGTAACAATCTGGCTACGTTCGATACCTGCGGGCAGTTCCAGTCCTTCAGCAACCAGATTGTCTATCCGTTGGAGCGTCTTGTCTGATTCTTTGATGCCGGCATAAAGATAGTGTTTTTGAGCTTCAAGTCCTGCTAGCTGATAGAATGCGGTGAGCGCCATAGCAGCAGCTTCGTTGCGTAAATCGTTTGCCCTTAGGGATAATAAATCCCGATCAAGGCATAGATTATCCCGTACGTTTTTTGTGTCACATTCGATGATCACTTTTGCCCAGTGCCTTTCGAGCTCGACCATATTGGCGACGCTAGCATTGGTGGCAGCATTGCACTGACAAATAGCGGCTTCGAGCAACTGATAGGTTTCTGTTGGGGTAGGTAAAGGCAACAATTCGCATTCGTCTACATTCAGCAAGTCAGGAGGCGTGTCTTCAGGATCAGTCAATTCGTGTATGCATGGAGCACAGGGTGTCCCAGGCACTCCACATTTTGAAGAGGGGCACGCACAGCCTGCAAGCAGAAGCAGAGGCAGTAAAGTGATAGCAAGGGGCCCGATAACCATAAGAATCGTCGTAGCAGGAACGGAATGCGTAACGATTTTTGTTATCGAGTTCTAGATATACTACCCGCAGCAGTTGCCTTAGTTTTTCCGCTCGTACTACTCAGGTAAACTTTGCGGATTAGATGCCTCACGGAATATGTGGGCGAGTGAGGCAGCTACAGCCATCCGTATAGGCATCCGTATAGAGGGACTGCCATTGCTACGAGTGGAGGGACACTACTGCCCGATTCGTCTTGCTAGATAAGGAAATCTACTCCTATTTAAACGAGAGAACATAATGGATCCCCTAGTCGCAGCGTATTGCCATTTTCAACGGATTCGAGTCCTGTGTTGACTCCAAGTCGATAAAAATGGTCAAAACGTGTGGTAGGAGCCCATCCGGGCAGAGAATCTTGCCTGCGTTTCGCAAAAATCTTTGAAAAATGCGACGACACGACTCCATTTTGAGAGTCTCTGCTAGGCACGATACAGCGCTGGCAGGCACCACGTCCTTGCCAGATAATTTTGCCAATTTGAAATCGGAAAATCTTGTTGTGATTTTCTGCAATGAGTTGGTCTTCCCAAAAGGGGACATCACTATCGATTTCGAGATTCATGCGAAATCGTCGTCGTACTTCGGCAAGATCAATGCCATCAAACCAGGTAGCGACTTCGGTCAGTGAGGCTGTGCTAATCAGTGTAGGGCCTGGTGCTTCACAATCGTCAGGAAAACCTTCGTTGGCATTTTCTACGAAGCGACATTTCTTATGGAGTAATTTGCTGCACCATGCCGCAAGTTTTTCGCCTTCGTCAGGTAAGAGAAAAGTTGCAAATTGTTCACCCTGGCGGAGTGTTACTTTCCTGAAATCTTCGTCATAGGTTGCACGAATACTGTGTATGCCAACGCATTGTTTACCGTTAACAAGCTTTCCCCATTGATCGACCAAGGCGTAACGGCGGTCATTTGCGAGCGCACCATTTGCAAGGACGGTAACTTTATCTACATCGCAACCATCTAGAGATTTAATCGGAAAGATAGTAATGCGGTTGAGTGTAGGTGTCATGACTTAGGGGTAAAATCAAAAATTGGCGGCACGCCGTAGCTGTATTCATGTTGGAACGAAGTAGGGAACGCCCACTGTTGCGTTCCGAGCATGAGATAAAGCCGAAGGCGCCGAAATACATCCCCTACAATTCCATGGATAGACCCTTGCAGGTTCTAGGTTGCACCATTGCTTGAGCACGAATGCACTTCCTTATAAATGGCAGTGGGTTCTGTTAGATCTTGGAGTAGTAAATCGGGTTGAGTGGCAGCCAATTCCTGAAAAGTATTACCACCCGTAGCGACGGCTACTGCAAAGGCATTGATAGATCGTGCACACCTGACATCATTTGGAGTATCGCCAATAACCATTATTTTAGGAGACCCTTGGCCATTTTGGTGACCACCGTGATTCTTATGAAAATCGATTGCCGCTTGTTGGGCATCAGCGGCAATATCATTGCGATCCGTTCGCATGTCACCAAATCCACCAAACTCAAATAGATCGGCCATGCCATAGTAACGGAGCTTTTCTCTGGCACCTTGCTGAACATTGCCGGTCAGTATGCCTAATTGTACATGATCCAACTTTTTAAGTGTTTCCAGAAGTGTCGAAACGCCTGGAAGAATGGTTCCTTGGCAAGTCATTAATGAATGAGGCAAGCGTTTTGTATAGCCAGAATAAAAATGATTCCAGTTTGTTTCGGTAGGCTCAACATTACAGGCCAGCATGATCTCTTCGGCAATTGCTCGATCGCTGCGCCCCGCAAAAGTTACGTTGTCGGGTAGTTGCGTGAATCTGAAGTCTTCTTGAAATGTTCTGCGGAACGCATCTTTACCTGCCCCACCTGTATTGACAAGTGTGCCATCGATATCAAATAAAACTGTGTACATGCTTTACCTTCTAATGCGAACTGCTTTTTAACATTGTAAATGGATTTCTAACTTAAAGCGAGAGTGCGCATCAGCGAAGAGGAGGGGTGCCATGCTTTTGTCTCTCGCGATTTATAGCGGTCAAGGCTGCAGGTTCGAGTTTGAGCAACTTAATGAGCTGGGTCGTTGTTATTCCTAATTGCTCCGCTGAATCGGACATAACAAATTGTGAATTCCATACATTATCAAGAGCAATTGCTAAGAGGGCCGGAAAGTCCTGATGATTGGGATTGATCGAAATGCGACCACCCCGGATGCGTTTTTGCCAGAGATGCGGATTGTCTTTCGGAGGAGACTGCCTGATCGCAAGTGCGAGATTCAATCGCAATCGATGAATTGCACGCTCGCGGTTAGCGGCCTGACTGCGTCGTTCGCTCGCTTCTCCGTGGATACCGGTAGGCAGATGTTCGATAACGATAGCCGTTTGCACTTTGTTGCGGTGTTGCCCTCCCGGTCCCGATCGACGTGTGGGATGCAGTTGGCATTGGGACAATAGTTTATCAACAGGGAGTAGTGCTGGGTGAACCATGATTCATGCTTTAAGAATTGCATCGAGGGACGTTTCATATTACTTCCCACGATTGCCCCCTACTAGCGGGCCTTGTCGAAAACAATGCCGATTGGGGCAACGATGTAGACAGCTGGATTTACTGCGTTGGCAGAACTGTCTGCGAACGACTGTCGGTGTTACCCTTCGTGAGCGAAGAACTTCAGTCCGTAGCTCACGAATATTCCAAACCTACCGGCTTCTAGCCGGTAGTCGTTGAGTTACAGTCTGCGTAAAAATGGCTTTCGTTAATAATGACTACCACTTTTTCGAATGTGGGTCATTGGCGCGGCATCGCTGTTGAGTTTTCCGCGCACAATGCGGGCTAAAAAAATGCGATGGTCGCCCGATTCGATATTCGAAACGGGTTCACACTCGAGATGCCCCACACAATCTGAAAGAATGGGCACACCGCGTGGGCAGTAAGTGACTTCGAGACCTTCAAAGGCGGGTACATTCGGCTCAAAGCCGCTGCCAAAGTGCTTTAGTAATTCAAACTGCTTGTCAGCGACGACATTGATCACAAAGGGCTCTCCCGCGGTGAGCCAGTCGCCTACGTAGCGTCCAGTTTTTACAGCAACTGAGACCATGGGAGGTTCAAAGCCGGCCTGCATAACCCAGCTGGCAAGCATGCCAGTTGCTCGTTCACCGCTACCGGCTGTGAGAATATAAATACCGCTGGCCACACGTCCCAGCACAGGGTCAAAGTCAGAAGTACTCATCAAAGACTTTCAAGGGTTCGCTAGTTTATCATGATCGTTACGAAAATATATCGGCTGTGCGATACCATGCGACTCGAACATACTACCAATTTCGGCCGCAAAAAAAGGCCCAAGACTCAGCGAGAAATCTTACGTCCCAACTTCTGCTCTACGCTGTCAACTTTTGCAGTAATCCGGCCTTGCCGACCACGCCGATAGTCCAGTTTTGCCGAACAAGAGACCCGATCAGAATGTTGGGCCATCAATTCGATGCATGATTGCATCAACTGGAGCACTTCGGGCAGGTCTCCTTCAACAATAGTACCCATGGAATTCAGTTCATAGGCCAGGCCACTTTGGTCCACCCTATCAACACATTGGGCTACATATTGACTAACGCTATCACCCACACCAAGAGGGACAATACTCATCTCCAATAAAACCATGGATGACTTTCAATTTAGGAGGCGTGGGATACACATTAAGAAGGTGTTTATTTTATGGCATTTTGATCACATGTCGAGCATGCTCGCAGATTTCACCCACTCCTGCTGAGGCAGCCGAAGATCCTATCCCCTTCTGCATCTGAGCCACTCGGACATAGCCCGATCCTACGTAGATCCACACATGTTTGCTAGCATGGAATTCGCTCGAATCGATCTTCGCAGGATGGCATTTTTCTAATAATCTCCCGGCACCCCCTGTATTGTACCCTGCTTAACATTCAACGACATACCCTTCGATGTCATTAAAATGGTTTTTGGCCGAAACGTCTTTTGTCAAATTGCCTTAGGCTCGCTTTTATTTCATGTGGCCAGTAGTACGATGGTTGCAGCTGAAGCTCCGGGCTGGAAACCATATCGCAAGGTGTATGTCCCGGTCCCAGCGGCATCTGTGGCGACGCCCCAGTTCTTCGAAGAGATACCCGCCAGTAGGGTGCACACGGATATCATTTCGGATGTCGAATTGGATCAACTCCGCGCTAGCTGCTGTCAAGATTCGTTCGTACAGCCCTACATTGCATCAGAGCAATATGTTGAGGGCCCCTTCGTTGATTCTAGGATGGCACCCATCGATCAATCTTGTTGTTGGACCACAGAACTTTTGCCTGCAGATGTTATCTGGCAGTCGTATTGGGCAGGGGCCAAAGAGCCACGTATTTCTGGTACTGTTTTTCAAGAGACGGGAGATGATCTAACGCTCTTTGATATCACCCTGGGTGGGAGAACCTCTATTTGGAGATATGGGTACACCCAAGCTGGTCGACCCCAAGGATGGGAATTGCAACTAGAGGGTGCTGGTATGTTGCGATTGAACCTTGATCACAATTGGGATTTTGAGGCGGTCGATTTTCGATTTGGAGTTCCTTTGATCTATGGAAATGGAGATTTGCAATGGAAGTTTGCATACTATCATCTCAGTTCGCATGTGGGGGATGAGTTTCAAGAACGCAATCCTATGTTTGAACGTATCAACTTTAGTCGTGATACACTCGTGGTAGGGGCGTCGTTTTTTCCTAGACCCGCCTGGAGATGGTATGCAGAAATTGGCTGGGCTTTTTATGCTGATGAAGGAACTGATCCCTGGGAACTTCAATTCGGGATCGACTTTGCTCGACCAGGTCCGACAGGAAAAAAGGGCATGCCATTTTTGGCAGTCAATGGCCATTTGCGTGAAGAAGTCAATTTTGGAGGCAATCTGGTTGCCCAAGCGGGTTGGCTTTGGCGAGGCAATACAGGGCGTGTTTTGCGTACGGGCTTGCACTACTTCAACGGCAAAAGCAACCAGTTTGAATTCTATAATAATTTTGAACAACAGATCGGTTGGGGAATCTGGCAGGACTATTGACGAATGTTCAGCAGTTGGCGGAGCACACGGGTTACAAGATGGGGGCTGATCTCGATTCTGTGGTTTCTGCAGTCTTTGCGCTGGGAGTTGCTTGACGTAGAATGTCCCCATGCAAAAACGCTTTGACGATTACCGACTCTTCTGGCAGGAGTTCCGCCACACTTTTGAAAGTACGGGAGCGGTGCTTCCTAGTGGCCGTTCGCTATCCAGAGCATTGGCCAGCCAGGTGGGGAAATCGAAAAGCCCACAGCACATTCTGGAAGTGGGGCCGGGTACTGGGGCTGTGACAAATTCGATTATCCCACGATTGGGACCCCATGATCGATTGGATTTGGTGGAATTGAATGAGCGGTTTGCAGTCGTGCTACGAGATCGACTTAAGTCAGATCCAGTTTGGCAACCGGTGGCAGGTCGTATGCGTATACTCGAAATGCCCGTGGAAGAGATTGATGATTGTGGCTGTTACGATGTGATCGTATCCGGTTTGCCTCTTAATAATTTTTCTTGTGATCTCGTTGAACATATCCTGCAACATTTTCATCGTCTGGCCGCAAAAAGCGCGCAACTGAGTTTTTTTGAGTACGTCGCTCTGCGCAAAGCAAAGTCTCTGTGGAGTAAGGCCCAAGAACGTCTTCGCTTGTCGGGAATTGAACGGCTGTTGCAGCGAGAATTTGATTCATGGCAGTTTTCACGACAGTGCATCTTGGCCAATGTCCCCCCAGCATGGGTGCATCATCTTTGTTTGCCAGGTTATATTGAAGCAGATACAAAAAGCATGCAACATGCTGCCACTGTCGAGTCTGCTCAATGATTCGTATTCTTACTTTGGAAACCACTTGCGACGAAACGGCTGCAGCCGTGGTAACCGATACATTGGAGGTGTTGGGTGCCGCTGTGGCTTCGCAAGACGAACTGCATAACCGCTTTGGTGGAGTTGTGCCAGAAATTGCCTCGCGGGCCCATGTGGAGAGAATACTGCCAGTGATCCACCAGGCACTTGAGCAAGCAAATATTTCGATTTCGGAACTGGATGCTATTGCGGTCGCCAATCGTCCCGGTCTGGCGGGTTCGCTTCTCGTGGGTCTGATGGCAGCCAAAACACTATCTTTAGTGCATGGATTACCACTTATTGGAATCGACCATTTGCAAGCACACATTTACGCCTGCCAGATTGCCAGCGGTAAAAATGTGTTCCCTTGTATTGGCCTCATTGTGAGTGGAGGCCATTCAAATATTTATCGTTGCCAGTCACCGCTTGATTTCAGTCCCCTGGGCGGAACAATCGACGATGCCGCCGGTGAGGCATTTGACAAAGTAGCAAGCATGCTAGGACTAGGTTATCCTGGCGGCCCTGTGATAGGCCAGCAGGCCGAACTGGGAGATCCAACACGTTATAAACTCCCGCGACCATTACGGGATAATACCGAACGATTGGATTTCAGCTTTAGTGGTTTAAAAACGGCTGTGCGCTATCAGCTCTTTGGCAGCGGTCGTCAGCCCATGGGACGGGCTGCTGATTTGGACAAACAAGTAATCTCTGATATGGCGGCCAGTTTTCAGGCCGCGGTTGTCGATTGTCTGGTGGACAAAGCAATTCTGGCACTCCAACAAACGGGTTTCAAACGCCTTTGTGTTGGCGGAGGTGTAGCAGCGAACAAGCATTTTCGCAAAGTCCTCAGTCAGGAAGCTGAGGAGAGAAATATTGAATTACACATTCCGCCGATGAATCTTTGCACCGACAATGCCGTGATGGGGGCTATCGCGCTGGAACGATTTCACGCGGGTCAATTCGATACGCTCGATTTGGACATCTGCGCAGGGTTGGTGCGTTAGCAGGTATTCCAGCCGTTTTGCTGCATTCGCCGCAGCATCTCTTACAAAGGGGGGATCCCTTCTCGCGACGAATTGTACGAATCCTCGAAGTGAACTTGTCCATGAAAAAGCGGCCTGAGATATCCCAGACCGCTTGTAACAGACGCTCTCAAGAAAAGCTACATTTTTTTCTGCGCTTTCAATTGGCAGGATGGGCAGTACGACGGGCTGACAATCGTGGTACTGGGATTTTCGTTATCGAACATTCGAGTACTAGAATTCTTATCGCTGGTTTTTTTTTCACGATAACCGGTCGTATGAGTAATGGCCGTACTACGCTCTCCCTTTTCGAATATCGTTAAAATATTTTTCCATTCGTCACTGGATAGCTGGCCCACTTTTTTACAAAGTACAATCGACCCTGTCTTATCGATAACGGCAGCAAAGGGCAGCTTTTCTGCTTTGAATACCTCGGCCACTTTCTGTCCGTATTTGGTGCTGGCATCTACATGGCAAAGCTGATACGAGCTCAGTAACTTCGCTTGCTTGCCTTTTGTGTTGAGTTGTTCACTACTAAAAGACGAATCCGTATCTGCAGGAATATCAAGGACAACAAGCAAAGGGCGATCGTTACTCCGTGTGGCTGCTAGCGCTTTGCCATAATCGGCTTCCCAACGAACTGGATTGGAATCGGTTGCAATTGCACTGAGAAGCATGGATGCGGTTGCTACTAGATTAATCATCTTTAAATCCTCTCATGATGTTGAACTTCAGAAAACGAGTTTGTGCGTTCAGCCACACAGTTGATAGACATCGATCCTGAATGGTTCAGTCCTGTTTAACGGGCAGACCCTGAGAGCAGTAGAATCGCTCACCGAAAACCTTGCGAGCTTAATTTGCCATCCTGACTTGTGTCTGCCTGAGGTAGGATAAATTGGGTGGGTATTCTTGACGCACCCTGTAGCGAAATCGTTCGTTAGCAGGGTTGCCAGAACATGTAAGGAATTGTTTGGATTTTGGAGGCAAGTTCAAGGGTATCTGCTAGCACGGGGCATTCAAGACAAAGTACCACGGCCCGTATGTTTGAGTTAATCAATCCAGGCATATTTCGTAAGGTACTTCTGCAATACAATTTGCGGAATGCGAAGAATGAATGAACAGGTTAATCTGCGCCAAGTGTGATGGGGATTTCAAGTTCCTGTCCTTCTCTGATGATTGTCAGAGTAATGGTATCTCCTTGTTTGTATTCCCAAATTTTATCGCGAAATCGAACCCCTGTGCGCATCGCTTCTCCATTGACAGCCAGGATCCGATCGGCGGCAGAACGATCAATGGTTTCGGTTTCGTAAACCACAGGACCTTGTTTGCGACGTTGGACGACACGACGAAAACCTTGTATTCCTGCTTGTGCGGCTGGACCACCGGGCGTCAAACTAACGACTACCAGGCCAGCCTGTGTTTCCATAACTTGGGTTATGCCTATATTCGCGTGGACGAGTCGTCCATTTTCAATTAACTCAGGGACAATGATCTTGATGCGGTCGATCGGAATCGCGAAGCCAACTCCCGCATTTTGCCCCGTTTTTGTAGCGATAGCTACACACATTCCGATCATTCGCGATTGTGTATCCAGGAGCGGCCCCCCAGAATTTCCGGGATTCATGGCGGCATCTGTTTGAATGAGAGATGGCATGGAGCGTCCTGCAACGCGGCTAGGCAAGTCACGATTTAAACTGGAAATGATACCTGTCGTTAAAGTACCCTCCCAGCTAAAAGGGTTGCCTAGTACGTAGACGCGCTGGCCAACACGCAGGTTATCAGAACGCCCGAGATTGACGGGCTGCAGGTCGTCAGGATCCGCCTCAATCCGCAATATGGCAATATCGTGTTCTTTATCTTTGCCAACCAAGGTGGCGGTAAAAGTTTTATTGGAAGCCAATGTTACCTCAATATTGCGGGCTCCTTCGACGACATGAAAATTGGTCAAGATATGCCCCAACTTGTCGAATATGGCTCCAGAACCAGACCCTTCGGAGATACGACGGCGCATCATGAATTGATCAACCAATTCACTCCGAGTACTAATATTGACCACACTTGGATTCGAACGCTCGTAAACAGAAACGTTAAACTGCTCTTCATTCGTCAATTGCAATGCGTGTTCTTCGCCCACAGGCTGAACGGCATGCGCCTTTGGACTCCCCAGATTCACGTGCTGCTCACGACTGAAGAGCGCAAACCCTAAGAGCAAGCCTCCCAAAGCACTCACAGTGCATAAGATTGAAAGATGTTTCATCGTAGAGTTCCTTATAGATCAATGGTCCTTAGATTTTACGATCGAGTTAAAGTTTCGGTTCGCAAACAGGTGCCAAAAACGCGATAACCGCCCATCGAAAATAGCCAATTTACGGAAGATCGAATGGCCAGATCAAAGGAATAAACCAGAGTGCCAAAACGGTCAGTAGCAGAGCCAAAGGCCATCCTGCTCGCAAATAATCGCGAGGCTGATAGCCACCAGGACCCATCACCATTAGATTTGTTTGATATCCGATGGGTGTCACAAAACTCAAGCTTGCCGCCAGAGTTACTGCCACAATAAAGGGTCTTGGGTCATAATGACCCGCAACCGCTATGCTTACGGCAATGGGGATCATGGTTGCGGCTACTGCCACATTGGTGATGGTTTCGGTGAACATCTGCGAGATGATATACACTAGCGCCAGTAGTACAAATGGTTTCCAAATAGGACCAATTCCAGTAGCTGTGACAAGGTCGACAAGCGATACAGCCAGCCAATGAGCGGCACCACTGCGATGCAGTGCTTCGCCTATGCCTAGAGCAGCTCCAATGGTCAACAGAACTTGAAGATCAATGGAAGATCTGGCCTCGGCTGTCGTGAGGCAGCGTGTTGCAATCATGATTAAAACGATGCTGATTGCAGCGATGGCATGGATTTCTTTAGAGGTGATATTTCCCCACTCAAAGAGGCCAGGAAATAAGCTGGAAATAGTAAGCCAAAGAATTAAACCAGTAAATAAGATTCCTGCCAGGAGGGCCCGATCGTGGCGACGGGCCGTGGTCATCCCGACTCGACTGACCAGATAAAAATGGCGACTATTGCGTTGGACCTCTACAAATTCATTGCGTGTCTGCAGCAGGAGGGTGTCACCGGCTTCTAAGCGGATATTGCCAACTTTATTGGTTAAACGTTCTCCATTGCGATGCACGGCTACCACAGCAGCATTGTATCGTTTGCGGAATTCTGCTTCTCGTACGGTCAGGCCGATCAGGGGCGAGGTGCGTGAAAGTACGGCTTCGGTTAATTGACGTCGGGTACGCTCCGCTGGCTGTGTTTCGAATGTGGTGTCTGCAGCAGGGACCAGCCCGGGAATCCTTTCCAGGTCAGCGATGGTTGTAACAATCCCTGTAAATACCAGATGGTCTCCCTGCCGAATGCTGTCGGCTGGGCTGACAGGAGTGATTGTTTCTCCCTGCCGATCGATTTCGATGAGAAAGAGCCCCGGAAGATTCCGCAAACCTGCATCTTGGACGGTCTTGCCAATGAGGGGACAATTGGGCTGAACTTGCATATCCACCAGATAATCTCGACGTTGTTCACCCAACTGCTCAATTAATTCGGTACGATCGGGGAGTCTTTTGGGTGCAATCAAAAGCATGTACCCCAAGCCGACAAGGGCGAGTGGAACACCAACAGTCGTAATTTCAAAAAAGGAAAGTTCGCCAATACGTGCCATGATTTCAGGCTCGTACCCACCTTTGTCCAGCATGGCATTGAGTTTGCCATTGATGACAAGTGTTGTACTCGTGCCAATGAGTGTGCAGATTCCACCAAGAATGGTCAAATAACTTAATGGAATCAGAAGTCGAGAAGGAGAAATACTCCGCCGTCGGCACCAGTCGACTACAACCGGAGCCAGCATGGCGACTAAGGGGGTATTGAGGACAAATGCCGACGCGGGTACGACGGTAGCTGCTAAACGAATTAATGCGCTTTGTGCAGTTTCAGCACCACCCAGCAAACGATTCCCCAGCCAGTCCAAAGCCCCTGTGGCGCGCAATCCTGCTGAGGCAGCAAAAAGTGCACCAATCATAATGAGCGCTTTGTTCGAAAATCCTGCTAAAGCTTGTTGGGGCGTCAAGACACCTGTCAGGGATACCAACACGAGCCCACTTAAGAAAAGCAAGTCGATTGGGATAGACCGACGTCGTAGCATTGCCAAGAAAATGCAGGCAGTAATCGCTAATGCGATTTTCCCTTCCGTAGTCAGCAGTGCTTGCTGAGCAAAAAACAGCGGAAAGAGATTCACGGAATTTATCAGAGTCGTCGTCAATATTCTGAAGTCTGAAAGGGGATGGGGTGATTCAACCGAAGGTGGGAATTTACTCTGCCAAGGGGTGTTCTGTCAGGACAGGTTTCCGAGATATCCAGGTTCGCCAAGGAGGCCGGATCCTGGTGAGCGAAAATGGAGTAGCTCAGAACCAGATTCTTGGAAAGCTCCTCAGGCCATGTCCTCCTTACGATAAACTGTGGGTAAGTTGTAACAAACTCCTAACTGGCAAAAACTTACGTGGCTTAGCAATTATGCCGAGAAATGGGGTTTTGCTGGTTGGAGGCACATCTTAGAAGGCCAATTCGAGGCCTTTTTTGACTTTCGAGGCCGTCCTTTACGCTTCCAGGCAATTTATTCTGGCAGGCACTGCTAAGTCAGCTTAAACTGATAGTACACGCTGATTTACATGAATTGACAGAACACTGATAGGGCATTCCCATTGCGTCAGGGCTCGTCTTTCCGGAACAGGGGAGCTTTGAGTGCAGATGATTCTATTTTGGAGCGCTTCGATGCGTAACTATCTATTGCTGGCCACTGCATGGTGCGGGGTGGCTTTACTCGGGTTTTCTACAATTACAACTCAGGCGCTTGCCGAAGATTCTGCGCGGGTGGTGACCTATCAAAACCAACAGCAGACCTATTATGCGCTTAGTCTTGTGCCCCAAGGAGAAGTCCAACAAAACAAATCCGCTTCGATTGTTGTCTTGTTTGATACCTCGGCCAGTCAGCAAGGCGTTTACCGTGAATCGGCGTTGGCAGCTCTGGACGCGTTGTTTGCCAACCTTCGCGAGCAGGACCGTGTCGAATTATTAGCAGTCGATCTCGGTGTTCAACCCATGACGGACGGGCAAGGTGCACCACGGAGCGAAGGACTTGAAGATGCGGTAAAGCAATTGAGAAGGCAAGTGCCGCTCGGTTCGACCGATATGGTCGCTGCTCTCAAGACGGCAGTTCAGCATCTGAATGACTCTGAAACTCCAGGTGGTTCGACAACGCAGCAGCGGTCGATCGTGTATATTGGAGACGGTATTAGTATTGCGAATCTGCTCGATTCATCGACCCTGGAAGAAGTACTCGGTGATCTCCGTGATTCACGCACGAATGTTACGAGCTTTGCGATTGGTCCCAAGGTAGATGCCCAACTTCTGGCCGTGCTGGCAAATCATACGGGTGGCAATCTTTATGTACAGCCCGAAATGGTTTGGAGTGATGTCGAAGGAGGCATTAGCGATCAGCGAGCCCAGGAAGAAAATCTGCGCAACGCACAAATTGCTGGCAAGCAGCTGGCTGATTGGACATCGGCCGCCGTGTATTGGCCAAAGAGTGTTGATTATGCCACGAATCTGGGACAAACGTATCCGGCCGTAATGCCTCCCTTGCGATCGGACCGTGATACGATTTTAGTAGGATCAAAAAGTGGTTCCTTACCAGAATCAGTACATCTAAGTCTGGAGGCAGAAGGCCCCCAGGGGCGTGTTTCGTTTCGTTGGGAAGCACAGCCTGAGCCTTCGCAGGAAGACCATGCATTCTTGTCAGCAATTATCGATGTCGCCAAAACGGACGAGGGCATTTCTTTGCCTACTGTGGGTTCTGCGGGTTTGGCTGAGGCCGCTCGGCTGGTCGGAGCACAAATGGATCAGCTTACCCAGTTGGCCCAACGGGCTATTTCAGTGGGAGATCATCAAGCTGCCCAGCGCATAGCCCAGGCCGTCCTGCGATCCGATCCAGGGAACACCCAGGCGCGTACGGTCCAGCATGTGGTTGCACAAGCCGATCTGTCGTCCGATGACCCGTTTGGAGATTTGAGCGATCCTGTTGAGCCAGCCGAGGAGAAGAAACCGGCCACGAAGGTGCCGGCAGCTGAGGTGTTAGCTCCAGCTGATGGAGTTCTGGTACTCCAGGGAAAGGCTCCCAAGGACGACAACAGTCTATTGGCGGAGGTTGCCCGGGATGGGGTTTTTCTGGATCAGGTTGAACAAGAACGACGTGTCTTTGAAGAAATGCTCATGAAGGAGGTCCAGAATACGGTTTTGGATGCTCGCGAGAGAATGACCAGTGATCCACAGCAAGTCATTCAAGATTTAAAATTATCCCTGGAGGGCGTTAGCCGGGCCAGTGATTTATCGGCTGCCAGACGGGCCCAGTTATTGGACAAATTGCAAAATACTTTGAAGGAAGCACGCCATCGAGCCGTGTTGAAAGATGAATTGGATCGACAGCGTGAAGAGGAGATGGCATCCAGCCAGGCGCGAAAATTACTCAATGAGCGTCTGCATCGAAGTATCGAGCGAAAAAAGCAGTTGATGGCCAGATTTAACGCGCTCATTGACGAAAAGCGTTACCTGGATGCCGAGGAAGTGGCACAAATTACAGAAGAGGTTGATTCCCAGGGAGTCACACCCCGGGTAGCCACAATTTGGAGTCGGCATAAACGGGCGCATTACTTGCAGCAGGTCGCACGTACCGCTCGGCATGCAGCCTTCTTTGACACCATGTACCAGGTTGAGTTGGCACATATACCATTTCCAGATGTCCCACCAATCATCTATCCGGATGCGGATGAATGGGAAGATCTCACGAATCGGCGCAAAAAATACGCATCGGTTGATTTGAGTGCAAGTAGCAAGTCGGAGGAGAGAATTCAGAGTATCCTTCGCGAACCCTTAAAGGCACCCTTACAACATGACGAAGAGCCACTCAATGAGATTATTGATCAATTGAAAGAAGAATACGACATTCCAATTGTTATTGATGAAGCAGCATTGGATCAATTGGCAATCAGCCCTGAGACGGAAGTTACCGTCAACCTGAGCAATATTTCTCTGCGTTCAGCACTCAATTTGATGCTCAAAAAACCTGGGTTAGAAGACCTGACTTACGTTCTGGATCAAGAAGTCCTGCAGATCACAACTTCAGAAAAAGCAAATGAAACCTTGAAGGTAAAGGTGTATCCGGTTGCCGACCTGGTGCTGCCCATTATTAACATGGGCGGCATGGGCGGCATGGGCGGCGGCATGGGCGGCGGCATGGGCGGCGGCATGGGCGGCA
>PATG01000067.1 GCA_002713555.1 Planctomycetaceae bacterium
TTTGTCATAAACTTATGCAGTGGTGGTTCTTTGGAGCCAAACGACAACCGTATTCGACATCTGGCTCACTTGTTTAATGGGCATCGTCTGCCCGCTACTTGGGCTGTTGATAATGTTGAACGAGCCAAGCTGCTGGATGATTCTCAGTTTGCGAGATCTAATAATGAACTTGCTTTAGTAATTTCGAGTGAAGAAGATATTTCAACAAGGCCATTCGTAACAAGGCTTCGCTCTCAGGTTTCAGCTCTTAATCGTATGACCAGCACAGCAATATCGCTTGTCGTAGGAAATCCCTCTACGTTACAAGGGCAAGCTTCGGTATTGTCCAAACAAGGGATTGGAGCAATCCTTGTCAACATGTCGGATCCACAAGTTTTACCGACTAGACAGCCCTCGGCACCAAGACCCATGGGTTGTAGTTTATGGCAACTAGCCCCAACTGTAACATTACCGCTACCGCGCCGGTTGTGGCGTCTCCTGCCAGCCAGACACTGTAGTGTGAAACAACTTCTTTCAACCGGTAAGAGTATCGGGACAACACTGGTTGTGATTCGTGCAGAAGAACTGGGGCGCAAGAGTGCCCGTAGCCTGCAGTCATTTGAAAAGCTCTTGCGCGAAGTTTCGTGGGCGGCAAGCCACTCATTGCTATCCGTGGTGAATACGAGTGAGGTGGTCGCCGAACTAGCCGATCAACGAAGAGTCAAGCCGCAACGATCCATATTGCGTGCAGCTGCTTAACAGTGTCTCTTAGGGTTGTGAATGCCTGGTCGCTTCCACCACGCATACCACGATTCGGTGATACTTGCTCCGTATAAACGGACCCGATTATTTACGGGTAGAATATTTTAGCGCATTTCTCGAAATGTGCTAACACTCAGATAGGCAAGTATTCCTGCAGCGATAAGAGCGCCAATATTCATTGCTTTCCCTTCAGCACCAAAAGGGATTCCCGTAAAAAGATCGATGCCAAATACCAGGAGCAGTAAGGCCGCAACGACCAGACCAGAGATCGTCATGCCTTTGGCCATTGGCGTACTGTCCTCTTCGATGGATGGGATGGGGAAATATTCTTCAGCTCAGAATGAGCTGATTACAGTTGGCTCATTATCTAGAATCGCCAGCCCTCGAATCAAGAGATGAAGATGATATCGGGTGTAGAGATTGTAGATGGGTTCTAGTATAGTTGCCGATTCCTGGCTGTCAGGATGCCTGGAGGCAATGCACGGAAAATGCTTGAAATTTTCGTTGGATTGGCCAATTCGTAAGCCTATTGCGAGTTCACCACAGGGGATTCTGCGGCCGATTCTGGATCGTCGAGCCCACGTTCTTGTCGGATCTTTGCCACGTCGTCGACAATTTGTTGAATCACTACCTGATTGGAGACGATGTTCAGCCAAGCGCGATAATAGGTCCATGCAATCAGTGCCAGACCCGCAAACGCGCTCATTTGGTGGATACCTGCCCATGAGGCCGTATCAGAACGTCCAGTACCAGGATCCGATGCTGCACCCATGGCTCCGACGACCACAACAGTCAGCATTCCCAAGACGCACCACGGAAAAGTTTTGCGTTTAAGTTGATTGCTCCGCTGGAGTGAATTGGGGGCCAATTGGTACGTCTCCGTTACCTCGCGGCACCACCGACTTGTCCCGATGAAATACGTGACGGCAATGGAATGTACCAGAACCACTGCTAGAGCCGTGGCTGTTCCGGTGAGCATATGAATTCCTCTTAGCCGAAAAGCCGAACTCGTGCTATCTAAATCTTGATAGAGATCACCTATACAAAGTCCCAGCACAATGGACAGCAAAAACAGGCCCAGTGATGTTGCTGCCAAGGTGGGAAATATTCGTGTCATAAAGATGGAAATTGTGGTCAGTGATGGGGATCCTTAAGTCTAGTGGTTGAAACGTATTTATGGCAGGGGCGTTGTCTAGTCTTTTGGGAACTCTAGAATACAAGTAGCACGCTTTCCCCCTTATTTCCTTACGCTATCGAAGACTATCGTTGTGGCCACACCGAATGAATATCCACGACTGGCAGTAACCATGGGGGATTCTGCAGGCGTTGGACCCGAAGTCATCGTAAGGTCTTGGTCGGATCCGCGCGTTCACGAATTTTGTAGCCCGGTTGTGTTGGGACACCCTGAGGTTATGCGGCGTGCCATCCAGTTGGTTGGAGCACGGTGCCAGGTCGAAGAAGTTACCATCGATGAACTGGACGACCAGCCTTCAACTCCGGATACCCTACGGTGCCTGGCTGTCGCTGACGACAACCTGCTCGAAGTCCCGCACGGTACCATCGATGGCCGGACTGGTCAGGCTGCTTACGACGCCATCGTACGGGCCATCGATGAGACTCTGGCGGGCAACTTTCAAGCAATTGTCACAGCCCCCATTAGCAAAGCAGCGCTTCATACGGCCGGACATCCATACCCTGGACATACCGAACTACTTGCCGAGCGTTGTGGAGTTCGTGACTTTGCCATGATGCTTTATCTACCCCCATCCGAAGTTCCCCACTCTCCTGCTGGTTTGGGAGTTGTACACGTTACCTTGCACATGGCACTGCGCGATGTGTTTTCTCATTTGGATGCCGAAACGATTGCGGCCAATTGTCGGCTGGCTGATCGAGTAATGTGCGGGGGGTTTGGGCTGGCCGAACCTCGTATTGGAGTGTGCGCTTTAAATCCTCACGCAGGTGAGAACAGTCTCTTTGGAAATGAGGAAACGCGTCTCATTGCTCCAGCCGTTGAGCAAGCGCATGCGGATGGAATCAATGTTGCCGGACCGTTTCCTGCAGACACACTTATGGGCCGTGCTCGAGATGGTGAGTTCGATGCCATTGTGGCCATGTACCATGATCAGGGGCACATTGCATTGAAGCTGTTAGGGATGCATCGAGCGGTAAATATTACGCTTGGTTTGCCAATTATCCGGACCAGTGTGGCTCATGGCACAGCGTTCGACAGGGCCTGGCAGGGAACTGCCGAAGCGAGTGGAATGGTGGCGGCAATCGTGACAGCAGCGCAGTTGGCCTCGCGGCAGTATTCAGGATAGTGCTGGAGCAAAGCGAGGCGTAGTACGCCACTTTTTTGAGAGGAATTTGCGTTGGTTGGATTTTGATTGCTAGCGCTGTGTTTGATGACTTTCTTGTAGCCTTTCTACAAAAAGTGTTGTTTCGTCTTTCCAATCCACATTGCCCTTAAATTCAAAACGACTGTCCTCGATGTGCGTCGCAAAATTCACTTCAAAGATTTCGTAACGAAGCATGGGATCAGGTACAGGGCGAAGCCCGGCAACCGTGTTGGCCCTATGGGCGTCCTCGAACCGGCGCTGTTCCAAGACGTAAGGAAACTTGTTCTGCCCCACAAGTATCAAAGCGTGATGAGGAATCTGTAGTGGCCAGGAGGGTGGATCCTCCTCAGACAGACGCACCGAATCCGGCCAGATTTGCAGCAAGCTTTTGGGCTTCCAACGTCCTACAAAAGCATAGAGGGGGACTCCTTCTATTTGGGTAGGCCGGGGTTGTTCGAAATCAAAATTACGGAGCAACCCTGCCAGCATTTGTGATACCCCCCCCTGCCCTGTCGTAGAAAGCAAAGAGTAGGAATCTTTAGGCAGTCGTGATTTTAAAAGAGCCGTGTCGAGACGACGAACCTGGCGATCGTCGGGAAAACGTCGATCGGTCCAAAGATGTTTACCATCAAAGACTTGGACGTAGCTAGCAATTTTACCTGCAATCTGGCTTTTCATTTCCCAGCGTGTCCGCAGATTATCGCCCGTTCCCTGCTGCCAGTAGTAGCCCGATCCAAACTGTGTTTCCTGGAATAATCGAGCCTGGTGTCTCAAGCGAGCAGAGATACTGGTGTGACGCTGAACAGATTGCAGGACTTCAGTAAGAGCATCGTTTCCATCGGCTCTGTTGCCCTCTGTAGTGCTATCATCCGTTGAGGGACTGTATGTTTGGGCTTGAGAAGCGGCATTCACGCCACCAAGCCAAATACAACAGACCCATGTGATTGTTAAACAGCGCAAAATAGTATTCCTTTGCCGGTATTGGCAGTTTTGCCAAAGATTCCGGTTACATCACGCCGACTATAACTTCCGGTAGAGTTCCCTCAATGATTGGGAAGTCTTCCAAAGATGACGAGGGCATAGGACTAATGAGACAGCGATTCTAGTAGGAGCGAGTCCAATGGGTCCACGGCAATTGATACGTCTGGATAGTGCTAGCACAACAGTCGTTGCCAACTCATCAATTGAACGACCGTGCCCAACTGTACAAAACTGTTGAAACCATGGGGTTAAGAACATGAAAACATTTCTTTCCACACAATCCCTAAGCTGTTTGCTCACAGCTGTGGCACTGCTTTTACCAGACACGAGCCTGGGACAGCATAAAGCTTATAATCTGCCACCTGCCCAGCGGCTGATGGAACCTGGGCCAGGCGTTGGTGGTCCTGGGCCAGGGGTCTTAATGTATGGGTCTCCAGGAAGGTCCTCGGGAGGTATCCAACCTGCCATGTCTCAAGGCCCGGGTGGAGGCCGAATGGCTGGTTTTGTTCCCCAGGGAGCAGGTGCGACTTCTCAGTTAGCTTTTCTCGGAGTCGAAGGAGGCGAAGTAACCTGGGATGTTGGTGGACAAGGTCTCTTTGACGGCGATCCGCTTGTGATGCCCGGTCGACAGAATTTTTTGCAGGGCGCCATCTATCGCCTCAAGCTAACGAATCTGCCTGATCGTGAAGGTGTTGAGTTGTATCCTACGCTCGAAATTGCACCTGTAACGCCGCGCACAGATGCCTTTCTGGCCCATGCGCCCATTCCGATTCAGTTTTCGGACGAAGATTTAGATCAGGTACTCAGCGGCAATTTTGTCACCAAGGTTATTTATCTACCGGATCCTGAGTTTCAGGACTTAGCATTGGCCGGTGTCGAAACACTCGTTAGCACCCGACTCGATCCGGGTGTGGATCCTATTGCGGAGGCGGACCGTCGAGGTTCGATCATGGCAATCTTACGGATCGGTAATCTTGATTTGCAACTCCCTGGACAGGGACTCGCCATGCAAGGTGCTGTTTCGCAAGTGCAGCATGAACAAGATTTAAGTGATCCGGCTGTTCAACAGGGAATGGCTGGTTCCGAATACAGTGAAGGGGGCTACGGAATGCCGGGCCCACCTCAGGGAATGCCTACTTCGGCATTTGCTCCCCAGGCAGTACCTCCGCATCTGGTATCGGGCATGAACACACCGCAGTGGGGTATGCCTCATGTTGGCACCCCTGTTGGACTTCCTGGCCCGCCTCATATTCCCCTAGGACACGAGGCTGGTTGGACATCCCACACGATGAAAAACCATACACGTGTGCGAATGCCATCTCCTGTGCACAAGATGAAAATCGATGTGAGGCAGCGTCCTGGTATGAATTACCCTCGACCGGTAAATCACGTCAATATTGCAGAAACCAATCGGGCTAGTTTCCGTGCCAAAGGCGGTACGTTGGCGCCTGCGTTGCCCACAATGATGAAAAAGTTAGGAGCTTGTTTTAAGTCCAATAAAGATTGCCCCGATGAATCGTGTGATTAGGGCATGTTGGATACTCAGAGAATAAAAAAGTTGGCAATAGTTCGTATGCATGTCGTTGATAAACTTCAAATGGCAGTATTGGTAAGTTTGGTGTACAGCGCTTCGGTGTTTGCACAAGACATGCCGGTACATTGGCTCCATGTTGGTGCCATGCCGCCGGGAGCGATTGGACATCAACGTGTCATGCGAGACGGACGCTTGTCAGGATACTGTCAGCCGGTGGAGATTCGTGTCTCCGAGGGAGGCCGAATCGCTCCGGCGGCAGGGTCCAACTTTTCAGAAGGCCAACGCAATAACTTGCTGGTGGGATTGCACATTGGCCCCGTCTATCGCTTTTGTGTGACAGAAATTCCGGATCATCCTGGATTGGAACTCTTTCCTACAGTTGAATTGGTGGACCGATTGTATCCACCTGCTGACCAAAAGCTTCGCTTTCCGATTCCGATAGAATTGACGCGTGAAGAATTGCTCTTGGCTGCCAACGGTCGTTTTATAACACGAGTCATTTACTTAGAAGATCCCCAATTGGCTCCCGCTATTTCACAGGATGGGGAGGGGCAACCTTGGCTGGAGGCGCGGCCCGGAGAGGACCCACTTGTCATGGCAGACCACTTAGGAAGACCCATGGCAATTCTCCGGTTAGGAGGTCGGGTGCCACAAAACAACCAAGCGGATGCCGCTTTCTTGTATGGTGCTCCCTCGGGCATTGTTTACGAACGACCTCCTTCTCCACAGCCTAAATAATGCAAGTGAACTATTCGAAACGTGCGCCGGTTTGGTTTCGCTATGGTGTTACTGCTATAGCCGCACTCATGCTTTGTTCTTGTCAGGCAGCACTGCCCGTTGGACAAACGCTTCAGTGTCTTCCAGAAGTCGCACCACAGGCAGACGCACGCTCTACAAGCGACACACCACGGTTAGATTGCGTTCATGAGCAAATTCAGCACGAACGATTTGTGCCAGCCAAAGTGTTGCCAGTCATTTATCGAGAAGACCCTCATCGCCCACCTCCAGCGAATCGGGTAGCCGAGTATGCTACAGGTATCGGTTCGACTTATTCCCGTCCGAGTTGTTCACCCGTTGATAACAATCGGGTAGTTGGCAACCCTGCGAGTTGCAATTCGGGCTGCTGTGCTGGTGATCGCCCAACAATTGGGCCGCGTGATGAATACCTTTGCGATGGTGGAGATGCTGGATTGCCCGTAGGAGTGCGTGCTAATTGGCATATTGATGGATTGGAACAAGAAGACACTATAGCTCACTACGACACGGTTGATGGCCGTACGATCGTAACTCCCAGCAACCAGGTTTGTGTCTACGCCCCACGATTTGGTGTGGTGCGTCGCATGGTCGATTTGCACGAATATGCCCGCTACGATATGCCCCATGGTTTTGAAGATCCGATTTCGCTGGCAAAAATTGACGAAAACGAATCGGTGGCAACATCTCTATCACAACTTGAACCGACTATTCATCGCGACAATAACGGCCCAAGTGCCCTTCGCAATCGTCAGCAATTGGGCGAACTCGATCAAGACATCCGACTGGCAGAATTTGATGGTGTTTTGGCTCCTTATGCCGACTTGCAGATTGTCCGGGCAGGTGCATTGGATAATGGAGAAAAAGCATTGCTAGCGCGTGGGAGCCTGGCGGCTATCACGTGGTCAGCAGACCAATCTCCACAAATCACAATTGACAACGACCAAGCCCATGCTGCCGTGCATGACGCGCAGCCAGGGGTTGTTTACCACACCAATGAGCCCAATAAGCCGCGCCTACGATTAATAAAATTAGCCTCCACAGGTTTTGCACATCCGGGAGACGAAATCGAATTCACTTTGCGATTTGACAATATTGGTAGCCGCGAGATGGGCAATGTAACCATTGTGGACAACCTTACAAATCGCCTTGAGTACGTACCCGAAAGTGCCAAATCAAGCCTGGAGGCTGATTTTTCGACTGAGCCAAATAGTGGTGGTTCCAGTGTACTTCGCTGGGAAATCAAAGACCCACTTGCTGCCGGACAAGGTGGTATTCTTCAATTCAAGTGTCGCGTGCGATAGCATGGACTCCAAAACCATGGGTGATGAATGATCTCAACAATCATCTCAACCATCCACGAGAACTGGTGAAAGCCATGTTGGTCACTTCACTCATAACTTGATTGTGCGGCACCTCCCAAAATCCTATATGCCTTACCTTGCCTTCTTGTTCATTTGTATTGTGTGGGGCGCCAGCTTTATTTTGATGGATCGCGCGTCGCATGCGCTTGGACCCGTCGAGATTGGAATCTGTCGTTTGCTCGGTGGGGCACTGGTATTGGGCGTTTATTGGTTGTACAAACGACCACAGGTGCGTATATCGCAGACCGACTGGGGGCATATATTCCTGGTGGCGCTGTTGGCCAATGCCTGGCCTTTCGTCGTCCAACCCTACACGATGATCCAGGCTGGAGAGCATGCCTACTTTGGCATGCTGGTGGCTCTTGTCCCTCTAGCTACCATTCTGGTTTCGATTCCCATGCTAGGCATTTTACCCACGCGACGTCAGCTTGTTGGTGTTCTGGGTGGCATGCTGTGCATCGTATTAGCCCTGTATGACGGATCGACACGTGGTATTTCTGCTTCACTACTCGCACTGGCCTTAACGGTGCCCTTGGCGTATGCCTTGGGCAATTCTTATATGAAATGGAAACTCGACCACCTGGAGGCTTTGCCCTTAACCACATTATTTCTAGGGTTGGGAGGAGTTTGTTTGTTACCTCTCCAGCTTTTTCCTCAGCAACTTGCCCAGTGGAATTTGGGTGCGCCATCTGAGCCTTATGACTGGCCACTCGCACTCGCCTCCATTGCTTTTCTTAGTGCGGTCTGTACTGGTTTTGCAATACTTCTTTTTGTCGGTCTTATCAAATCACAAGGTCCCCTTTTTGCAGGCATGGTGACTTATGTGGTGCCCATCCAAGCAATCCTTTGGGGACAATACGATCGCGAAACACTGACAATGCACCAGTTATTTTCCATTGCCGGAGTGCTCATCATGGTCGCACTGGTACAATGGGGCATAGTTGAGGAGCGTGGGTTGAGAAACGAGCTACCAGCAAGTAAGTTAAACGACTAAGAACAATAGACGGCCCGCATCTTTTCCTTTTTCATTTCTTCCATTCCTTAACTCTTCACACCTCATCATGTCTTCCTCCTGGCTGGCCAAACGTACCCAAGAATTTGATAGTTCTGGCATTCGCAAGGTCTTTGATCTGGCAGCCAATATGCCAGATCCGATCAACCTCTCAATTGGACAACCTGATTTTCCGGTCCCTGCGGGTATCAAAACAGCAGCCATGGATGCCATTCGCCAGGACAAGAATGGTTACAGTGTGACCCAGGGAGTTCCCGAGCTTCTTGAAACTCTGCAGACACGTATTGATGCCGAATACGGCCACCAGGATCGTCGTGTCCTGATAACTTCTGGCACAAGTGGTGCGTTGGTGTTGTCACTGCTGGCTTTGGTGGATCCTGGAGACGAAGTTATTTGTTTTGATCCGTATTTTGTGATGTATCCGACATTGATCAATATGGTGGGCGGTCAATCGGTATTAATTGAAACCTACCCCGATTTTCGGATTGATGTCGACAAAGTTGCAGCAGCCATAACATCTCGCACAAAAATGATTTTACTCAATAGCCCTGCCAATCCCACGGGAAGTGTTGCGGACAAAGAAGAAGTCCGCGCGCTGGCGGCTTTGGCTGCAAAGCACAATATTGCTTTACTCTCAGACGAAATCTATCGTGAGTTTTCTTACGATGCACCTCCTGCGAGTCCTACAAAATGGAATGAGCAAACGATCGTGGTCGATGGATTTAGCAAATCGTACGGAGTTACCGGATGGAGATTAGGCTGGATTCATGGCCCGTCAGCAATCATCGACAAACTCACCATGATGCAGCAATACACGTTTGTTTGTGCTCCCCATCCTTTGCAGTGGGCCGGACTCGAAGCACTGAAAACGGATATTAGCGAGCTGGTCGCTGTCTATCGTCAGCGACGTGAAAGGATCATCATGGGACTCGAAAACGCAGGTTATCAGGTTGCACCTGCCAGTGGGGCATTTTACGTTTTCCCAAAAATCCCGGAAGGCTACGAGTGCAGCACACAATTCGTTAAGAAAGCAATCGACAACCAGCTGCTGATTATTCCTGGTAGCATTTTCAGTGGACGCGATACGCATTTCCGAATTTCGTATGCAGCGAACGATGAGACAATTGAGCGTGGATTGGAAGTGCTTAAGCGACTACGTGAAAGTGCCTGAGTCCATATCAGGATTCTGAAATGGAGGCGGTGAGACGATCGTAGTTGCGTTTGATTCGCAGGAGTTGTCCTCGCATGGGAAGCAATAGGAAATAGCTCAGTCGAACCAACGGGCGTGCGCCAGTCAGGAGTTGCTTCTTGCAGTTCAACCAACTGGGGCCTAAATCGTACAAGCTATCGCCACGACGAATTTTCTTCACCATGCTGATCGGCTTGCATGCCACTAAGCATCTCAACGCCAATCGCACCCGCCACAAACGTGATAGCTGCCAGCATGAAATGTATTTGTGTTGGTCGCGGCAATAACCAGTAAAAACGTGCAAATGCAATTCCCACGAGTGCAACAAAGATCATGCCTGGTACGGCTCAGGGATAGTAGAGAAGGCCACCCGTTTAGTAGGCATCACGTAAAGGACCAATGCGATATTCATGGAATATGGCTATTTCATCTGCGGACAACAAGAAAAGTAGAGCTGACAAGGCGGCCCAATGCCAACGGTAGGAATTGTTGCGCTGCCATTTCACAATGGCAATAAGGAGAAGAAGTACCCCAGCAATACCTAATGCTAATGAAGAGTACCAGGCAGGCACATTCGATTCGTAGTCAAGACAGCAGGCGGGAACAAATCCTTTTAGAATCGTATGCCCATAGACATGCTTGATAATTTGGCCAAACAGACTCAAAATTACGAGGGTGCTAATTACCAAGAGTAGGGTCGAAGAAATACGTTTGGCTGACGGCAAAGCGGTAGGATTTTTCATACTGGAGATCCTGAAGAAAGCGTCTATTGACTCCTTTAAGTATTGCTTACGAATGCAGCATAAAGGCCATTGTAGAATTCAATTCGTGAGCTTCTCGGCGCTAAAGAAGCGTTTTTTTCTTCAAAAATCTGGATGTTACATTTTTTCAACATCGTTTTGGGTTTGGCAGTTGGGTTCAACTTTGTGTGGCTTCTAAACTGAGAACTTGGACTGGACTCCTTCGGCACCGCACTAGGAATATAAAAACGGGCCCTGAAGATTGCTCTCCTGGACCCGTTCTATAAGCATGCGCAACTTAACCCCCACGGCGGAAAGCAAATAATTGCTTTCCGACCCTGAGCTTGAACGTCACGCGCTCTTAGTCTTTGGTGTTTCGTCGTTAAACATTTTTGAGCGACCTTCCACGATATCGTCGGTTACTACGTAATGATTGCCGCGAGGCTGATCTGGTAGTTCGAACATGATATCCATCATCACACCCTCGATGATCGATCGTAAGCCGCGAGCACCCGTTTCGCGTTTGGCAGCACGCTCAGCGATAGCATGGAGGGCTTTATCCGTAAACTTAAGATCGGCATCTTCCATCGAAAATAAATGCTGGTATTGTCTGACGAGGGCATTTTTGGGTTCTTGCAGGACACGCACTAACGATTCAGCCTCAAGAGGCTGTAAGGCTGTGATGACAGGCAAGCGACCTACGAGTTCGGGAATCATACCGTATTCGATCAGGTCGTCTGACGTAACCTCTGCCAGAGTTTCGCCAAGGCTCATTTCCGTAGCAGTATCACCCGATTGGCCAAAACCAATTGATCGGCTCCCCAGGCGTTTACTGATTACATCTTCCACGCCACTAAAGGTACCGCCCACAATGAATAATATATTTGTGGTATCTAGTTGGATGTACTGTTGCTCAGGGTGTTTGCGACCACCCTGAGGCGGGACATTGGCAGTGGTACCTTCCAGCATTTTGAGCAAGGCTTGTTGCACACCTTCACCAGACACATCACGAGTGATCGAGACGTTTTGACTGGTCTTGCCAATCTTATCAATCTCGTCAATGTAAAGTATGCCACGCTGGGCAGCTTCGACGTCGAAATCTGCAGCATGCAGGAGTTTCAGGAGTAGATTTTCGACATCTTCCCCCACGTAACCTGCCTCGGTAAGAGTGGTTGCATCACCGATTGCAAAAGGTACGTTGAGGCTCTTCGCTAAGGTGCGAGCAAGCAGAGTCTTACCACAACCGGTGGGACCGACAAGGAGGATATTCGATTTATCGATTTCGATATCCGCTTCCTCTTCGGCAACAACCAGCCGTTTGTAATGGCTGTGTACTGCAACAGCCAGCACGCGTTTTGCTGCATCCTGACCAATGACGTATTCGTCAAGCTNGGTCACGATTTCTCGCGGGCTGGGGATTTTAGTAAATAGCCGCTTACTCGAGCCACGGCGTTTGCGCTCTTGTTCGAGAATGGACTGGCATAACTCAATACATTCGCCGCAAATGTAAACATCGCCAGGACCTTCGACCAATGGGCCGACGTCTCGATAACTCTTTCTACAAAAAGAGCAGAAGGCGTTCTTCTTCGTGGTTCCGCCACGCCGTCCACTGATTTCTTTGCCAGAGGGCATGCTAGCTTTCCTTCCGGGAGTATGCTTGGTTGCTGGGGCATCGCCGTCCCAACTACCTCGCTATTCAATTCCTAGGTGTCGCTCGAAGTTCTAACCTGGAGAGGTCATCCATGTCCGTCCAGCCGAGCCGTGGCTTAGCTGTTACAAACACAACCTGGTAGCCAACAATCGAAATGTATTATCGCTTCGAAAAGCAATAGGGTTCTTAGAAACGATACTCCTTACATTTCTGGTGATTGTAGCTGGCAGTTGCAGTTTNTTGTTTCTACGTAGCCTCAACGAGAGTCGTTCATCGGCCTCTTCGGGGGGATGCATCCAACAGCAGTTGGGTGTGCCCCATAACCCGAGAAGCCGGACTCATCCGCAGCATATGTTGTGGCCGGATTAACCTGCCCTAACCGCTGTGGTTGTTATTGTTTAACTCTGCTTTGAGCTCTCGTGCTAGCTTCGTTTTAATAGTTCGGAATTCTTCGTCGCTGAGCCCACCCTCCTCATGGAGATCTCTAAACTTTGANATCAAATCACTACTGTCTGACCTGTCTTCAGCCTTATCATCCCGATAGCTTCGCAAAGCAGCGAAGCCTATTGCGGTTATGACGAAAATAGCTGCAAACAAAAGTGCAGCTTTGGACAGCATTTCGAATTTTTCGTACATTTCACTGCACTGCCATCATGGCAGCACCCTCTTCAGGCGAGTAAACCCCCTGTTCCACTCTCCATTATGGCGAGAAACGAGTCTGTCGTCCAGAAATGGTCGAAAGCTGCGTGAGGAAGAGCATATATAAGAAAACCCTTTGATTTTAGCAGCCAAATGGTTCTCAGCAGTCAAGTCGTTACAGATTATCTATTCTTCGTGAGCTGAAGCGACACACTTGNCGTTAGCTCTCACTCTGCAAGATCCCGATAGTTGGGGAATAGGGGCCATTGCGCAATACATACACGATGTGCTGGTTCGTATTTTAACCTCGTTTTACAGGGATTCATCTCATGGCACTGGTCCGTAGTAGGTTGCTGCTGGCCTCCCTGCGGTTTCTGGCAATTCTGAGCGCATTAGCTCTTGTTTGTGAAAAACAGGGTGTTGGAAGCTATGCCCAGGCCCAGAGTCCGACGCTAAAACCGATTCATTGGCAGGAAAAACTTTTTTATATTCCTTATCAAGCCAACCAGAACGAGAAGTTCTTCCAGGAAATAAAAAAAGTTCAATTACTACTATCGCGTNATGGGATTAGTGATTGGCGCCTACTGCAAGAAGCAAANCCAAATGTAAAAGGATTCAGCTATTTGGCTGAGTCGGATGGCGATTTTTGGTTTGCGGTACGTCATATTGATCGTGCTGGGAAAGCCAAAAACGCAGGGGCAATTCAGCCCCAATTACGAATTATTGTAGACACAAACAAACCCACATTGGACTTGAAGGCTACTTGGGGCGCTACGGGAGAGGTCGTCGTACGTTATGAGGCCTTTGATATAAATCTCGATCCCGCCACACTTCTCCTGGAGGTTCGATCTGGCAAGGGCTCCTGGACACGACTGCCATTGACGAATCATGATGTGGCTCAATCTGATAAACTGTCAGGTCGGGTGACCTGGCAACCACCAGCCCGACCCAAGAGAGTTGAGGTGCGTGCTACGGTTGCTGATCAAGCCGGCAAACGGGCTGAAGCCCAATCAGAAGTCGTCGAGAACGGTCCAGCGCTCACGAACTCTAGTGCCAGACAAAATACGAACGTTTCGCCGCAAGTGGGGACTCAGCATGGGGATCCCTTTCTGGCCAAGCCGCAATTGCCAAGTTACGACTGGCCCCTCTCCAATCGGTTGCCACCCAACCAGTTGCCACAAGAAATCAACATGCAAACACCGCATATTGCCTCTTCAGTCGTGTCGGCACCGCCAATACATAATCCTTATTCCATGGTGGGCGCCGGACAAAGTTCTGGAAAACATGTAGTTGAAGAAACTTCTCGGGCGGAACAAACACAAAGCAATTCACCACAGACACTAGCGATTACTCCGATGGACACAAAGTATGCGCGTCCGGATTCTGCTGAGGTTGATGGACAACAAGAGGGCACCCTAACAGACAATTGGACTGCGTCCGATGCTGTGACCTCGGGCGCTTTGCGTATCGTCAACTCGCAAACGTTTGATGTGGAGTACGAAATTGAGTCCGTAGGGCCATGGGGTGTTTCGAAAGTTGAACTGTGGGGAACTCATGATAGGGGCCGCACCTGGCAAAGCTATGGCACGGACCCTGACAATCGGAGTCCCTTGAGAGTGACTGTGGCAGAATCAGGAAACTATGGGTTTCGCATCGTGGTCCACGGAGCGGGTGGGGCTCCTGTAGCACACCCGCGATCTGGTGATGAACCTGAATTGAAGGTGCAAGTTGATTTGCTACCACCTAGTTTAACCTTAAACAGTGCGGAACTGGGACAAGGCGATCTGGCTGGCCACCTCTTGGTGACATGGAATGCAAAGGACTCCAATTTAGAAACACGACCGATTGCCTTGTATTATAGTTCTCAACCCAAGGGGCCCTGGTCGACAATTGCCACTCGACTAGAGAATAGTGGGAAATATAGCTGGCGCATCGAACGTCATGTGCCGGCAAAATTTTATTTGCGAATCGAAGCGCAAGATACGGCAGGAAATGTGGCATCACAAGAAAGTCCCTTGCCTATTACTTTGCCTCGACCGCAACCGACGGGACGGTTGCGTAATGTCAGACCGGTTGCTAAGAGTGCCGAACCAATACATGCGGCTCGTTCAGTCAGTCAGAAATAAATCTTGATTGTCCTGCCCTGCACTCAAAGCATGCGGAGAAGTCTTTGTAGAATTGGACATCGCCTCAGAAGCTTGGCGTGGCTTTTTTCTTCTGTTATCGAGTATGCCTTCTTATGCTGGACGCTGCGACCAGACCCATCAGGGCAAACAAGAGGGTCGTTGGCTCTGGCACTGCGCTGGCAAAAACATCCAACTGATAAAGTTGGGTCGCATTGTGCTGTCCAGTAATCCGTGCGTAGTAAGTTCCAGCTGCCAGGATTTGATTGGAGATCACTTCAGCACTACCGAGGGCGGCATCATTTACGGTGACCAGATTTCCGATACCAGTTGTGTCGAATAATGAGAGTGTTAAATCACTTTGGGCAGTTGGATCAAAAGGAGCTGTGGGGTCATTATTGGATCCATTTGTATTGTCAGCCCCTTGTTCGTAGATCGGGCCACCAGCTGGGGTGAGTGTTAAATCGACAATGGCTGCTGCGGGAAGAGTAAAACTCAGGTAATCGATGTCTGAATTGTCGTCGATACTGATGAAGTCAGATTCTGAGACGAAGACTTCAATTGCTGTGCCTGCGTCGTTTGCATCGGTGCCAATCGACACGGTGGAACCGATCGATACAACTCCTAACGGAGTTGAATTGCCAAAGACATTGTTGCCGGCACCTCCATTGCTTTTTTCGAAAAAGTCCCCATAGTGACGATGAATTGCCTGAATGTCGTCGATTTGTGGACCTTCAAACTGTGATGTAATGAAAGGCTCCAGAAGCTTGGTCCGATTAACCGGTTCGACGTGACGCAGACCGAGGCCATGACCGGCCTCATGTTGTATGATGTTGCGAAAACGAATGTCATTTGCGTCGAAGAATAGTGGATCCTGGGTGTCGAGGACCATGTCGCTACCATTGGGAAGATAGTTGTAAGCTAAGACACCACCATTGATTCCTGAAATGGGATGCGCTCCAATTCGAACGTCACCTCGCGTATTAAGAACGCCTGCCACGGCACTAGAAGTGCTGCCGCTTAAGACAACGCCGTCATCATCATCTTCGTAAACGTAGGTGATCCCTGAGAGTTCGGCAATACGATTGAAACTGGTGTTAAAAATGGGGAACCAAGGTCTTAAGGTTAAATCAGAACCACCGGGTCCCGCACCGTGCAAACCGTCTAGAAAAGAAATCAGGGAACTACCTGAAACGGGTTCTCCGACACCCGAATTAATAGTCGTTCCATCAGGGACAAAGCTCCACGTAAGTGTCGTGGGATTGCCTTGCGTAAAATCTAACCCGTTGGTAGCTGTTCTGGTCCAGTGACTTGCAAGTTGCAATGCTTCAGGCCCCTCGTCAGAATCGTCGTGAGCTTCCTCGTCATGTTCTACGTTGTGAGCTTCCTCCTCATGTTCTAGATGGAGAATCTCTTCGGCACCGGGAGCAAGCGCAGCCTCTCCTAAACCAGCCCATCCAAAAACAAGAATCAAGCTAGATGAAAAAACAAAGAGAATCTGCCAGCAGGCAGCTCTCTGAAAAGCTAGTTGCATTAGTTCTACTCCTCGGGTGATAGATTGCCTACAAGGGAATGTACCGGTAGACGCTGGGCTACTCTGGAGCTACTGAACCAGGACAAATTAGCAGAGAATCCAAATTTTCCGAACTTGCGAAAAGTGAACGAGAAGGCCTCTTCTCTTCCTTCAGAGTAATTTGCAACTTCGAAAAACACAAGCAAAACGCACGCATTGCAATGTGTTTCAAAAACTCACCATCCCTCGCAAGGGACGAGAATTTCCGGTAAATTAGTCGCTTGATTGAACGATACGTTTCGCAGATCCCTTTTGAGTCGATGCATGGCCAAACCATCCAAACCCTACAAAGCATCTCCTACTACGGCACTTGAGTTCCTCTTGGCAGCTGGCGAAGCTCTGCAGGTTCCCGTGTGCGCGGTGACAGGAGATGAAAGTTTTTTACGCCACGAAGTCCGGATGGCATTGAAAGCCACTTTAGGCAATGGCGAGGAGGATGCACTAACTCTGAGAATTTGCGATGGAAAAATCGCGGAGTTGCGAGATGTTTTCGATACACTTTGCGAACGCTCGCTCTTTGGATCAGGGCAGCGGCTGGTGGTTATTGAGGAAGCAGATCCTTTTGTGAAAAAGTATCGTGAGCAATTAGAAGATTATTTGTCTAAACCCATGGCAGACGCATTGTTGGTGTTGGAGGTAAACTCCTGGCCAGCCAACACACGACTTGCCAAGGCTGTAGCTCAATGTGGCCTGACCATTCGTTGTCAGGTTCCACAACAGAATAAAGAATTTACGGGATTTAAAAAGCATCTCAAGGACTGGCTCATCCAGTTGGCCCACAAGCAGCATGGCGCAAAACTAGAACGTGGGGCCGTCGATGTGTTGCTGGATTTATTGCCCACAGAAGTTGGCATTCTTTGCCAGGAAGTTGCCCGGTTGGCCCTGCTGGTTGAGGAAGGAAACCCGATTGATGCAACATTAGTACGCGCTCATGTGGGTGGGTGGCGAGTACGCAAGACATGGGACATGATCGATGCGGCCGCAGATGGGAGGGCCCATGACGCGCTGGATCAACTCGATCGACTGATCATCGCCGGTGAAGAGCCTCATGCCCTGTTGCCACAGATGGCCTCAACATTGCGCCGCTTTGCTGCTGCTGTGAGGATTATTGGTAATTCTGAAAAAAATGGCCGCAAGATTCCATTGCGTGCAGCTCTTGAGCAAAGTGGTATGCCCCCATTCAAACTCAAGACGGCTGAGAGGCAGCTTCGTCAAATTGGCAGGGAGAGAGCCTCGCAATTGTACCATTGGCTGCTAGCAGCCGACTTGGAACTCAAGGGGTACAATTCAACGAAAGACCGTGCCAGACGGGTCTTAGAAACACTCATTGTGCGGCTTTCACAGCAGATGCGCCCCCAACCAATGACCAACCGATAACGGTCCGCGTTTTGGGGGCCAGTGAACTTGTCTTAGGGTCGTTTTTTTTCTACGATCCGCCTCTTGTCCAAACGACCACAGACGTGTGGAGATGGACTTGGCATATCGATGGGGGATCTTTGCGCTAGCAATCTGGACAAATTCACGTATGACGCAACGAACTTCTAAAACAAAGATTGTAGAAGCTACTTTCGGCCTGGTATTACTTTTCTCATCAGTCGTTGGCTGCCAAGGACCCTGGCCTGTCGATTCCATGGCCCGTACCTATGACACGTCAGAAGATTCTCTGTCGGTAGACCGACTATCGGAGGAAAGAATCTCTAACAAAACAGCAAAGACAGCCGGTTCTCTTGCGGAAGAGCCCCGTACATTAAACGCGGATCAGGTACAAGAAAGCCAGGAACAGGCCATGATTGCCGTACTGGATCAACTCCAGGAGATCGAAGCGATCGATCCTATCGCCAAGCAAGAACTATTGGCGGACCTCAAAGATGCGAAACCTGAGAATTGGCCATTAATTGTTGAGCAGTTTCAGGCAGCACTCGCTTATCGACAACAGTTGGCCGCGAAAGAAAAGACTTGTTTGCAAGTATTGCAAGAAGAGGAGAATAAATCGGCAACACAAAAAGTCATAGAAACAGTCACACAGATGCAAAAACGGCCTCCTGAACCTCCATTCCGTGATGCCGTGACTACAGACAAAACAACACCAGCAAAACCAACAGCAGTTGCCGTTGATCTTTCGGGTTCGGCACCTACTATTTCCACACCNAGAAATCAACAGCGTACACTTGCGCCTGCTACCAACCCAGTAGCCATACAGCAAACGAGTTACACGGCACAATCACCGCAAAAGGTGTCCTGGCAAAACCATCTTGAACGTGCCATATCCGATCTAGAATTGGCAACCCAAGAGCCTCCAGGTAGTATTCAAGAGGTGCAGATGCAAATGCGTTTGCGGCTTTTACGGCAATTGGCCGGCCAAGATGAGCAAGCGCTCACGCCGATTTCAGGTGTGTCTCCAGCCATGCAAGACTATTGGTCCAAGCAGATGTTCTCGATCGCAACCTTTCTTGACATCCATCGTCAGCCTGATGACAAGCGGCGCGCTGCTGGCAGCTTGGTACATTTAGATCAGGCTCGCGCAAAACTTTCTGAATTGGCTACCCTCCAGATACGCAATTTGACATTTGTGAATTCGGTAGACGGTTATGGAGTTTACCAACGGCGTGAAAACANTGAGTTTCATCCGGGGCAACAGGTTTCGCTGTATAGTGAGATCGAAAATTTTCAGAGTACATCAACTCAAAAAGGCTACCGCACCTTGCTGGCCACCAGTTATGAGGTTGTTGANCTGAACGGCCAGCGCGTCGAGGGTCGAGATTTTCCGGAGGTTGAGGATACTTGCCAGAATATTCGCCGCGACTTTCACATGCAGTANGGTATTGATCTTCCAACGCGTATCTACCCTGGCAAATACGAGCTACGCCTTGTCGTGACCGATCGTCTGAGCCACAAAATTGGCCAGGCCAGTGTGCCGTTTGAAATCGTAGAATGAGAAGCTTGAGGAATTTTAGTCGCATGGCCAATGCTCAAGCGGTGCCTTCGACTCCTACCCACATCTTCATCTGTTACTCTCTCNGATCAAGACAATCAAATCGATCGGCTGCATTAGGTCAGTAATATAGTGGAACTTGAAGCTTCGACTGTATATATCGGTTGGCCTGGTAATATCTACTGTAAAAGTGGGCAAGATTTTTTGCAGTTACGGACAATCTTGTTATTTGCCAAGCCCAACCAGAATTCTGAGGAGCCAGGGAATGCATGAAACCAATTCTCGCAACCCGCGAAATTCAATGTCGGTCTCCTGCTGACGATTTATGGGTTGCGCTTGCCGATACGGCACAACTCAATCAAGNAGTTGGCAATACGACNCTCGTCAGTGAACCGATCGAGAGCAAGACGGCTACGAGGCACCTGGTAAGAACTCGGCTCTATGGACTCAAACTTGTTTACGAAGAACAACCGTTCCAGTGGAATCGGCCAGAACGCCTCTCGATTACCCGCCTATTTCATAATGGTCCTGCTCTGCAATACACCTACGAACATTCACTCACGCATGTAGAAGGTAAGGGAACGCATGTTGCGCTACNAATCGAAATTGCACCACGCTGGGCATTGTTTCGGCTTTTTCATGGGTCAATACGTTTTTTATAGCGAATCNACTTGCCCGGCAGGCCCTGAGCATCGATNCCAATCTCCAACAAGGCNAAAATCCATATCGGGGGGCAAAAAAACAACGATCGACGCTTTGGCCAAACTGTGAACATCGCCAACCGACTACAATGCCAGGCCCAAGCGGGGCAGNTTGTCATGCCAGAAGAAATCATACAATGTGCCCTCACCCACGGANGGTTGGATGGAGCTCGTGTGGAGGAGTACTTTGAAGCCGATCTCAAAGGCTTAAGCAATCNTTTTACCGCAAGCAGAATCGTCATCGATGAATAAAGTATGAACTACGTCATACCTTGGTAAAAGTGATAGGATGCAAGCTACGGCAGAGAGAGCCAGCAACGACCTGGCTGACCTCGCCGGCGACAGCACTTACTGAATTGCCAGGGAGCGAGCANCACAATCAATTGCAAGCAAACCTTTATGCATCGCAAAGGAGCGTTTCGCTAGCGATACACGCACGCTACGGACTAAAAACCACACCAGCGCGCTGCGAGATCTTAGCTCCGCCAAGTCGAGCTCGCCGTAAACCAATCGAGCTCGCCATAAACCCAGCGCTATAATACTGCTTCCGAAACGTTGATTAAAACTTTTCCGAGTGTGCCCTGCTCGANCGCTTCGTGGGCTGCTACCGTTTCGGAGAGTGGAAATTTGCAGCCGATAGTATGGCTTAGTTTTCCGGATACGAGCCATCCGTTGATGGCTGCCAGCGATTCTTCCAAGGCTGCGGCCGGGGTACCGAATGTTAAAACCAGGTGTACAGACAGGCTTTTGTACATCATTTCGTAGAAAGGCAAGACCGGCTCCGGACTTGCCTGCGATGCGTAGGAGACAAGGCTCCCACCCGTTTTCAGGATGTCCACGCTGGTGGCTAGATTGCCTCCAAATTCGACCTCGACAATCTGATCGACGCCTTCTCCAGCAGTAATGTGTTTGATCCTGTCGGCTACATTTTCGGTGCNGTAATTCAAGACGTAGTCCGCTCCGGCTGAGGTTGCCAATTCTACTTTTTCATCAGAACTGACTGTGGAAATGATGCTGGCACCGCTAAGTTTGGCAAATTGAATAGCGTAGCGTCCCACGGCCCCCGCACCGCCAGTGATCAGGAGGGTCTTGCCAGCCACNGGGCCGTTCACCAACACACTGCGATATGCGGTTAGCGCGGGTATGCCCAAACAGGCACCTTCTGCAAAACTGCAATTGTCCGGCAATGCACGAGTTAGATCGGCAGGGAGTGTGACAAACTCGGCGGCCGTACCGAAGTCGCGCTGCCATTGAGCGCCATAGATCCAGACACGCTGCCCTACGCTCCTCTGCTTTACACCCTCGCCAATTGCATCGATGGTACCTGCGCCGTCAAAATGAGGCACCACACGAGGCGCGNTCATCGACCCGCGACCACCTTGACGGCGTTTGACGTCGATCGGGTTTACCCCACTGACGGCAATTTTCACACGTACTTCACCGGCGGCCGGTTCGGGGTGAGGCATGTCGCCGTATTGTAGGACGTCGGAGGCTGTCCCAAGTTTTTCGTACCAGATAGCTTTCATGGGTCCATCTTCTGGGATTGGTTTTTAGCACGGGCTAGGGCTAGCGTGCTGGATCGTAAATTGTTGGCTTTTGAGTTCTGGAGGTGGATCAACGGGTGATGCGATGATAACCGTCGTATCGGACAACTCGTTCAGTACCCGGCACACGGTTTGGGCAGACGTAGGATCCAGTTCGGCCAGTGGTTCATCGAGTATTAAGAGTTTCGGATGGGTTGCCAAGGCGCGGGCCAGGGCTATCCGGCGGATTTCTCCCCCCGATAGATTCTCGGTAGATCGATGAGCCATCTTTCCCAAACCCATTCGCTGTAACCAATCCATGGGCGAAGCTCCCTGCCCTGCTCTCGTTTGATATCCGTAACGAACGTTTTGTAAAACGCTTCCTCGAAATAAGAAAGGCTGCTGATGCACATAAGTTCGCCAGGAATGGCTGACATCGATCTGGCAGGTACCCGAATAATCGGTTATCAAACCGGCCAGTATCCGTAGTAAGGTAGACTTGCCGCAACCATTGGGACCCAGCACGACCAGCCGTTCACCGGGTGCCAACTGGAGTTTATCAACGGACAAAATATGCTGGTCATTCCGGGTTAATTTCAAATCTGCTATTTCGATCATCTCGAAGCCTATCTTTTGTGCTCGCGGCTTAATAAACCTATCAGGCTGGTGGCTAGCAGAGCAATCAGGAGCAGAATCAAACCCATCGCTAGGCCGCGCGCAAAATCTCCCTTGCCTGTTTCTAAAGCTGTCGCTGTGGCCAATGTACGGGTGTGGTCTTTAAGATTGCCCCCCACAATCATGGCAATTCCTAATTCTGTGACGCAGCGGGCCAGTGCTGTAAGAACTGCAAGCAAAGCCGCCACACGGGCTTCCGATAAATAGGTCAGACCGCGACGCAGTGGTCCCGCGCCCAGGGTCCAGGCAGTTTCGGTGATGCGCGGGTCGAGTGATTGAATGGCTCCATGCGTAATCCCCACGACGATCGGGATGGCTAAGAATAATTCACCACAAACAATACCCCAGGGTGAATAGAGCAACTCCAGAGGCCCCAGAATTCCGCGACGCGAAAACAGCGCGTAACACATTATCCCGACAAACACTGTCGGCAGTGCCATGCCTGCCCGGAAACCCAGGACCACCAGGTGTTGACCACAAAAACGAGCACGAGCCAGCAGGATACCCAACGGGAAGCCCACGAGAGTTGCCAAACTAACGGCAGCAAAGGATATCCAGATGGTTCGCAGGGCTGCTGACAGAACCAGGGGATCCCCGGCCCACAACAGCATGATGGCCTCGCAGATTCCGTCCCTCAGAAGTTGCATAGTCTGCTCCTATTCGGTCGGAACCAGATGCAGAGGGTAGAATAGTGTTTCTTCCGCAATCTGAAAATTGGCAATTCTTTTCTGCGTATCGGCAGCCAAGAGATAGTCGACCAAGTTACTGGCCAAATGATTATTGATGGCCGGATGTTTGGCCGGATTGACGACAATCACACCATAGACGTTTTTCATTTCTGGGTTCTCCCTGGCAAGTGGGACAAGGGCTATTTTATTACGAAATTGAAGATAGGTTCCACGATCGGTGAGTACATAGCCCTGCATTTGATCTGCAATTGTCAGGGTCTCACCCATTGCTTGGCCCGTCTCAATATATTCAGGCCAATCCGGACGTTCGCCAACAATATTCCAAAATAACTTTTCTCGTTTATGCGTTCCGCTGTCATCTCCTCGCGAAATAAAACGCTGCTTCTTGGCGGCAATTTTTGACAACGCTTCTGGTGCTGATAAATCACGCACCGCAGCCGGATCGTTGGAAGGTCCCAGCAGTTCGAACACGTTGTACATGAATTCTTCGCGACGAATGCCATGTTTGTTTTCCATAAACGCCAGTTCCGCTGCACGTGCATGCACCATGACCACATCAACGTCTCCCGCCTCACCCAGTTTGAGTGCTTTGCCCGTGCCTGCTGCAATCACCGCGACGCGCACGTTTTGCTCTTTTTCAAACGGAGGCAGCAACGCATCCAGAAGTCCCGAGTCCCGTGTGCTTGTCGTGGTCGCCAGGCGTAGCGTTTTACTGGGGGCGGGCTGAAATTTCGAGCAACCACAGAGGGGGAGAAGAAAGCACCAACTAACAAGTACCAGCCTAAGAATTTGGAATAATCGCGTGGCAACTGTCTCAAGGAGGGCAGGATGAAAAAGGTGTCTTTGCCTTGGGGGACAAACACTTTGTGGCTGTGGCGTCTGGGGCAAGTGGGATGGATGCAACATTTCTAGGCGTGTTATCGTGTGGATTCTTTTTAGAAAGTAGTCCCGCTTCATAACTCGATTGTAGCCATCGGAAGGACCGAAAGCCCCCCCTCTCCAGCCAGCAGGAGTGGTTGGGTTTTGAAATAGACTAACAAGCCCAGACAAAGAATCCTATCTGCGTTGTTCCTGAGGGACCGGCCCCTTATGCTGGAGGATTGTCATCGGATCTCTCCCCACAGCAAGAAACGTTATTTCGCATGCGTGTCGAAGTCGAATTTTTTGGTATCCCCCGCGCTCGGGCAGGGGTAGCAACGACAACCGCCGAGGGGTCGTGTCTGGGCGAAGTTCTCAGTGATTTGGCTGCTCGCTATCCAGAGCTCGCCGAGACCTGTATCGATGGCCAACAATTACGTCCCGGTTACACGGCCAATCTTGGAGGGCAGAAGTTCATCACCGACCCGCAGACGCCTATCACCAAGAGCACCCCTTTGCTACTATTGTCGCTCGATGCTGGAGGATAAATTGGATATCGTTTTAACACTCTTGCTCCTCCCTCCTCAAACATGCTTGGCTATCACGGCAAATACTTACGAGTCGATCTGACGACCCAACAGGCGACACAGGTTGCCTTGGACGAGCAGACGCTGCGCGCTTTTGTGGGAGGCAGTGGACTGGGTGTCAGGCTGCTGTTGGATGAGGGTACGGCCGAAGTAGATCCACTCTCTCCCGCTGCCGTAATTGCTTTTGTCTTTAGTCCACTCGTGGGCAGTCCACTGACAACTTCGGCCAAATTTGCCGTGGTCTCCAAAAGTCCACTTACGAATCGCATCAACGATTCACTGGCCAGTAGTCGTTTTGCGATTTCAGGCAAGATGACCGGTCATGATGCGCTACTTTTGGTGGGAAGGGCAAACGAGCCTTCAATTGTGGTGATTGATGGTCAGGATCTGTGTATTCAACCGGCCCATGAGTTGTGGGGACTTACCAATAGCGAAACCCAACAGCGCTTACGAAAACAGTTGGGCGAGGACTTTCAGATTGCTACCATCGGCCCGGCCGGGCAGCGGCAAGTTCACTACGCGACGATTTCGCATGATGGCCGCCATGCGGGTCGCGGAGGGAGTGGAGCGGTCTTAGGATCCAAGAATATTAAAGCCATTGCCGTGCGCGGTTGTCAGAGGTCCGAGTGGGCTGAACCCGAGGCCTTGTTCAAATTGGCCAAAGAACTATCCAATAAGTCCTTTGGCCCGGCAACTGCCAAATACCGCGAGCTTGGTACGGCCTCGAACTTGCTGGTATTTAATCGTCTCAACGTATTGCCGACACGAAATTTTCAGCAGGGAAGTTTTGCGGGTGCAGCCACCATCGCGCCAGAACAACTGAGTGTCAATCGTGAGCGGATGCGTGCCTCCTGTGCGGCCTGCACTATTGGTTGTGAGCATATCTACTCAATCGGAGAAGGACGCGACGGCAAGACAGACAAGGTCCGCTTGGAGTACGAAAACCTTTTTGCGCTTGGTCCCTTATGCGGAATTGACGATCCACAGACGGTATTGGCAGCCTCAAAGCTTTGTGACGAACAGGGGCTCGATACGATCAGTGCCGGTGGTACGATCGCCTTTGCCATGGAATGTGCCGAACGCCGGATTCTGGATGCTCCCTGGCTTCGTTTTGGCGAGGGAGCAGCGCTCCTGCGCGGGCTCACCGAAATTGCCAGTGGCAAGGGTCTGGGACCGCAATTGGCTCTGGGCAGCCGTCGGCTAGCGCTGAAATTGGGTCAGGACACAATTCATTTTGCGCCACAGGTGAAAGGTTTGGAGATACCCGGTTATGACCCCCGCGGTTTGCAAACGATGGCTTTGGGTTTTGCCGTTGGTTTGCGTGGGGCCGACCACAATCGTTCAGGTGCTTATGAAGTTGACTTTTCGGATGCCGTCGATCGCCGGCAGGTGGAGCCTGAAGCTGCTGGCCTGGCTGTCGAAACAGAAGATAAGGCCGCGATCATGGATTCGCTCATTTTGTGTAAATTTTTGCGAGGAGTGTTTGTCGATTACTATGCAGAAGCGGCCGAGATGTTGAGGTTGGTAACTGGTTGGGACACAACGGCCACAGAACTCCGTGCAACGGCACAGCGTATCGTAACGGCAAAAAAAGAGTTCAATATTCGTGCTGGCTGGACACCGGCAGAAGACACTCTGCCACAGCGGATGCTGCATACCACGTTGCCTGAGGACACACGTGCGCAGCTTTCACCAGAGCGTTTACAGGCTCTCATTCAAGCCTACAATCTGGCACGCGGTTGGTCGGCGGATGGGTACCCGCCGGGACTGGCTGGCATGGGCGGCTCGGGCTCGTGAGTTGGCGTGGAGAGCGACAAAAACCCGCTCTTGATCTCGCCTGAGATCCTGCCAGAATAGGCCTATGCCCGAAACGTTTATCCTCATTCCAGGCCGTACCAGCAATCAAGGTTGCGGAATCAGTGAGGGAAAGTATCAAGAGAAGTACCAGACCGAAATCAACTCGCTCCAGGTTGCTCCCGGAGATATGGAGCGGTTGGGTCTCGTGCCTGGTGACCGGGTACAGTTGACCAGTGAGCGTGGCCAGCAGGTTGAGGTGTCGGTGATCAAGGCCAAGGCAGATGAGCTGCCAGAAGGTCTGCTTTTTATTGCTTATGGTGATATTTCAAGTCAGCTTATGGGGGGAGACACCCATGGCTCGGGTATGCCAACGAGCAAAGGAATTGATGTGGAGATGAAAATTCTCAAATAATAGACAACTTCTCACAACTCAGAGACGGTAGACTGACGAATTATTTTGCTAGCGTTTTCACGCTGAATTGGACTGGAGCCAGTGCTCCCGTCGCCTGCCTTGGTGGTACGACTTGGGATAGGCGAGATTAAATAGAAATCGTGCCATGGGAGCATTTTTCCGTGGCAATCGTTGAAAACGCGCCCCCCCATGGGACTGGGGATCTGAAGATTGTTAAAGATGCAACCTGCACTTTTTGTGGCTGTGTATGCGATGACATTGATTTAACGGTTGAAAACAACCACATCGTCAAGGCACAGCGAGCCTGCGTGCTGGGCAAAGCCTGGTTTCTGAATCATGAGATCGAAGACAAACCGTCTTGTCTAATCGAGGGCCAGCCGGCCACTGTGGAAGAGGGATACGATCGAGCTGCTAAGATTCTTACCGATGGCAAGTATCCCATCGTGTACGGATTAAGTGACTCACCTTGCGAGGCACAACGTGTCGCTGTGGGCATTGCCGATTGGATCAATGGAACCATCGATACGACCACCAGCGTTTGCCATGGCCCGTCGGGGATGGCTTTTCAGGGAGTGGGTGAGGTGACATGCTCGTTGGGAGAAGTGGCCAACCGGGGCGACTTCATTATGTTCTGGGGATCCAACCCGGCCGAAAGTCATCCGCGGCACTTTACCAAGTACAGCCTCATGCCCAAGGGCATGTTTTTACCCAATGGTCGCAAGGATCGTACGTGTGTGATCGTCGACGTGCGTAAAACCAAAAGTGCCAAAGCGGCCGATATTTTTTTACAGATCAAACCCCGCAAAGATTTTGAAGGGCTGTGGACTTTACGTGCCCTGGCAAAGGGTCTGCAGCTCGATCCCCAAACGGTTCAAAAAGAAACGGGCATCGAATTGGCCGTCTGGCAGGATTTAATGGACCGCATGAAAGCGGCGAAGTTTGGCGTCATTTTCTTTGGCATGGGGCTTACCATGACGCGCGGAAAACATGCCAATAGCGAAGCCTTGCTGGCACTCACGCGCGATATGAATGCGCATACTCGGTTTGTGGCGAAACCCAACCGGGGACACGGCAACGTGACGGGGGCCGACAATGTCGTTTCATGGCGCACCGGTTATCCGTTTGGTGTCAATCACAATCGTGGTTATCCAAGATTCAATCCGGGGGAATACACCACCTCGGACACGCTCGCCAATAGAGAAGCCGATAGCGGTCTGATCATTGCCTGCGACCCAATGGCCAACTTCTCGCAACCAGCACGCGAGCATCTGGGATCCATTCCCTACATTGCATTGGACGCAAAAGAAACCCCCACCACACGCGCTGCAGAAGTCGCCTTTACGGTGGCCACTTATGGCATCAACGCACCAGGGACCGTTTACCGCATGGATGATGTGCCCATACCATTACGCCCGGCCTTTGAATCACCCCATCCGAGTGATTTAGAAGTGCTCAGTAATATCGAGCAGCGCGTGAAAGCAATCCTTGGCATACATTGCGATTAAGTGATCCTTATGGCTGAGCTAATTTTAATCTACCACGGAACGGTCTACGATCCAGCCAATGGGTGTCATGGCGAGGTTCGAGATTTGTGGATCGAAGACGGCAAAATTGTCGAGTCGCCCAGTGACCCGTCTGCTCCCGTGAATCGAACCATTGATGCCAGTGGTTTGGTGGTGATGCCTGGAGGTATCGACATGCATTGCCACATAGCGGGTCCCAAAGTGAACGTCGCTCGCAAAATGCGTCCCGAAGAAAAACGTAAAGCAGAGCAAATTCATCGCACTGAGCTGACCCATAGCGGCACCATGGGCAGCGTACCCAGTACGTTTGCAACGGGCTACAAATACGCGGGCTTGGGCTACACGACGGCATTTGACGCGGCAATTCCGCCACTTGGGGCACGTCATGCTCACGAGGAGTTTGAAGACACACCTTGTCTCGACAAGGGCTTTTATGTCTTGATGGGTAACAATCACTACGTGATGCAGTCCATTCGAGAAAACGAGCCCCAAAAACTTCAGGCATTTGTGGCGTGGCTGCTTTCTGCAGCCAAAGGATTTGCACCCAAGCTGGTCAACCCCGGCGGCGTCGAGGTTTGGAAGCACAAGCAGGCAGGCAATGTCCATGGCCTCGATTCGCTAGTGGATCACTTTAATGTGACCCCGCGACAGATTGTCAGTCAGGTTGCCCATGCGGCCCAGCAATTAAAACTCCCCCACCCCGTGCATATCCATTGCAACAATCTGGGCATGCCGGGCAACTGGGAAACCACGCTTGAGACCATGAAAGCCCTGGAAGGACGACGGGGACACATCACGCACATCCAGTTCCATAGTTATGGGGGTGGTGATGGCGATGAAAACACATTTAACAGCAAGGTTGTACCGCTGGCAGAGTATGTTAATTCACATCCCAATATTACGGTGGATGTGGGGCAGGTACTGTTTGGCGAAACTACCAGCATGACCGGTGACGGACCGTTGGGGTATTTTCTGTCCAATGTGTACGGCGGCAAGTGGTTTAGCGGCGACACAGAAATGGAAGCCGGCTGCGGAATAACTCCCATCAAATACAAAAACAAGTCGTTGGTCCACGCCTTGCAATGGGCCATTGGACTGGAGTGGTATTTGCTCGTCGAAGACCCGTGGCGGGTGGTGATGAGCACCGATCATCCCAACGGGGGATCTTTTTTGGCGTACCCTCAGATTATCCGTTTCCTGATGGATCGCACGTACCGGCAGGATGTATTGAAGACATGTCATCCGTTGGTCGGCAAACGTTCGACCTTGCCAGACATCGAACGCGAGTACAACCTGAGCGAAATTGCCATCATTACCCGTGCAGGGCCAGCGCGTATCCTGGGACTTAAAAACAAAGGCCACCTTGGTCCCGGGGCAGACGCCGATATAACGATCTACACGCCACACGAAAACAAAGAGATCATGTTTGAGATGCCACGTATGGTGATCAAATCGGGTCGGATGATAGTAGAAAATGGCGAAATACGAAGCACTCCCATCGGCAAAACGCTTCATGTGCAGCCTGCGTATGATTTAGAACTCGAAACAGACATTCAGAACTGGTTCGAAAAGTATTATTCCATCCGTTGGCGAAATTATCCGGTGGATTCCAGTTATTTGCACGATCCAGAAATTGTCGGCTGTGGCTAAGTTGCCACGGTGTTGCCCAGGTAATACTCGGCAATTCCAAGGGTGAGAATTATTTGTCGGCCTGAGCCTGCCATTCAGGTGAAACGGAGAACCCTGCTGCCGCCAACGCTGCCAGGTACTGTGTGGGTGTGTTGAGATTGTTAAGTGATACCAATTCGGGGTCGGCTATGCGGAGTTGGTCGATAGGAATTGCGATACTGTCTAATTTTTCCAGGAGATAGAAGGGGCGCAGACGATCTGCCGCGAGCAATTCGCGAATCGAAGGCAAAACCGAAGTACGATAACAAGCCGCCAATGGATGGTAAAACGATTCTTCCTGGGGAATGACGAGATCATGATTGCCAATTTGCTGAAACAGATATTCGATAAATGCAGGTTGCAGCAGAGGTACGTCACAACTAGTGGCGTAGACGATTTCTGTCTTAGAGGTGATTGCCTGCAGGCCGGCAGCGAGTCCCTCGAGGGGACCACGATCCGCTCGCTTGTCTTCAGCAAGCCTCACTGCAGCAGGCAAAGAAGGCAATTCCTGGCCCGGAGCACTCACGACAACAATCTGCTCATGGGGAACGATTTCGGAGACAAGCCGCACCACGCGCTGGAGCATCTTCTCTTCGCCAAAAGGCAAAAGCGCTTTGGGAGAACCCATTCGCGTAGATTTACCACCACAAAGGACAATTGCACCGCGATTCATGGCAGAAGAATATTTGGGATTGATGGTAGTTGGATAGGCTCACCTTATATCCTATCCAAGAACCCCTCCAATCCAAGAACCCCCCAATCAATGAACCCCTGTAGGGAACGCCCTCTGTGGCGTTCCGAGCGTGCCTATCCCAAACTCCCCAAGCCCCTTTTCCTCAAAGAGAATGAGTATCGATCAGTATGGCACTAGCACTTACCTACCAAGGCCAAACGACCATTCCTGTCGAAATCGAAGGGCTTACCCCCACGTGGGCTCGAGATAAGTCTCTGGCCGAGATTCGGGAATTCGAGATTTTTCATGGCAATCAGAAATTGCCCTTGGGTGAAATGTTTGACATCGAGGGCAATGCGAGCGACCTGCAATTTGATTTTCATGGCGATCTTTCTGGAGTGCATTGGATTGGTGCGCATATGTCCGAGGGTGAGATTCACATTCACGGTCCAGGTGGCAGGCATATTGGCAGTGAGATGCGTGGTGGTAGGATTGAAGTTGCCGGTGACGCGGGTGGTTGGGCCGGCGCCGAAATGAGTGGCGGTCTCCTGCATATCCATGGACATGCTGGACATCTTGTCGGGGCGGCTTACCGAGGTTCAGTCAAGGGGATGACGGGCGGAACCATTCTGGTAGATGGGGATGTGGGTAATGAAGTTGGGCTCACCATGCGACGCGGTTTGATTGCTGTGGGAGGAAGTGCGGGGGATATGCTGGGCTTCAATATGATAGCCGGTACAGTCTTTATTTTTGGTGAATGTGGCATTCGCCCTGGCGCAGGAATGCGACGGGGAACATTAGGTTTGTTTGGTCCCCTCCCCCCTGCCCTCTTGCCTTCCTTTCGATTCGCTTGCAATACACGTGTTCAAGTCATACCGCTGATCAACCAAAAACTGCGCGGGCATGGCTTTACTGCAGGCGAAGAATCCCTCGACAACAAGGTGGACATTTATAGTGGCGACCATGTTGCTTTGGGTAAGGGAGAGGTTTTCATAAGATCCTAAGTTCTTGCAGACAGAATGCAATTTCCTCTCAGGGCCACAATTGCTATTCTAGGACCTCTATCCGGTTAGTCCCTAGCACGAATACACTTTTATGTCTCTCCTGCCATTTGTTGATGGGTCTTACCGCACGGCACCTCGACGTGTTTTTTGGTTTGCTCGTTGGTTTCCCAGCGTTGTATTCTATCTGAAATTAACGCGGATTGTGCTGCGATCTGCTTCGCTGGCAAAGCGATCCCTCTACAGTAGCGACGAATGGGCGCGAAGTAGTTTAGACGTACTACGAGCCCTCGAATCGGTTGGGGTTGAATTCGAGATCACGGGAATTGAGCATCTCCAGCAATTAGAAGGCCCTTGTCTGGTTGTGGGCAATCACAATAGTACGCTCGAAACCATGATATTACCGTGACTGGTACAGCCTTTTCATGAGGTGACTTTTGTCGTCAAGCAGGCATTGATCGACTATCCGGTTTTTAAGCATATCATGCGCTCACGTGATCCGATTGCGGTCACACAACGCGACGCGAGACGAGATTTAAAAACCATGCTGAGTGGTGGCTTGGAACGCCTTAAAAAGGGTGTCTCATTGATCATCTTTCCTGAGGGGAAACGCAGTTTGGATTTTGATCCAGAAAGATTCAACTCGATTGGCGTCAAGCTTGCCGCTCGTTCAAAGATGCCCATCGTGCCAGTAGCGCTGGAGACGAGTGCTTGGGGTCTGGGTCGGTTGATAAGCGATATGGGAAAGATTGATAATTCGAAAAAAGTTTATTTTTCTTTTGGGCCTGCCCTATATGCTGAAGGGCGAGGTAGTGAAGAGAATAAAGCGATTATTGATTTTATAAGCACAAAAATCGCACATTGGCAAAATAGAAAAGTAGATTGACGAAGAAAATAGGACGGGGGTCGATTCGATTTTAACTTCCGCTTCCCACAACGGGAATGTACACGCTTGACGGTTTAGTACAGGAGGACGATTTTGAAAGAAATCTGGCTCATTACCGGTGGTGCAGGCAATCTCGCATGTCAGTTGACTTACCGTCTGGCTGCATCGGATCGCACGATTGTGCTATTTGACATCGCCGATCAGCCCGTTGCTGATACGGCAGACGGATGCAAGTACATCCAGGGCGATATCAGCAATCCAGCTGATATTGCTCATGTTTTCGAGCACGCGCGTCCAGATGTCGTTGTCCACTTTGCTTCGCTGCTGTCTGGGCGGTCTGAATCTGATCGTGGACTGGCTTGGCGAGTCAACATGGACGGTGCATTCGAATTGTTCGAGCAATCTTTGCAATACAACGTCAATCGTTTTTTCTTCCCGAGTTCTGTTGCATCGTTTGGTGCACCGCTGCCAAATCCCGTACCCGAGGATTTTCCTCAGTGGCCCATCGGTTTCTACGGTGTCACCAAAGCCTGTATCGAACGGCTGGGCATCTACTACCACGAACGACACGGTCTCGACTTCCGCTGCATACGAGTGCCCATCGTCGTTTCTCCTTGGGCACATGCGGGAGCCGCCAGCTCCTATGCTTCTATGGCCTTTATCGAATCCATGCGCAACGGTCAGTTTACGTTCCGCGTCCGTCCGCAAAGTCACCCGGCCTTGATTTATATCGATGATCTCACTCGCGCGGTTGTTGAATTGTGCGAAGCGCCCGCTGAGCAACTGACGCGACGCTGCTACAACGTCCAGGCACTGTCTCCGTCATCGACGGATTTGGCGGAAGCAATCCGCGCGCGAATTCCGAACGTCGAGGTCACATTTGAAACGGATCCAAAGATTGCAGACTTGATTGACAGTTGGCCCGTTCAGTTCGAGGACGCTTCTGCACGATCCGATTGGGGTTGGACCCCTCAGTTTGACCTCGACAGCATGGCCAACGATTTTACTTTACGATTGCAAAACTAGTCGAACAAGCCCGCCGTTGGCGACTGTCCGCATACTAAATACTCGATTCCCGAGAGCGGCTGTGTTGTTAAAGAATCCGTCGTACGAGCCGATTGTCGTGTATCTTAAAAGAGGGTCCAGAGGGTTTGGGAGCTCAAAATAGATCAAGTCGAGTTCTTCGTGCACTGCGGGTCCGGGATTAGTGGCGTCGTATGTAATCGAGGCATTCGTGAGGCGCACCCCTGCTACAGGAGAAAGCTGAGTCGTAATGCCGCCGCCAGGACTCGCGTTCGCGTAGTAGGTAAGCTCGCCCGTGAGTGAAAAGCCTTGGCCAGTATCCAGGTTTAAGGCATTAACAACGTTGTCTCCACCGCCAGGTTGGTCGCATGCGTCTCCATCAAAGCAACCAAACAGTCTAAAGGTTTGTCCAACAGCTTTTGCTGAAGGAAACATCAAGTGCATGCAGAGGAAACTAAAGATCAAAATGCAGCAAGAGACTCTCGAACGCCACAGCACAGAATTCCTCACGAGGTTCCTCTCCTACAGAATGTTTACATTCAAGTTGTAAAGCTATAGCCCGGCCTTCATCTACAGTATCAGCCAGCGACAAGGAAAAAAGCTAGAGATCGGGGTCTGACAAAGAATTCTACTGATGAGACTCAGTCCACCTATCTTTTTGAAGAAAAGATTGTTCGTAGAGATAGTTCTTCTCGCCAGGAGTTCGTGACCAGAGACACCCAAGGGCACAGAGACTTGATATGGCAGTGAGAACCATTATGCAAGCTATGTTGAGTTCAAAGCCCGCCCATCATCCGGACGTACGTGCACAAGATCAAACTCAGGCTGGTTGAGGCAATCAGGGGTGCCAATCAGTACGTGCTTATTCGATTCGATCGTACAAGGGTTTCTGAATGTCACGAAATTGAGCGACTGACGCACTGCAAAGCCATTCAGTCGTAGAGAAAGACTTCAACGTCCGTACCTGCCGGATATCCTGAGGAAGGGCCTGGTACCATAACAAAACCCGCCGCCCTGCAGCTTGAGCTGAGGACCGAAGCGCCACAGCCAACTAATGGCTGCAAAGTACCTGCCACGATTTCTACGCGAACATAATCCGTGCGTCCTACAGGTGATTGGATTTCTTTTGCCAGTTTCATCGTTGTTTTACGGTGGGGCAAATCGGGGGCATGGCCCCCCAGGCTACGTACTGCACGACCTGCAAATAAATCGTATCCACACAAACTAGCCACGGGGTTGCCAGGGAGTAGAAACACGAGCCGACCGGCAAGGGTTCCCAGGCCCAAGGGCGCTGCGGGTCGCATTGCCACTCCGTGGATTGCCAACTCACCCTGTTCGGCAACTAAAATAGGGACGTGGTCTTCCTGGCCCACACTGGAACCTCCAGATGCTATGAGAATATCGGCATCTTGAGAGAGTGCTTCGCGGATGGCCTCTCGATTGTCCGGGAGAATCCCCAGGTGGTGTGGCAATCCCCCATCTCGTTGGACGAGTTCAGAAAGCATTGGCCCATTGGAATCAACGATCTGGCATCCTGCCGGTTGTTGGCCGGCTGGCAAGAGCTCGCTTCCCGTAATCACCAAGTTGATACGCGGTCGACCTACCACTTCAACAACGCTATGGCCAATTGAGCAAAGCAAGCCAATGTCTTGGGGTCTTAGTGTGCGACCACGACGCAACACGATGTCGCCTTGCTGGATGTCTTCTCCAATCTGGCCAAAGTTCTTGCCCGCTGCCAGGGGTTGTTGAACGATGATGGAACCTTCGTTGGTCTGTGTTTTTTCAACAGGAAGCACGGCATCAACATCGAGAGGTAGCGGTGCCCCCGTCATGATTCTTACCGCTTGTCCGGGAGCAACAGTTCGCTCAAACTTTTTGCCGGGGAAACATTCGCCAATCACTTTTAACTGGATGGGTCGTGCGTCTGAAGCCAGTTCGATATCTGTTGAGCGGAGAGCATACCCGTCCATCATGGCACGCGAAAAACTGGGAACATGCACACGGCTAATAACGTCTTTTGCAAGCACACGCGAAGCTGCTTCGAAGACGGGAATCTTTTCAGAGCCAATAGGATTGAGCTGATCGATTTTACGTTGTAGCCATAACTGCGCTTCATCGTATGCAGAACGCTGGGTAAAACCTCGCATGCGAACATCAGTATTGGGGTGAGGTGTGGACATCGAATAGGAGCTCGGGAGTTCAGGATGGAAACAGCTAAAGCATCATAATACAAGGGATACCAAAGCAAATGGCAAAAAAATGAGTCGTGGAGAAGAGGTGCGCCCATGGGCAATTTAGCCAGGGTATTCTATACTTTCTCTCCCCAATCCCAAGGCGCAGGTTCGCAATCCGTTCTCGTGAGAGCCCGCCTTAACCATCCCCTCCTGCGGTGAGTATTCTTGTGGTGCATGTAATTCCAGATGTTGCCTGCACGGTATGTGGTTGTGTATGCGATGACCTGACGCTTCATATCGAAGAGGGCCGGGTAGCCAGGGCAGAGCGTGCCTGCGAGCTCAGCGAACCGTGGTTGCTGGAGCAAGACTCTGCGAGTGATCGGACACCCCTTGTTGCTGGGAAACACGCTTCGTTCGAATCGGCAATCGCTACCGCTGCAAAAATCCTCACTGCCGGTCGGGCACCGCTCCTTTATGGTCTGTCATCCAGCAGCACGGCAGGACAACGGGCCGCATGCCGCCTGTCAGATCTGATGGGTGCCACCATCGATACTACGGCCTCAACATGCCATGCTCCATCAATCGTAGCCCTGCAAGTAGTCGGTGAAAGCACTGCGACCTTGGGAGAGATAAAAAACCGAGCAGATTTAATTCTCTACTGGGGAAGTAATCCATTGAAGAGCCATCCTCGCCATGTTGAGCGCTATGTCGAAGCGACTGGGATGTTTGTGACTGGTGGGCGCAAGGATCGTCATCTGGTTGTGGTGGACAGCAAGCAGACGGCCACCGCAGAGATTGCGGACCGTTTTGTTAAGGTTGATCCTGGCAAAGACTTTGAACTCATCTGGGCAATACGTACCTTGCTCCAGGGCAAGACCCTCAAGGAGTCTGTCGTGGCAGGTGTTACACGGGAAGAGATTGTAGCGCTGACCAATGCAATGAAGTCCTGTCGCTACGGGACACTGTTTTTTGGATTGGGATTAACCCAGCATGGCGTGACCCATGCAAATGTAGAAGCACTGATACGGCTGGTGACAGATCTCAATAGCCATGTACGTTTTGTGATCAGGCGGATGCGTGTGCCGGGAGACGTGGCGGGTGCCGACAGTGTGCTATGTTGGCAAACGGGTTTTCCGTTTAGTGTTAATCTTGCTCGTGGTTACCCGCGGTATAATCCGGGTGAATACACGGGAGGAAGGCTTCTGGAGCAGCAAGAAGTCGATGCTGTCTTGTTTTTGGGAACCGATGGCATCCCCAAGCTGTCGGATCAGGCGCTTCGACATTTGGAAACCATTCCTGCTATTGTTGTGGGCCATAGCCCAGCGGAGCAGTTTTCGTGGGCAGATGTTTGTATCCCGACAGCCACGTATGGAGTGCATCGTGCGGGAACCGCTTATCGGATGGATGAGGTACCTATCCCCCTGCGCCGTGTGCTGGAGAGCCCACTGCCCAGCGATGCAGAAGTCCTGCAGAAGATACAGGCGATGTGCAGCACTTAGCTGCGAAGTCGAGCAGCAAGATTTGCAAAAAGAGACTCTGTGATACGACAAGACTTTATATCGGTGGGCGTTTCGAGCCTGGTTGTGACTTTAGGCCTGGTCGTGACTTTAGGTTTGCAGGTTCCCGTCCATGCTGAAAGTTCTGCCCCGGTAACGGATAAGGACGCTCAAGCAAATCAGGCTACCCGTCCGCCGATCCAGATGTCTCGCTATACCCAGAAGATCCCTGGTACAGAAATCACATTTGAAATGATTCCGGTCCAGGGTGGCACTTTTGTGATGGGGAGCCCTGAAAATGAAGAAGGACACCAAACGGACGAAGGGCCACAGCTGCTGGTTCGTGTGCAGCCGTTTTGGATGGGCAAGTGCGAAGTCACCTGGCAAGAATATCGTGCCTTCATGAATCTTTATTATGCCTTTAAGAGCCTGGATACACAGAGGAGCAATTTAGCGCATGCAGGTGAGTTGACTGGTAAAGCAAAAAGTTTGAAATCCTTGCAACAATTTTTGACGCAGGAATCGATAGAAGTCGATGGTGTCACCTGCCCGACCCCGCTCTACGATCCCGACACGACCTATATGGCGGGCGGAGGGCAAAAAAAAAACACGGTGACGATGCGCCA
>PATG01000068.1 GCA_002713555.1 Planctomycetaceae bacterium
CCCCCCCCCCCCCCCCGCGGGCCGCGCGGGGGCCCCCCCCAGGCCCCCCCCCCCCCCCCCGCCTCTTTTGAAGCCCGACGTTGACGTGCAGGGACTACCCCACACAGGCATTGCCACACTGGGGGGGCCTCACCTAGAATCCGCATTTTTTGCAGCGTTGCTGTACCAAGCCGGCGTAAACAGACTCAAAATCCAGATACACTCCATGAACGTCACCCGATCCTCCATTGGCACAGCACATCTGCGCAATGTCGCTATTATTGCACACGTTGACCACGGCAAAACGACCTTGGTTGATCAGTTACTCTACCAGTCTGGGCAATTCCGCAATGAAGATCTCGATAAACTTGCAGGGGGACAACATGGCCTTATTCTTGATTCCAATGATTTAGAGCGAGAACGTGGAATCACCATCTTCAGCAAAAACTGCTCAGTACGCTACCAATCGGCAGAAGGTGCGGACTACCGCATCAACCTAATTGATACCCCTGGACATGCTGACTTTGGTGGTGAAGTGGAGCGTGTGCTAGGTATGGCGAGCGGCATTCTCCTGCTTGTTGATGCTTTTGAAGGTCCGATGCCACAAACGCGATTTGTACTGCAAAAATCTCTCCAGTATGGCCTGCGTCCAATTGTCGTTGTGAACAAAGTCGACCGACCTGATGCACGTCCCCAGGAGGTTGTTGACGAAGTATTTGACTTGTTGGTCGAACTGGAAGCACCCGATGATGCACTGGATTTTCCGGTCGTCTTTGCATCAGCAAAGGATGGTTGGGCAACACTCGACCTGCAATCACCCAGTGACAATTTACTGCCCTTGTTCGAAATGATCGTTCAGCAGGTTCCACCTCCAGAATCCGGTTTGGCTGAAACACCCTTTCGGATGCAAGTCACTTCGCTCGACTATTCGGATTATGTAGGCCGAATTGCCATCGGTCGGGTGGTTGAGGGTACCGTCAACCGACGACAGCGAATTGTGGTCATCGATCGGGAAGGAATCCCTACAGAACGTCGGGTGGCACAAGTCTTGGCCTTCGAAGGTCTTGACCGCGTTCAAGTCGAAAGTATCGAAGCGGGTGATTTATGTGCCTTGGTAGGGCTGGAACCCATTGAAATTGGCGATACGATTGCCGATCCAAGTTACCCAGAACCATTACCACCTGTATCTATCGACGAACCGACACTCCATATGACCTTTCGTATAAATGATGGACCAACTGCTGGCCGAGACGGAAAATATCTTACCAGCCGTCAAGTGGGAGATCGTTTGCAAAAAGAGTTGCGTTCGAACGTCGCACTGCAGGTCAATCCCGGACAAACACAAGAACAGTTTCGAGTATCCGGACGCGGCTTGATGCATTTAGGCATACTCATCGAGAACATGCGTCGTGAAAGCTTTGAATTGTGTGTTGGTAAACCTGAGGTTATCTACCGTGAAGTGAATGGCAAAAAGTGCGAGCCCATCGAGCAGTTGGTAATTGATTGTCCAGAAAATTGCCAGAATGCAGTGATGTCTTTACTAGGCGATCGCCGCGCTACAGTCTCCAAAATTAGCCAACGTGGTTCGGGCAGTTTTGTACACATGGAATTCTCCATTCCTTCGCGCTCCCTCATGGGACTGCGCAGCAGAATGCTCAACGCCACTCAAGGGCAGGCGATCATGCACCACACGCTAATCGATTACCAACCCGTACGAGGGACTCCCCCGAATCGATCTGCCGGCGTCCTTATTGCGAACGAAACGGGGATGGCAACGGCCTATGCCATGGATGCCCTTTATGACCGGGGAGAATTCTTTATTCGTCCCGGAGAGCATGTCTACGAAGGCCAGATTGTAGGCGAACACTGCCGTGTTGGAGACCTGGTAGTCAATGTGGTACGCGGTAAAAAACTGACAAATTTTCGTGCTGCTGGCAAAGACGACAATAGCCAGGTGCGCCCCGTGCGTGAAATGTCGCTCGAAGCCAGCTTGGAATATATTGCAGCCGACGAATTGGTCGAAGTTACGCCATCTGCCATCCGCATGCGTAAAATCATGCTTAGCGAATCGGACCGTCGCCGGGAAGCACGCAGAACTTCTAAAAGCTAGTCCTCTATCTCCCATCGATCACACGGGCTCCCATCGATCACACGGGCTCCCATCGATCACACGGGGGCTGTCTACGACAACGACTAGCAGGCGTTGGTTTGCAGACATTAAACTCCTTCGCCGACCAAAGCTGCGCTTCGGTGCCCGAACGCATGAAATATCCTGGCTAGGTGCTAATCACGGAGACAGTGGGATCACTGAGGCAAATGATACCTGCTATTCTTTCAATAAGAATATTTCTCCGTACTACGAACGGTCTTAGTTTTCGTCTTCTGACACTGCGCAAATCTTCCTCGCTAAATCCCCCTCCCCATACATGGGGAGGGGGATTTAGATTGTGGCCAGAGGCCGCGCTGGGCCTTCCGTGTCTGTGGTTTCAATAGAAGGAAAGGGTTTTCTACAGAGCCTGCATGTCCCTTTTGTTGATTTCCCCTACCCCAACCTTTCGTAAATGGCTGGATGATGCGTATGCCTGCAAATAGGCCGCTCTTGGTACACCCCCCCACCCCTAGTCGACAAATTCCGCCCTAGGCGAATTCTGTATCGGTTCTGCAGGCAATCCGTCCATCACAAGCTAGAGTTGTGTGCGAGGAGAAATAGCAAAGAGATTTAGAACCTTTATTCAGGAAATAGTTATAAATCAAAGATCCGGACTTTCATTTATAGAATTCTTAGGTTGTCTGGTAGCTGTCCTTGGTGGAGTCGTCATTGGATCGATGTACTTAGGTGTTGATCTGAAACAGTTAGCCTCGAGAGCCTTAGAGCAATCTCAACTGGTGGCTCTAAGTCTGTTGGGATGGGAAACATCTACTCAAAAATCAACTGCCGATCCTGAATCTCCCCCACTGGAAACTCAACCATCACCAACTGCAAAAGAATCTGGCCTGATAAATATCCTCTCAGCAAACGATTCGGCAGGGTCCGATTCAACGTCGATTGAATCTTCGAACTCTGTAAATACTTCAAGTGGCCTCGAAACTTCCAACCAGCATGCAACTGAAACTGTCCAACCTTTTGAGATGACTCTAGCACAGCGAGAAGCTGTAACCAAAGCTTATTGGGACGCAGTCGTCCGATGTATAAGAACTGAGATTCAGGATCGCAGACCAAAAACACCTCAAGAAAATTGGCAGCTTCTTGATTATCTAATCCATCGCCAACAGGGTCCTGAAATAGCACTCAAAACATTGCAACAGTTGGACGGCCAGGGTGTCGACGCACGTTTGCTCACCCATTCAGAAAACCTCTTAGATTGGCATCGATTAGGAGAAGAGCTATTCAGCGAGGCCGTCAATCTGCTGCCCAATGGACCTCGTTCACAATTAACAGGCCCCTTCGCCCAAAGCTGGCAAAGTGCTGCCACGCAGCATCGGACGGAAGAAAAGTTGGTGCGTAAAAAACACCATGTGACCGTCAGCTATCTCAATCATACCTATGAATCATTGGCCCCATTCAAACCGGCAATTCCCTAGCCTTAACATTTCAACCGTTGCTTCTCCCAGCTGGTCAAATTAGAATTGCCTGTTGTTTATACTCAGAAATTATAATTCCATCAAAGATAAGAAAGGTGTTGCTATGTGGTACTCTCGTTGTTTGTTAATTGGAATGTTGACCACCAATCTGGTCGCATCCCCACTTGCTATCAACATTAGTCAAGCCGACTGTGGGTGGTCGGGTCGTTGCTGTACTACAAGCTACGTCGTCAGCTGCTGTAAAGTTTCTTGCTGTAAAACGTCCTGCCCATCCAATTGTGCAATGGACTGTTGCCAGCAAGGTTGTTGTGAGGATAGCTGTTGTGAGGGAGATGCTGCGAATCATGAGCAGCCTGATAGCGTACCATCGACAGGCGATCAAGTGCCAACCGTTGCCAACGAGTCCATGGTTCCCCAATCCAACGCTACTCCCACGATAACTGAAGATACAGGGGGAATCGACTCCCCTACTACCACCAAGGTGGACAATCAAGTAACGACAAACTATGCAACACCCCAAGCAGAAACTGCCGTGGATCCCTCTCCAGCACCCGTAGAAGAACAAGCAGTAACAATTCCCGAAGAAACGGATGACCTCTTTGCTCCTATTGAAACAACAGCCCCAGAAGAAGAATCGGCTGAAGAATCAGCTGAAGAATCAGCTGAAGAAGTTTCGGATGAAACAGACGACCTGTTTGGTTCTTTCGATACCGAAGCACCTGTAGATGAAAGTGATGAAGATTCATCATCGTCAGAAGCTGATGCCGTATTCGATTTAGAAGAATCGGATACGACCGAAGCAGATTCTACTGAAACAGAATCTACCGAAGAGGACGAAAGCGATTCTTCAGAACTTGACGATCTCTTTGGCCAGCGTGGTGCCCTGGATATTCTCACCCAGAATGGCGGTCTGGAAAGTGAATTGGTAAGAGTCTGGACAGATGATACCGGACGCTATCAATGCGAAGCACGCCTGCTAACCACACACTCCAATGGCATCGTTTTGATCAAACCCAATGGATACCAGGCAGTTGTTCCCCTGGTGCGGTTAAGTGACGGTGATCTTCAATTTGTGCGTCAGCAGGTAAACGCCAAGCGAGAAATGCTGGCACAGCAGGCAACTACCAAAAGGTTTGCTGCCAACTGATCGGTTTTTGCTAGCAACACAAAAGTCCTTGTAGATTTCCTCATTTGTCACAGAACATTGGTCGATTTCTAGCTGTAACAGGCAAAAATTGGCTATGTCTGTGCTCATCAGGATATCGGCAATGGATCATTCTATTTTTGCACTCGCAGCTCCTGTTTTGGGAACGGCAATCCAAGGGGTCCGTCAACTGACTTCAGTTGCGGTCGAACCCTTTGCAGCCGTACTGCAGTCCGCACAGAACAAGTCGAGCCAAGAAACAGATGCCTATGCAGAAGCTCTTCAAGAGCTCTCCCATCAATCTTCTGAACTAGCAGCCGAGCTCCATAGCCGCCTCCAGAACGTGCTTCAGGCGTCTGGCATCCAACTTGATGAGCCGATTCGTCTTCGTCTTTCAGCTTTTGATAATCAGATCGAAGTTGTTGATCCGCATCCCGAAAGGGCTCTTTTAGAAGCTACAATTAACAAAGACAGCAATCTTATTAGAGATTTCCAGAAGTACTCAGCTATCGCAGGATACTTCACTACGGACCGGGATGCTTTGTTGGTTCTTAACCCAAACAATCCACTCGAAGTATGAGTACGACTCGACGAGTTCACCTACTGCTCGCGATCCTCTGTTGTGCCAATACACGCATAGGATCGTAAGCCCGCCATGTGACGTCAATGGTTTAACTTCGTGCAATAGTCAGCCATCCGCCTGGCGGCCTTATTGCCACTATCCACACATTGAGGTATCCCAACGCCGTGGTAAGCGTTGCCCGCCAGTTCGAGTCCCGCCAGTTTCTCAACTTGCTGTTCTATCTCAGCCACCAACTGCACATGCCCTACGTGATACTGCGGCATCTTTTCCTGCCAACGCACCAAATCCGTGTGCAACGGAATGCCTTGGATATTCAGTAATTCTGAAAGTTCTGAACGAGCCAATTCAACAATCTGGTCATCCTGCAATTGTAATATTTCAGGTTGTAAAGCACCTCCCAGAAAAACGCGCACCAAGAATTGATCCTCGGGAGCTCTCCCCCGAAATTTTTTACTGGAAAAACTGGCTGCCACAATCCTCCGGTTCTCAACCGTTGGAACCACAAAGCCAAACCCTGAAGCCTTCTCTCTCAGCTGGCTGCTCGAGAAAGCCAGACTCACCACGGCGCTGCTGGCATAAGTTATTCTTTGCATGAGTTGCTGTAGATGTGAATCCGTATTGGCCAGCAATTCGGCTGCCCGCGGCGCTGGCAGTCCAACGACAACGCCTTGATAGGGTCCATACTGCGTTCCGTCTCTTGTCGACAACAACCATTCACTTGAGCTATCCTGCTGCAGTCTATTAATCGGGGTGCTACAGTGAATAGAGCCCTCACTAAGATGACTGGCCAGCTTTTCGATTAGTTTTCCTAGCCCTCCACGCAGTGTTACAAAGCGTGCATAGCGGGCACCACTGGCAAGTGCTTCAGGATCTTTGCGCTTCGCCAAACTGGCTTGATAGAGGCTGCCAAATTGACGCACCTCCTGTATCGTCTCGGGCATCGTCGCAGCCAGACTCAACTTGGCAGGATCCGCTGTGTAAATTCCAGCCAAGAGAGGCTGCACTAGTTGCTGAAAGGTCTCTTTTCCCAGACGACGGGTTGCAAAGGAAGCCACACTTTCATCGAAATCATGCCTTTCGATACCAGGCGTGGGTGGGACCCATCGCTCACACAGCAAGCGGATTTTGGCTGACCAACTCAGTAACGGAGTTCTCAGCATGGGCCCAATCTTCAGAGGACGGATCACTACAAAACCTGTGGGAACCGGGTGTAGCTTTCCTGAACGCACCACAAAGGCACGGCGCTCACCTGAGTTGGTTGGGATTAATTCGTCCGCCAACCCTAACTCTTCACAAAGCTCGCTTGCCCAAGGAAGCTTGTTAAAAAAACTGTCTGCTCCTTGTTCGATAAGCAGATCACCCGATGAGTGCGTTTGGAGAACACCCCCTAGGTTCGGGCTGGCTTCAAATAGTTCAACCGATGCCCCCGGTTGTAATTTTATCAGCCGATAGGCAGCCGTTAGCCCTGATATACCTCCGCCAACAATTGCGAAGCGTATTTGGTCTTGAGATGGAATAGAATCCGCCAAGTTGACTTCCGGAGTACTGAGAGTGAATTAGCGTTCAATATTATTCTAGCAGGCAACTCAAGTCTCGTAACTCAAATCTCTCCCGAACCCATTTCAAATAATCCTATTTTCCCATTTATTTTGAAACCAGTTCTACCATATCCGACGACTGGATCGCCAAGGCCAGTACGATTGCGGGCGAGCTCCCAGACGTAATTCCATCCCCGCTGTCAACGAAACACTATGTTGGGTATTGAGACCATCAGAGCCCAATGCGATGTTGTCGAGTATTTCTAATCTCCAGGCGAGCCAACTCCAATGATGAAACTGGATCCCACCGCCCACAGGAATGGATACCAGGGTCGTATTTCGACTCACAGCCATATCGTCAACAAAGTCATAGCGAACGAAACCGGTACCGATTAATCCATAAGGACGTATTTTAGAATCGCCCCAAGGATAATACACCAAATCGATATCGCTGAGAAAAATACTCCCATTGATTGGCGTTGTTTCGACACCGGCCAGTTGTATATTCGGATCCGACCATCCAAAACGGCATTCCAATCCCCAAAAGTAATCGATATCCCAACCCAGGCGCAACCCGGCTATCAACTCATTGTCTTGAGAAACTCGTCCATGTATCAGTTCATCCCCTAAAAAAGAACCCAGAAACCAATCGACATGGTAGGGGCGATTTTTCCAACTGGTGCCTTCGAGAGGAATTCCGCGTCCCACATGACGTCCATGGGTAGAAGAATGACGAAAACCGAAATGGCGCACGTAATCAAAGGGGAGCAGGCACGGTTCCTCTGACGTTTCTTCAAAAATTGGTTGCCAATTGTCAAACGAAGCTGATTCGGATACACCTTCTCGAAAGTCCTCTATTTGAGCATCTCCAGCAAAAGGTTCGTCGAATAGATTCTTGTCAAACACATCCAACTCTTGTTGACCGTTGCAGACTGCGCAACTCAAGAACAAAAACGCATAAAGCGTTGTCTTCCTGGTCAGAAGTAATACTTGCTTCGCCGTCATAACAGTTTCGGCCAAGATTCCGGTAAAAAGAAGAGACCCTCTCCGCGCACGCACGAAAATGGGCGGGGATTATGCCGAAACTTTAGGAACCTGTCAACGGATATAAAGGGGATTCTAAAGCCCAGAACAGTCCTAGGAGAGCAGCCTGCACTTTGGCTGCAGAGCCTTTTTGCAATAGAAGTGATAGCATGACTGTACCGCAGGCAAGGCTTTTCTGCGGCAAGCTGGAGAAAAGAGGGAGCTATGGATGAGGGAGTTTAAGGGAATCGATTAGCACCGTTTCTTCATCCGTTCCGACCCAGCACTGACTACATTCCTCACCCGATACTCGGGAGAACTGCACCGAGTGAGTATCGCTACTCAACCAAGACTAAAACGGGGGATTGTTGCCCCTGCTATCCCTCCAGCAACGGCCCTTTTTGCGACTTATCGAGTGACCAACAAAAACCGATTCTAAGCAAAAACCTCGGTGCCAAGCAGGTTTGGCTCTGGGAATGATTTTTCGCAACGCGCGCAGGCATCTCGATCACGGGGGACTTGTTGGCCGCACCCAGAACAAGGTTCTAGCACAGTGCCGCGGTGCATTAACCAATAAGCGAACAAGCCTGGTACCGTTGTGAGAAATACTGTCGTGCACCACAGACTCGTATTGCTACGGCTATATTTCATTTGCCAACGAAAGACGAGCCAGGCCAAGGCCGCGGACAGTGCGATAATAATCACCAGCATCGGCCAGCTGATCGAAATCGATTCCATCAAACCTGCCATATAACTATCCGCTTTATGGTCTTGCAGCATTGCCAAGGGAGCGAAGACCACAGAAACAACTAACCATGGGAACAATGAGAGGAAAACTGCAGCAACCGTTGGCAACGCCTTACGTGGATCTTCAGGAATATGGCCTGCAAGTCGCAAAGTTTGTTTTTTTGCACCTCTCCGTCGGTGTCTACCCAAAGCAAATCAACCACATACCCTCGCTCCCAATCACCTCGATGAGCCTGCAAAAGCAGCAAATCACCAGAGAGCGCATACGCTGAAAAACTAGCTTTGTGTAGCTCCTCGGGTAACAGAAAATCTTGCTGACTATCATTGAAGGGATTCAACAGAACTAAACGATCTGAGCCACGAACAAGTACTCGATGTACCAATTTGCGCTTGGTATTGACCTGCATTGCAGGTGCTGGAAAGGCAAAGAGAAAATCGCGCTGATTGCTCGCTGCCAGGAGAACTTGGGGCGTTGACTGGCTTTTTTCCGGGCGTCGCTGCTCACCCCCCATACCAAAAGATACTTATTGCGAGCAACACGAAGATGAGGGTGATACCTACAGAAATTTTTGTCGCCACCACGTGTCAGCGATGAATGGGTCGATGGAACAGAAAATAGAACGTATTACGACCGACCTCCCAAGCCGTTTGCTTAAGTCTCAAAGCAATTGCCAGGCCGCCTACGAAAATCGCCGCATAATAAATAAAGCCATCACTTAGAAAAGTAAAATGTAGCTTGGGGGGCTTCGCAAGACCCCGCGAAACATCGAACCGCTCGTTCAGAGCACTTAGCGCTGCGTACCCGGTGTGGTTCAGTACTCGGCCCGGGTGAAGACAGTCTCGCCGTCCATCGACAGCAAGACAAGTAAGATTCTTTTCTACTTACGTTCTCACGTGAAGCTAGTTGCTAGTGCCTCCAGCAACCTGAACGTTCTCCGAGATGCCACCTGCCTGCCTGCTGTCGCCTTCCTGCACGGGAGTGGGCTTAGATGAATCAAGGACTTTTGCCGAAATCGTGAGCGTTGCCCCACGACTATTCCCTCGATCCGTCAAAATTTGGACCGGAACTCGTACGGCTCCAGTTTTCTCCTCAGGACGGAACGTAATCCCTACTAAATGCAGTGATTTTGAGTCCTCCTGTGTAGCAAAAGTAAAGCAATCGTCTTCGCAATTGATGTCAACAATACGAAATGGATTCTTCCCTCGAACAACCACTTTGCGCGTAATACTCGCCCCTGGGGCAACATCCCCCAAAACTAACGTTTCAGGCGTTATTGTAATCTCAGGAATAACGCGTCCTTCAACAAAAAGAGGGATACGCCGACTTTCTTTGCGTGGATCGTTGGTGATGACCGTAATCTGATCTTTGACATAACCAACTTTGACATTAGGTTTTAGTCGCACCAATAAGTTATAGGATACTTTACCGATACTACGGCTCAGTTCTTCGAGTTCCACTTCTAAATTGTCATTATCATTTGTAACATCAACAATCCGCCAACTCTTGGGACCTGCATAGTTGACAGTCAAAGTTTGTTCTTCAGAAAAACCCTCGTCGACATTTCCAAAGACTACGGCACCAGGTGAAAACACTACGTCCCCACGTATTTCACCATGGACGCGCACTTGGACTTCTGCCCGATAAGGCGCCCCAAAGGATACGGTTAGCGTAGCTCCATGAAACCCGGTGAAAGTTCGCGTATTGAACTTCGCCACGATATAAGCCTTTTCATGCGTCTTAATCGTTTTATTTTCAATCGTAGCCGAAGTGCATCCGCAACTGGACCTCACAGCCGTGATATGCATCGTCTGCTTGTAGAGATTCGTAATCTCAAAGCGATACACCGTATCTGACCCGCGAGCTACAGTACCGAAGTTGTGTTCACATTTATTAAACGTCTTTACTGCCCAGTCCTGGGCAGTAAGCTGATTAATAAAGCAACTACTCGTAAATAGCAGGCTCATTAAGAATATTCGTATCATGGCTAACTTCTCCCCATTGGCAAACAGCCTGATGGTAGCCGTTTCATCCGCAGCAGGGCCTTCCGCAAATATTTATTTACAAATGGCATGGGCAATCTCTCCCAGATTCATGCAAACATCAAAATGGCAAAGCACAGATCTGAAGCCACAGCACTTTACAAAATAGACTTGCCGTTATTCTACTGCAAGCCGACAGCGTTTGTTCAGAAACAAATCTGTGGACCGCAATTTTCGCGTATTTTATACTCCTTGGGTAAATAGCAGATCCGATTGGTCAAAGCCTGCAGGCCAGGCTAAGTTTGGCGATTCGCCTGGCAGAAGCCCCCTCTACAAGCCAACGTTAAGCACCTACTCTACAACCCCCACACTGAAACACCCACTCTGCAGTACACATATACGGCATACATAGAGCCTGTCGAGCGCGACTCCAATCTTAAGCGTGGGCCCCCCTGCAATCGAGCGGTACTATGCTAAAATGCCTTTTCCCTCCCAGACAATCCACTCAACTCACCTTAAACTTATGTCATTCTACCCGAAAGTCACCATTCTTGGAGTTGGCCTGATGGGTGGCTCGATTGGACTGGCACTTCGCCAGCGTGGTCTTGCTGAAGAAATCGTAGGGATAGGGCGTCGTCAGGCCAGTCTGGACAAAGCGCTTGCTTGTGGGGTGATCAGCCACGCCACCCTCGATTTAGAAGCTGGCGTCAGGCAGGCCGATCTGGTTATCATCTGCACTCCGGTAGCAGCTATAGTGGACGACGTGCGCCGGGTACTTGCAGCAACGGAATCACCAGGGGTCCATTCAAAGACAACTCGTACTGAAACCCTAGTAACCGATATTGGAAGTACCAAGTCGGCCATCTGTCTACAAACTACCTCCACGGAAGGGGTCCAGCGCTTTGTAGGCAGCCATCCTCTAGCCGGAGACCACCGATCAGGTCCCGATAATGCACTTGCAGATCTCTTTGTCAAGAAAACCGTCGTTCTGACTCCCACAGCATCGACCGCAACAGAAACCACCTCAAATATACAAGAATTTTGGCAAGCTCTGGGTGCGAAGGTTGTGCAGATGGCCCCTGCAGAACATGATCAAGCACTTGCATCCACAAGCCATTTGCCCCATTTGGTTGCCTCAGCACTGGCTGCGACGACTCCCGAGAAATGGTTGTCCTTGGCTGCCACCGGTTGGTCAGACACCACCCGCATCGCAGCCGGGGATCCAGAACTCTGGGCCCAGATATTTGCTCAGAATACCCCCGATCTGCTCTCTGCATTGGACCGGTTGATCGCGGAACTCGGTAAAATGCGTGCCTCACTGGCCACTGAAGACTGGAAACAAACTCAAGACTCTTTGACACGAGCGAAACGGATTCGAGATGCTTTGGGAAATTGATATCCACCCCGATACCGAACTTATTGACCGCGAGGCAAAGCGTGTTGCAGACGAGGCCGCCGAAAAGGGCATTGCCAGCGGTCTGCAAATCCGAAGTGCCCGTGGATTTCTAGTCGAAAGCCACACACTCGATCAAGAACAAGCGCAGCAGCTGGCAGCCGAATTATTTGCTGATCAGGTGGTCGAGCAATATGTCGTTGCTCCCGTCGGCTCCGCAGAATTGTTACAGCCCTGCAAACCACAGAAATCCAAGAACTCTCTCCTGCAGGTACTTCTGAAACCGGGAGTCATGGACCCTGTGGCTCAAAGTGCTGAGCCGGCCGTCCAGGATTTTGGAATTTCTGTCGACGCCATTCGCACCTTGCGAAAGTACTGGATCGATGGCGCCAACGAGGAACAACTGCAAAAGATCGGTTCACGCATCCTGGCGAATGATGCCATCGAACAAGTGGTTGTCGGCCCCCTGCCCTTTGATCGTTTGCAATTAGGTGGCCAATACCAGTTCCAACTGCAAACTGTCGAACTTGACTCCCTCGATGACGAAGGTCTGATGCGGCTCAGTCGTGAGGGGCAACTCTATTTACAACTCGCAGAAATGCAGACAATTCAACAGCACTTTGCAAATTTAGGCCGGCAACCCACCGATATTGAATTGGAGACGATTGCCCAGACATGGAGCGAACACTGCAGCCACAAGACACTCGCGGGCCGAATTGCTTATCGCGATGAAAATGGTACACGTCAGTTCGACAACATGCTGAAAGAAACCATCTTTGCCGCTACCGAAACACTCCGCGAGCGCTGGGGAGACGACGACTGGTGTGTGAGCGTATTTCGCGACAATGCGGGCATCGTTCGTTTTGACGACCAGTTCAATCTGGCCTTCAAAGTCGAAACGCACAATCATCCTTCGGCTCTGGAGCCTTATGGGGGGGCAAATACGGGTATCGGTGGTGTTATCCGCGATACGATTGGCACTGGCATGGGCGCCAAACCGATCTGCAACACGGACGTCTTCTGCTTTGCGCCACCCGACACGCCCAGCGATCAGTTGCCTCCCGGAGTCCTCGATCCCAAACAAGTGATGCATGGGGTGGTGAGCGGGGTGCGTGACTATGGTAATCGCATGGGCATTCCAACAGTGAACGGGGCTGTCTATTTTGATGAACGCTATCTGGGCAACCCCCTTGTGTATTGTGGCAATGCCGGACTCATTCCTCGCAACATGTCTTTCAAAGCCGCACAGCCCGGTGATTATATCGTTAGTGTGGGCGGGCGGACGGGCCGCGACGGTATTCATGGGGCCACGTTCTCCAGTGCTGAACTCACCAGTGAAAGCGAATCGTTATCCGGCGGAGCTGTTCAAATCGGCAACGCCATTGAAGAAAAAAAAGTCCTCGACGTGCTGCTGAAAATACGCGATCGCGGCTTGTACAGTGCCATTACGGATTGCGGGGCCGGGGGATTTAGCAGTGCCGTAGGAGAAATGGGTGAGGATCTTGGCGCTGAAGTTTGGCTCGATCAGGCACCCGTTAAATACGAAGGCTTGTCGTACACCGAGATCTGGATTTCCGAAGCCCAGGAACGCATGGTGCTCAGTGTACCTGAGGAGTCCTGGGAAGAAGTCCACAGGATTTGTGCAGACGAAAGTGTCGATGCGACCGTCATTGGTCGTTTCGCACCAACCGGTCGTCTGGTGCTTAAGTACGAAGATCAGGTTGTCTGCGATCTGACCATGAAACTCTTGCACGATGGTCGGCCACCTGTGGTCCGTGAAGCAATTTATAAGCCAACAGAACCTCAACCGCTCCTTGCAGAAGATCGTGCAGATTACAACGAGGACCTGCGGCGCATACTGAGCAGCTATAATGTTGCCAGCAAACAATGGATCATTCGACAATACGACCACGAAGTCCAAGGCGGAAGTGTCATCAAACCTCTGGTGGGTTTACAAATGGATGGTCCCAGTGATGCTGCTGTGGTACGTCCTGTGCTAACCTCCAGGCAAGGTGTTGTCATCTCCTGTGGCATGAATCCGCACTATGGTGACTTGGACACTTACCATATGGCAACCAGCGCAATCGACGAAGCGTTACGCAACTGTGTTGCCGTCGGAGCAGACCCAAGTCGCGTGGCCATCCTGGATAATTTCTGCTGGGGTGATTGCGAAAAAAGTGAAACACTTGGCAGCCTGGTACGTGCTGCGATCGCGTGTCACGATCTGTCCATCGTTTTAGAAACTCCATTCATCAGTGGCAAAGACAGCCTCAATAACGAATTCAGTTATTTGGATGCCGACGGCAACCGTCAAACGATTGCCATTCCTGCTTCCCTCCTGATCAGCGCTATGGGACAAGTCCCTGATGTTTCGAAATGTCTGACGATGGACCTCAAGTCGACTGAAAACCCCTTGTACATTGTGGGAGAAACCAAAGACGAGCTTGGCGGTTCGCATTTCTCACATGTTAACAATCTTACTGGCGGCTCCGTCCCAACAGTCACCGCAGAGACTGCACGATTAACTTTTGTCACCCTGCACCAGGCCATCCAAGCTGGTCTGGTCTCCTCCTGCCACGACCTGAGCGAAGGCGGGCTGGCTGTTGCCGCAGCCGAAATGGCTTTTGCTGGCAATGTCGGAGTCGACCTGGATCTCGCCACACTACCGGTAGCCGATAGCAATCTGAGCACAGCGGCACGACTTTTCAGCGAATCCAACACTCGTTTTCTGTGCGAAGTCCTCCCCAACCATGCAGCTGCTTTTGAACAAGCCTTGAAGCAAATACCCACCCAACGCATCGGTCAAACAACTGAAGAACTGCGACTAAAAATCGTTGCCAGCGCCGATCAAGATCCTATCATTCATGAACAACTCAACACCTTAAAAGAACATTGGCAACAATCGCTAAGATTTTAATCAAGCATGAAACGCATCATGCTGCTAGACGCAATTCGCAACTCGTATTTTAAAACAAACAATGCTTCAACCAAGAATCTTGATCCTACGTGCTCCCGGAACAAACTGTGACGAAGAAACGGCTTTCGCTTTTGAATCGGCTGGTGGACGGCCTGAGGTCGTCCATTTGAATCGCCTGCTGGAGTCGCCACAATATGCCACAGATTCTCAAATCCTCTGCATTCCAGGCGGCTTCAGCTACGGTGACGATGTCGCTGCAGGTCGTATTTTTGCCAATCAAATTCGCCATCATCTGAGCGAAGTGCTTCAGGATTTTCGTACAGCGGGCAAACTGATTCTGGGCATATGCAATGGTTTTCAAGTACTCATTAAATCGGGCCTACTCGACTCCGATGACGAGCAAGGTCCCGCAGCATCCTTGACCTGGAATGATTCGGGGCGTTATAGCGCTCGTTGGGTTGGCCTGGAGACCTGTGGCGATCAGTGTGTGTTTTTGTCGGGGATCGATCAGATATTTTTACCCATCGCCCATGCTGAAGGAAAATTCATGGCGCGCGATGAACAATGCTTTGCACAATTTAAAGATGCGGGACAGCTGGTACTGCACTATGCAAAAGGCGCTGGGAGTCTATTAGAAAACCCAGAGGAAGATGTTCATGACTACAATCCCAATGGCTCCATGGGCGATGTGGCTGGCATGTGCGATAAATCAGGCCGTGTGTTTGGCCTGATGCCTCATCCCGAGCGGTTTATCGACCCCATGCAGCATCCCCAATGGACACGACTCAAAACTCCCCCTGAAGGTGTTGGTCTGAAGCTATTTCAGAATGCGGTGCGCTATTTTTCTTGATACACAAATAATATGTCATCCTGAAGGAGCGCAGCGACTGAAGGATCTGGTTTCTAGTAGAGTTCGTGTAGTAAAATTGGCGAGCACAAGCCCTCGTGCCGACACCAATTGAGACCACGGCTTAAGAGATAACACACCTTACTCAGCTGCAGGCCAGATTCCTCGATCGGAATGACAAATGTGGGTAATGACGAAGCTAGCGCCTACATCTCAGAGCATCTTGATATCGTGATGTGACACGAAGTTTACCAACGTGTCTATCGCTACGAATCGCGGGCTAGTTCTCCTAGCGCTACTCTGAAGCTACCGCGTCTGCTGAAGGCATGCTGGGAATCTTGCCGATTTGGCCCGCGGGCAATCTTGTCAAAACTTTGCCAAGTTTTGCATCCAGCCAGTCACGAGCTGCCTGAGTCGCTTGGGCAATACTGGAGAAACCTCGCAAGTATTCAACCGGATTATGATGAGGATCTTTGATCGAAACCGCATAACGGGTGCGCTTCACACTGCTACCAGACTGGTGAGCAACAAAGTCATAGTGCCAACCAAGATACTCTCCACCAGGCTTTTTAGTGGTTGCCAAGGCAGTTCTTGACTGAAACTTGCCCAAATCCGAATTACGGGAACCGCGGCGAGCATGATAGAGAGACATGAGCCAGAACCTCCTGAATAAAGTACCGACGAGGAAAGTACGCCCTTCAGTATGCTCGGCAAGCCCTCCCATTTCTCCTCATCCTGGCCTATTTTTCAGCAGGTTTCTCCATGCTGCCCGTAAGGTTGTAACACATGAAACGTTTGTGAGGTCCCAAACCCGGAATATTGCATCCACCACCATCACGACTGCCCAGGCAAAATGTTGGGCTGATGCAAAGCTGTAGCCCACCCTGCAATGCATCCCAACCAACTCTAGTGTGAGTGCTTGCACCAGCGCTATGAACACCTTTGCTCATATTTTTGAGGTGCTCAACACACGATATCCAGAAGTCTGGCGACATCTGCTACGGATGGGGGAAGGAAGAAGGGAGAAGGGTGAAGGGAGATGGGAGAATACTGGGGGTGGCCGCACGCCACTTACTACTCATTTATTTATAGATCAGATGTTCAAAGCGGTGGGGAATTGCACCCATTTTTTTCCCTTGAGATCAAAGGTCACTCCGACTCTGTTTCCTCAGACTCCTCGGGCAAAGATTCCGCCAGCCACCAAGCAAAACGCCCTAAAACACACAAATAGATCAACGCAGCTCCCACTGCAGATGCGACGATGCATGCCACTGCCAATTCACCCACAAGCTGAAAACCAATGCTCCCGATCCAGACCAATCCCAGAAAACACGCCGCCTCAAAAGCAGTCGTGAGATAGAAAAGAAACCAAAGCCCCGGGCGACGGATCAGGCTGGACAGGATCCGTACCGAAATCACACCGAACGGCGATCCCTGCTCCAAAGCTGATAGCAGCACGATGGGAAAGCAAAAAAAGAATCCCAGCATCGTCCCGATCTCTGGTTGCCCAATCCCTAGGTGTAAGGCTAACTTTCCCAATGCCCACCCCGGTATCAAGCTAAACGCAAGTGCCAACCCCATGGTGGCGGCCTCACCAAACCATTCATGAGGTGCCATACTAGGAACGTTATAGAGTCGGTCACGGCCTTCAGAACTATCCGTAAGCAAAGCACAACCTAAGGCGGAAGCTGCCCCAAAGCCAATGCCTCCTACCATCGTGGCCAAAGCCAAACTACAAACGGCAATGCGAGATACAACAATCCTACTAACACTAGAGAGACTGCCAACAAGCTGGCCCACCAAATTGGTAATGGATTGCGCAAGAGCATCGTGAAGACCCCACGCAACACGGGGATGCGTGACATGCTGGGCCGCTCATCGTATTCACTCTCCAAGCTGTCACGATAGGTGGGACGAGATTCTTTGGCTTGTAGCGTCACAGGTTTCGGCACACGTGGAGGAGGCGGCAACTTTCTCTTCGAGGTGTTCTTGGTGGTTTTCTCACCAGGCATCAACAAAATCTTACCTCATCGTCCACAACGACATTTTTGGCCAGCTCGCTTCCTATCCAGGGGCAGCGTTGCCTGGCAGCCATCACAGATAAACAAATGCGTGGGGGATAGGGGCACGGACACCGGAAAACCCTGGAGAAAAAGTTGGACCTCTATTCTACCGCATTTCAACCCAAATGGGTGTCCCTGCCTAAGAGCCTATCCAAGACTGACCCGGCTTTTGGATAGGCTCTCAACTCGTTATTTTAGTCTCCCTCAGGCTGTACCCCAAACAAGGCCATTGCTACCATAAACGGGTCTTCACCATCCTGACCAGAAAAGGCCAGCGGCTAAAATCACCTAAAACGGACAAAATCTTCCAGCAAGTCCCTTACTCGCTTCACACCACACCCTTCCATTTCTCCATGTGGCAAGACATTCTTGGACATGATGCTGTTCTCGAGCGATTCCGCCAGAGCCTGGCCCACAACCGGCTGGCTTCCAGTTATTTGTTTTTGGGACCTGCTGGCATTGGCAAACGGACTTTTGCCCTCCAACTGGCAAAATCGCTACTCTGTCAGGATCTGAATACAGACAGCCTCTCAGCCTGCGACGTATGCGAATCATGCCGACTATTTACAGCGAATAATCATCCAGATCTCGATTTCGTGGGGTTACCCGCAGGCAAAACCAAACTCCCAGTGGATCTCTTTATTGGTGATCGGGCTCATCGAAACCAAGAGGGGTTATGCCATAGTATTTCGCTACGTCACCTCTTAGGCCAGCGACGAGTCGCCATTATCGATGACGCCGATTTCCTCACCACTGAAAGCTCCAATTGCCTTCTGAAGACCTTGGAGGAGCCACCTCCTGGTGCCTTATTAATCCTCATTGGTACTAGCCGCTCTCGGCAATTACCGACCATTCTCTCCCGCACACAGGTCATACGGTTCCAACCCCTGGCGACGAACCATCTCCAGGAATTATTGATCCGGTTAGAACTCGCAGAGGATGCAATAGAAGCAGAAAAGCTGACCAAAATATCGGAGGGGAGCCTGCAAAGGGCTACCGAACTGGCAAATTCCCAGTTTTGGGAAATGCAGCAGCAGGTACTGCCTTTGCTCTCCCAGGACCCGTTTGACAGCCATCGCCTGGTTTCAGTACTAACCGAATTCGTGAACTTGGCTGGCAAAGAGGCAAGCAGCAAAAGGCAACAATTGCGGCTCATCTTACAACTGGCTGGGAGCCATTTCAGACAATGCATGCTCGCCAACTGCGGCAGCCAAAATCCCTATTCCCATTCGCATGAATTGCACCCTGAAATCGCCCTGGCGGCCCTTGACCGTTGCCTGGAAGCAGAAATCGAGTTGGACCGAAATGCCAATCAGGCAACTCTCCTGGAGTGCTGGGTCGATGATCTGGCCGACATTCTGCTGAACTCCGCATCAGGCGCATTGACTGCATAATCGGGACAGCACACAATTGCATGGTGTTGTGACTTCATGATGTAGACATATCAGTTTGCGTGTTCTCGCAATATCAAGGTTCCCTAAAATGGGAACCTTGTTTAAACTTTTGCCCTATACAAGGCGGCTAAGAATATCCAGCGGCTCTGGGGAGTTGCTGGTATTGGCGTCTATCTTTCAGACCGTAAATGGGTAAATTTTCACCATTCGATCCTTACTCATAAGCTAAATTTCTCTAGGTGGTACCGATTTCCGGGCCCCGTAAAACATCTGTAAAGGGACTAACAAAGTGAATACAAGTCAAGTGGTCTATCTTGTTCCGGCAATTGCAATTCTGGCACTCGTTTATGCCATGATTCGAGCCGCCTGGGTACGCAAACAAGATCCTGGGTCGGAACGTATGCAGCTCATCGGCAAATGGATTGCAGATGGGGCCATGGCATTCTTGAAGCAGGAATACCGTTCATTGACAATCTTTGTCGTGATCGTGGCAATCATTCTAGTCATCTCCAATACAATCATCGGAGCCGAACAACAAACCAACGGACTCATCGCCGTATCCTTTGTATTAGGTGCCTTTTGTTCGGCTTTGGCCGGGTTCATTGGCATGAAGACTGCAACAGCTGCAAACACGCGCACCGCAGCTGCAGCTCGCAACGGATTGAATTCTGCCTTGCAAGTTGCCTTTGCCGGCGGATCGGTGATGGGATTGGCAGTGGCAGGACTGGCACTCTTGGGTTTGGGTGGATTGTTTTTCACCTATCTCAAGATGTACCCAGCAGCGCTTGAAGGTGGAGACGCGACTGTCCTCGTATTGAATATACTATCCGGTTTTTCCTTAGGGGCTTCGTCCATTGCTCTGTTTGCCCGAGTGGGTGGTGGCATCTTCACAAAAGCCGCAGATGTCGGGGCCGACTTGGTAGGTAAAGTCGAAGCTGGCATTCCAGAAGACCACCCGCTCAACCCGGCAACCATCGCAGACAATGTGGGAGACAATGTAGGGGATGTTGCTGGCATGGGTGCCGACCTGTTCGAGTCCTATGTGGGTGCGATTATTTCCTCCATGATTCTAGGTGCCACTTGGTACGCAGGAATGGAAGCGGCCGAGACGGGTGCGGGCATGAACGCCGTTTATCTCCCGTTAGCAGTTGCGGTGATTGGAGTTGTCGCCTCGATCATTGGATTCTTCTTCGTCAGCACAAAAGAAGGTGGCGATCCGCAGCAAGGTCTCAATCGAGGCACCTTCATTTCAGGAATACTCATGGTGCTTGGCACCGTTGGAGCAATAAAATGGATGGTTCCCGAGGGGGGGGTCACGGTTGAAGATCTTATCGCGGGTAGCCCGACCTACACCTGGTGGCAAATTGCTCTAGCAGTCGTTGCAGGTTTAGCAGCGGGTATCGCGGTAGGTTTGCTTACAGAGTACTACACGGCCACCGAACGAAAACCTGTTGGCACCATCGTCGACGCTTCCCGCACGGGAGACGCCACCACAATCATTCAGGGGGTTGCCGTGGGAATGAATTCCACCACCTTCCCCATCCTGGTAATCGGGGCAGCGATACTCGCCGCTTTTCATTGTGCAGGACTCTATGGGATCGCCATGGCTGCCCTGGGAATGCTCTCCACGATTGCCATCCAACTGGCAACGGACGCTTATGGCCCCATTGCCGACAATGCTGGTGGTGTTGCCGAGATGTCACAGATGGGGCGCGACATTCGTGCCCGTACTGACAAACTCGACGCAGTGGGCAACACGACCGCTGCGATTGGCAAAGGTTTTGCCATCGGTTCGGCCGCACTTACCGCACTGAGCCTGACAGCAGCATTTCTTACTAAGATGCATGGTGAGGTTCATATTGATGCAGCCAATCCTTATGTATTGGTCGGCTTACTGGTGGGGTGCATGCTTCCCTTCCGCTTTTCAGCCATGGCCATGGTTGCGGTTGGCCAGGCTGCCGCAGACATGATCCAGGAGGTGCGGCGTCAATTTAACGAAATACCTGAACTACGACCCGCACTGATAGCCGCACAAAAAGCCGAAAGCGAGGAACGCGACCCGACCGACGAAGAGAGTCAAACGATCCAGGCAGCAGATGGCAAAGCTGATTATTCGCATTGCGTAGCAATCGCTACCAGCGCGGCAATCAATAAGATGATTGCACCAGGCGTAATGGCCGTAGCAGTTCCTGTGATTGTTGGCCTTATTTCAGTGAACATGCTGGGGGGGCTTTTGATTGGTGTCACAATTTCAGGCGTCTGTCTGGCCATTTTTCAGGCCAACTCCGGTGGTGCCTGGGACAATGCCAAAAAACAGGTCAAGGATGAGGGCCGCGCAAAATGGGGGGATCAACTCGAGGAAATGCACAAAGCCACTGTTACTGGTGATACGGTTGGCGATCCCTTTAAAGATACTTCTGGCCCGTCCATCAACATCCTGATCAAATTGATCAGTGTCGTAGCCATGATCATCGCCCCTATTCTCTACGCCATCCATTTTGGTTAAAAAATCGCAGGGTAGTCCTGTACGGGAGACGGGAAACTGCCTCCCGGATACCCGCTCCCGCTCTTGCAGCCCAGGCCCAATCGCCTAGAATAGTGCGAGTATCCGCCTATGCGGCCCCCTGGAGAGGTGGCTGAGTGGTCGAAAGCGCCGGTTTGCTAAATCGGTGACCGGTTCACGCTGGTCCGCAGGTTCGAATCCTGTCCTCTCCGCTGTGTTTCTGCGCCAAGCCAAAATTTTCAGATTGCTTTTCGATGCTGTTGTGTGGGGGAGTCTCTGTAGGCTGGCGGGGGGGCTGAAAATATTTGTTTGGCGGATTGGTTTTCTGCGCCATGGCCACTGTAGCTCGTTGCTTATGCGCTAGAATTCAAGAGCTAATTTGCTCCAGGCGTTAAACACTTCGTCGGCCTCATCTTGGATGCTGTGAGAATCTTCAGCAAGCTTCTCCCCCAATAGAAAATCATTTTCTTCAATTGGCAAGCTCGTGTTAGAAAATGATCTAGAAAATGCATCGTCTACCGATTCCATTGACAGCCTGCGCTGCAAATCTTTGATTTGAATAATGGTTTGCTAAATCGGTTCACTGCCGTACGTCGGCATTCCAAGCCATGCATTTGCTCAAAATACCACGATGCCAGAAGATGTGGCAATTGGCTCATCCCAGAAACTTCCACAGGCTCGAGGTCGATAAAGTCGACCTGCGTAGTTCTCTGGCTCGTGAATAGTTTAATCTGCCCGTTACCATTTGTCGTCGCACTTGGTCGATAGATGCCTACGGCCGACCCATTGCCGATCACTTGCAACGTGTCGTTCCCAAGTGGCCTGCCGTCGCAGGTCATTCCTGAGCTAGGAGCAAACTCTCCACCTGTAGCAAAGTCGATGATGAGTGTGTCGTCACCACCATTCATGTCGACGTCTATAGAAGTGACAGCCAATGCTGCCAGAGATTGAACTCCGGGTGTGGCACTATCGAGGTCATCGCTGAAATTAGATCCATCGATGCTGTACTCCAGATTGCCGCTGGTGGAGTTGCGCCGCAGGGTCCGTGCGTCGTAGATTCCCGTTTGGAAATTCACAGTTGATCCGGTAAGTGTGACAAAGTTACTGATTCAGGCACACAGTATCGGCTTGTCCCGAGGTGTTGGCCACAAAGGCATCCAGATCCCCGTCGCCATCCATGTCACCAAATGCAACACCATAACTATTAGAGGTGCCAAGTGTTTGCCCACTGTCGACAAGCACGCCGCTACCGTCGGTAGCGGTCGTACGAAACTGCCAAACGTAAGGATCTACCGCAGCAGCCCCGCGTCTTGAATACCTGCCGTGGCAGTGACTCTTACCCGCTCATCGGGATGATAGTCGTTGGCCGGGTCAAGCGTGATCGTTGCACCCGACGCGGTAAAACTCATGATATCACCATTGGCCGTTAAGAACCGGCTGGATTGAGCCCCTTGCACCACAAACGTTTGGTCGGTTACCGAGGGAGCTGATAGATTGGCGTCGAAGGTAGCCGCAATATTGGTGCTGACAGCCGCAGTATGCGAATCTTCGACCGGCGAGGTGCTAGAAACCACCGCCAATAACCGCCGATCTTCCAGCAATTTACAAGAGAGCCGTCGCTGATACGGCTATCAAATATGATTTGCGTGCTTCTGGTGCTTTCGCCCCACACGCCGAGAATGCGCAGCAGACCAAGCAGTACGTCGCATGCGGGACATAAGCTTGGTTTCTGAACAGAAGAGGAAATGAAGTTAGACAGAGCCATCATTGATTGCATCTTCCACGACAATCAACCGCAAATTCTTCTTATATCTTTTTTATTTAAGCCAGATTCAGCATGTTTAAGATGTACTTTTGCTGACGACGTTAGCAGCGAGTGAATAACCAAAATACTATCGATACCCACCAAAGTGCACCTGAGGCTGATAGGATTTTTAGATCGGCCATTGCCTAATCCAACGGCGCTAGCCGACCGCTGCCAGCTTCTCACCATTGGCGACTTGCTGGCCTTCGCTCACCAGAACTTCTTGAACCGTTCCGCTGCAAGGGGCAGCAACCGCGACTTCCATTTTCATGGCTTCCAAAATGAGCAACGTGTCGCCTGCTTGAACTTGAGATCCAGAACCTGCGACAATTTTCAAGACCACACCCGGCATTTGGGCATTGACCTCGGTGGTTGCACCGCTGGCGGTTGGTACCGCCGTGGACTCCGTCGCAGTGCGATTTTTAACAGCAACCTGGTAGACATTGCCATCAACCGTAACGTTGTTACCCTCGAAGGCCAGGAAGTATTCCTTGCCGTTCACGGTCAATTCGTACTCAGCCGGCTTATTATTCTGGCCTGATGTGGCAGCTGGTTGACTTTCTGCTTGAGGATCAATTTTACGGATGCCCAACTCCGACTTGCCTTGCAGGAAGGCGAGGCCTTTCTCTTTGCAGGCTGCCACGATAAAAAGATTTTCATCCGTTTCGGGAAGGCTGTTTGCTTGCAACTGTTTTCTCGCAGCCTCAATGCCCTTGTTGGGATCTTCGTCGTTGATCTCTAATGGCGATCGTGTTGTTGGTTCCATTTCAAGTTGCTTTGACGCAAGCGCAACTATCTCGGGATCGGGTGGAACGGGTGTCTTGCCAAAGTAGCCAAGGACCATCTTGCCGTAAGGCTCTGCAATCTTTTCCCAGGGACTAAACATCACATTATTAAACGCTTGCTGGAAATAGAATTGAGATACAGGGGTGACGGACGTGCCGTATCCTCCGCGTCGGACCACGTCACTCATGGCTCGGATCATCTCGGGGTAACGGTCCATGATACCGTTGTCACGTAGCATCTGCGTGTTTGCGGTCAAAGCGCCACCTGGCATAGGACTCCAGGGAATGAGAGGTTCTACGGCCGTCGCTTCAGGTGGCAAGAAGTAGTCGCTCATGCAATCCTTAAAGACTTCTTCTGCCTCACGAATCTTGTCGATATCGACATCGAGTGTGTAGTCGCTCCCCCGCAATGCGTGCCACATCACCAGCACGTCAGGCTGACAAGTGCCTCCCGAACAAGGGGCCAGCGATAAATCGATTGCATCGGCGCCAGCATCCAAGGCAGCTTTGTAGGCAAGAACTGCGCAACCGGCCGTCTCGTGCGTGTGGAAATGAATGTAGGTGTTCGCTGGCAACATCTTGCGAGCACGCTTGATCGTATCGTAGACCTTCGAAGGAACGGCCGTCCCCGACGCATCTTTGAAACAGACTGCATCGTAGGGAATCTCCGCGTCAATAATTTGCTGCAAAATCTTAGAGTAGAAATCTGCGTCATGGGCGCCTTCACAACCGGGCGGTAGTTCCATCATGGTCACGACGACTTGATGTTTCAGCCCGGCGTCGACGATGCACTGCCCGCTATAGATGAGATTATTCACATCATTCAGCGCATCAAAGTTGCGGATCGTCGTCATACCATGCTTTTTGAACAGCTCGGCATGCAGCTTGATCACATCACGCGGCTGCGATTCAAGACCGACAACATTTACGCCACGAGCCAGGGTTTGCAAATTAGCGTCCGGCCCCGCCGTTTCACGAAAAGAGTCCATCATGTCGAACGCGTCTTCCTGGCAATAGAAGTACAACGACTGGTATCGTGCTCCTCCACCCGCCTCAAAATACTGAATACCCGCATCGCGGGCAGCCTCCAGGGCTGGCAAAAAGTCAGGAGTCTGAACACGTGCCCCGTAGACCGACTGAAAGCCGTCGCGGAACGCAGTACACATAAAGTCAATTTTCTTGGCCACGCTAATTCCTCAACATATCGTTAGTTTCAATATTACTGTTTCTTAGTCCAATCACCGAAGTCAGCCAGTCCTGGGCGGCAACCAATCACCGAGGGTTCTCGCCTAATTTGACAACACGGACCAAAGTACACCAGCTGCCACTGCCGAACCGATGACTCCCGCTACATTGGGCGCCATCGCGTGCATCAGCAAAAAATTGTGTGGATCTTCTTTTTGGCCAACCATTTGCACAACCCGTGCCGAGTCAGGTACTGCCGAAACACCAGCTGCCCCTAGCAGAGGATTGATTTTTTCTTTCAGGAACAAATTCATGAACTTGGCGAACAACACCCCCGATGCCGTGGCAATAGCAAATGATAGTGCGCCCAGGCCAAATATTTGCAATGATTCTGTACGCAAAAATGTTTGGGCTTGAGTACTCGCCCCCACAGCAAAGCCTAGCAAAATGGTCACAATATCGATCATGGCTGTGCGAGCCGTCTGTGCCAATCGTTCGGTCACCAAACTCTCTTTCATCAGATTCCCAAAGAACAGCATTCCAATCAGCACGAGTGAGCCGGGAGCTATCAGTGTGCAGATTAAAAAGGCCACTATTGGAAAAATAATTTTTTCATGGCGACTTACTTGACGTGGTGCTGCCATTCGCATCAACCGTTCCTTGCGCGTTGTCAACAGCATCATAATCGGGGGTTGAATAACGGGGACCAATGCCATGTAAGAATAGGCTGCGATGGCAATTGCCCCCAGCAAATGGGGCGCTAATCTCGAGGCTAGAAAAATTGCTGTGGGACCGTCGGCACCACCAATAATGCCGATGGCACCCGCTTCGGCAGGTGTGAAACCTAAGTACATGGCGCCCAACAGCGTCAGAAATATACCCAACTGCGCTGCCGCGCCCAGCAAAACCAGCTTTGGATTCGACAACATCGTCGAGAAATCGGTCATCGCGCCAATCCCCAGAAAAATCAAGGGCGGAAAGACGCCTTGGCTCACACCATAGTAAATCAAACTGAGAACGCTTCCCGGCACGTAATGAATCTCGCCATCTTCAAGAACCATACCGCCTTCGTCATACACACTCAGCGCCATACTTGCGATGGTGGGGATGTTGCCAACAATTACGCCAAAACCAATTGGCAGTAATAACAATGGCTCATAATCTTTAATGATCGCCAGACCAATGAAAATCAGACCGATCACGATCATGATTGCATTGCCCCAGTTCATTTGGGAAAAACCAGTCGTTTCCAGGAAGTTATAAAAAATGTCCATCGTGTTTTCTTTCAGTATTCTCAGAAGTCGAGACTGCTAGTCCCCGCTTTTTTCCTGTGCGGCATTTGCCTCACAGAACGGCAATCGAGCGTCACGTCATTTACTTTGAGTCGCCTCATTCATTTCTAAGTGGAGAACAAAGCCGATAGCAGCAACAATTTTCTCGTTGTCCAAAGGCAAGCGTTCTGCAGCAGATGACGGCTGAGCATGACTTTCCAGCCTTGGCAGAATAGGTTCCATCCAAGCAAGTATTTCAGGCAGCAGGCGAATAAACAGTGTAATAATCGTCAAAGCAAAAAAGACGATCAGCATCCCCGTGATAGCAATACTCACCCCATTCCCTGCGGTGATTCCCTCAATTCCTGAGGCCTGTGCAAAGAGCATCATTTTGGCGTTCAATTGGTCGTACCTTTCGATTCTGTCATCAGCAATTCATAAACTCGATCTTTTATGAATGGCCTGCAATTTGCCGTTCTCGTGGATTATTTAATCAACCCAAACTTGAAGAATCAATACTCTCGAACTGGTTTCAAAATACTTTTGATGCCAGCGATCGAGAAAATCGACAATACTATCAGGGTCTCTATTCTTGAGTTCTTTCTGTACTCCAGGTTTTCAAAGGAAAGTACCTGAAGCCCTCCCAGACTCAGAAAGCGCCTCATTGTAACAGCATGCAATCCTCTCCTGTATAGCGAGGGGTGATTTCTTAGGTTTTTTTTCGTGCGCTGATCGTTGGCAGCCTGCACCAAGGCCCATAAGACGTCTGGGAATCGTGCGAACTATGGGCATTTCCTCCTTTCGGGGGTACTGAAGCGCAGCGTTGGTCGGCGAGGTGGTCTCGGGGGTTTCTAAAATGGGCCTTTCCGGCAAGGTTGAGACCGGCAACCCGTAGTGTGTTTTGGATGCATCGAAGATTACGATTTGAAACTCAGGCGGGGCCAGACTAAACCAAAAAGGTAACGATCCTGTAATTACCCAACATGAGTACATAAAATAGGCGATACTAACACGACAAAGTAATTCTACCGCGTATACGAACCCGTATCTGGACAACGTGTCCAATGATCAAAATGATACACTGGCTGGCGAAGTGGCCAGGGATGGGGCATCTGCTCTACGACTTCCGACCATGACGGGATATTGCTGGTGGCATCGCGACTTTGCACGCACCAGGCACCAACTGCCGTCGCATGGCTTAACGCTTGTTCAGGAGCGTGTCCATGGAGCAGGGCCATGATGACACCTGCAATGGTGCAATCCCCCGCTCCCGTGGTGCCGGCCACCTCCACCTCAAAACATGGAGACCAGATGCGGCGCGCTTCCCACGCTTGCCAATCAAAAGATTGCCAAGCATTTCGCCCAGCGAGTTGCTGTCCTGCCTGCCGATGGGTCTGCAAATAAATTCCACAATCTCCCAGTTTGATAATAATGAGAGGACATCCCATCTCCATCAACTCTTCTGCTATTCTCTCCAGTAATTGCAAGTCGGCGATAGCAGCAAGATTGTTCCCCTGAGCCAAATCGGCCAATCGCTCGTATTGCGATGGGTCAAGCATCCATAATATTTCATCAAAGCTGGGCATAAAAAAGTCAACCGAGGGCAATACATTGCTCAGCCAACTCTTCCAATCCACGAAGTTGTCGGGATCGCTAATGTCAGGCATTGTCATGTCAAGGGATACGAGCGCGCCCTGACTTTGCACGTGCCGAAACACGTTGGCCAAGCCGTCGCCACAGTCCGATAGCAGACCCTGCATGAGTGGCGGATAGCCGAAATGGACCATTCGCGTGTTGGACAGTATTTCCAAATCAAAATCCTGACTTGAAAATGTATCATTCGCACCCGGACAATGCATAAAACTACGGTCAACACCCGGTGGACTCATCACGATGGTATAGGATGTCGACTCGCCGGGAGCGATGATGATTCCATCAGCCAGGGAACGGTCTCGACTTCTTAAGAACCCTAAGACCGTTGTCCCCAACAGATCATCCCCCAATTTGCCCACCAGCCTGGTGGTAGCTCCCAATTGGTAAAGTGCAAGTCCCGTATTGGCAACTGCGCCTCCCAATGCCAAAGATGCAGGCCCGACATGTGCCAATCGCCCGGGCATGAACAGATCTTTGACTTCGGTTTGGCTACCTGAGAGCTCCGGAATAATATCAAGACAGATGTGCCCGGCAACGACAACATCGACGCGATTATTCTTCATGCTCAGACCTATCAGTGCATTTCGGTTTCAACGGTACCAATACCACCACGGTAATAGTTAAAGCGTACTTGTGGATGGTCTGCCAGGAGCGACATGGGGACAGAGCTGTCAGGAATATTTTTAGAGATCATGAGCGCGGAGAGGCGAATACCAAACGGATTGTCATGATGGCCTGGGTGCCAAATGGATACGCAATCCGATTTCCAAGTCTCTAGAGGACCAACCGTGGCAGCACAAATCGGAACTTGCGAAATATAGCCTCCTCCTGAAGTACGCGCATTTTGGATGACGGTCAGTGGATGCAAGTCGGTGATGCGTGTTCCCAGACGACGGTATTCTTCAGGCGCAGGCGGTTGATTCTGATAAGCTCCCTCGCGCTTGGGTGGATCGTTGAAAGCCCAATGCTTGACTTCGCCTTGACCCCCTTGCATCAATGCACAACGAACCTCGTCGTAACTTTTGGAATACTTTTCCAGATTGGTAGGGAAATGGATATTCTCGTCAGGCATGCGCAGTTCAGGCCGAATGCGGTTAAAACAGAGTTCCATGTCTGCTTTAGAAAAGGACAACGGATGATCCGTAGGTACGGGCTGATCGTTTTCAATCCACTCGTCCATTCCCCAGAAATGAGCATGGCGCAGATTGACATCCAAGGCATTGACGATTCGTGCTACCAAAGGCAACTGTTCCGTAGGACCGATCGGACCACAAATACCAACCGGGTTGTCTGGCGTTGATTGCTGCCAGACTTGTACGTATTCAAGCGCTTCGGCGCAATAAAACTCTTCCAGGGTATCGTAGAAATTCACTTCGAACCCTTCGCGCGATAGTCCCAACAAATCGTCAGCCGTAAGTTTTGCTGCGTCAGCCAGCAGATCAGGTTCCAAAGTCGTGTAATCCCACCAGTCGGGAGCCACTTTGCTAATAGGGCGTGCCATAAGCTATTTTCCTCCTAATAGATCCTTCAGTATGTCCGATTGGGGATACGGATGCCCTCGATGCTGGACAAAAGCCTCGGCGTACGAGACTCCCATATCCTGACCGCGCATCGCACCATGTCGTTTCATGGCCTCAATATACTCGTCCATCCCGTGATGGTTTTGCAACCATTCTCGCTGTGATGCATGGCAAGCCAGCATAGCAATTTTTTCATTCATCACTTTGGAGATATCCACACTCACGGTGGGACTCACTGCTTGCCCCGTGTAGGGATCGTTTCCTTCAATCGGATCGCAATAATAAACCCAGGGAATCATCGATCCCTCCAGAAGTGGCAAAGCTGACGCATTCGGGACAGAATAGCCAAAAGCCGCACTGCGTGCTAATTGATGCACTTGCTCATGATCGAGCATGTAGTCGTAGCGAGGATGGGTCAACAGGAGTGAAGGAGCAATCTTACGGAACAGATCAATCGTTTTGCGATTTGCAGATTTTTCGTAAACCACCATGACATCGCGTTCTTCCAGACAATGGTAGGTCGCACCGATTTTGTCAGCCGCCGCCGTTGCCTCTTTGCGACGAATCTCTGCAATCTGGTCTGCTGACAGTGTGCTGGAACCACAGTCACCGGGTGTCGCGGTGGCTATATGAACATCCCAACCAGCCTCCGCCAATCGAATCAGAGTCCCCGCACAAAGTATCTCCGCATCGTCAGGGTGGGCCAAAAAGGCGAGGACCGTTTGCCGTCCAAGAAGAGAAACACTCATTGATTATTCAAGGGAAGATGAGTTGAAATACTTGAAACGCTCTTGATTTGCCATAACCACTCTCATGGTCAATATAATATATGCGTCGCACGATAGGCCATATAGGTACGCCGATTATACGGGCAAGCGCCAAGAAAGAAATAGCTCTAAAGAGTCGTTTCTACTCACAAGTTTGCTCAATCTCCATGCCACATCCGTATAAAACCGAGTGATGGCTACAAAGTCTAGAAAGCGATTCAAATACACGCTGCAATTCATATCGCCCCCCTAGTAGAAAATATCTGAAAATGCTATTCCTTCCATGGATCACAATTGAACCCTTTCTTTCATTGAGGATTAGATAATGGCAAACTCTCAGGAAAAATGGCCCGTCGGAGTGTTTGCCAGCATCGATGAAGGGTTGGGTGTCGACCTGGATGTCGCACGCGAACTGGGGGTGACTACGATCCACCTCCATGCACCAAGTCCTAGTTCGAGAACACCGGCAGCCGCACAGCAATTCTCCGCACGGCTGGCAAAACTTGGCATCCAAGTGACTGTGGTTTTTGCAGGTTTCGAAGGCGAAAGCTATGCGGATATTCCTACCGTCCAACGCACCATTGGATTGGTCCCGGAAGCAACGCGGCAAAAGCGGGTGCAAGACTTGAAAAACATTATCGATTTCACCGAACTTCTCGAGGTGGATACGACGGGATTGCACATTGGCTTTGTTCCTCATGACGCCACCTGTAGTGAATACGCGGCACTTATCGAAACAACACGCGATGTCTGTGACTACGCAGCTCAAAAAAACATCCATATTCACCTGGAGACGGGCCAGGAACCGGCTGAGGTACTGCTGGAGTTCTTGCACAACGTGGATCGCAATAACTTGCGTGTGAACTTTGATCCAGCCAATATGATCCTGTATGGCTGCGGCGAACCCATCGCCTCGCTCAAAACGATTGGTTCCTATGTTCGCAGTATTCATTGCAAGGATGCCATCTGGTCCGATCAACCTGGAGAAACCTGGGGACAGGAAATGCCCTTGGGCGAAGGGGCTGTCGATTTTAAGGAATATCTCCAGACCTTAGACGCCATCGGCTATACCGGCCCCCTGACAATCGAACGCGAGATACCCACGGAACCTGATCGACAAAAAGCGGAGATCGGCCAGGCCATTGATTTACTCAATCGTATCAAGCCGTTGGTTTAATAAAAATATTGCGATTCCGGAGACGCCCTATGACACGTGTAGGAATTATTGGCCTGGGTTTCATGGGAATGGTCCACTATCTTTCCTATCGAAAAATTCCTCATGTGAAAGTGGTTGCGCTCTGCGACCGCAAAGCCCACCGGCTGGATGGAGATTGGACTGGAATCCAAGGCAATTTTGGCCCTCCAGGTGAGCAAATGGATCTTTCGGGAGTTGCCACCTATGAATCCTGGCAAGATCTGCTCGCTGATCCTGATGTGGACCTGGTTGATGTGACGCTTCCTCCCGCTGCGCATACGGAAGTTGCCATGGAAGCACTTCAAGCAGGCAAACATGTGTTCTGCGAAAAGCCGATGGCATTAAACACACAGGACTGTGACCTGATGATGGCGGCTTCTGAAGCAACGGGAAAAAAATTATTGATTGGTCATGTGCTGCCTTTTATGCCTGAATACGCGTGGGCGTTACAAGAAATACGCAGCAACAAACATGGCAAATTATTGGGTGCCTCTTTGAAGCGAGTCATTTCAGATCCGGCCTGGCTAAGGCATTATTGGAACGCAGAAATGGTAGGCGGACCCATGCTGGATCTGCATGTCCATGATGCCCATTTCTTGCGGCTGGCTTTTGGTATGCCAACAGCCGTGACCACGCGTGGATCCCAGCGAAACGAGTTGCCAGAACACTGGCATTCTCTTTTTGATTTTAAAGAGAAGGGAGTTGCAGTCCATTCAATAGGAGGCGTGGTTAATCAGCCCGGGAGACCCTTTTTACACGGATTCGAAATCCGGTTGGAACGAGCAACACTTGTATTTGAGTTTGCTGTGCTCAGAAATGCTGAGGGAATTGACGAAGGCCGTTATCTTTGTCCCCCCACACTTCTCGACAATGAGGGACAGGCCCAAGTGGTAGAATTAGGGGATGGCGACCCCATGCAAGCTTTCTTCAATGAACTACAGCATGTTGACCAGGTTTTGCGGGGCGATTCAGAGCCCGATATACTGTCCTGTCAGTTGGCACGCGATGCCATAGCAATCTGCCAAATGGAGTCCGCAAGCTTACTACAAAACTCCTAAATTCCATAAAAAATTGGCCTTCAGCTGCAAACCTACTTGGGAAACCCGCAACTATTTGCCACAATAATTCGGGCCTTCGAACATTGTTCTTCTCACTACAAGGATTTCGTTATGTCGACTATCACCGATCAATCGAAGCAGCTCCTCCCCGAGGTCGCTAAATTTCTTGAAAGCGCTCCGCACAAAGCTTTTATAGATGGCAAGCAGGTGGCTTCGTCGACAGGCAATACCTTTACAACCTACGATCCAGGTTCTGGTGAGGAGCTTGCCGAAGTTTTTGATATGTCTGCTGAGGATGTCGGCCAGGCCGTTGAAGCGGGAGCTCGAGCTTTTCGCGAAACCAACTGGTCACGACTTCCAACCAATGAGCGTTGTGCCATATTGCATCGACTGGCCGATGCCGTAGAAAAACGGTTACCCATTTTTGCCCAGCTCGAATCACTTGACGCTGGTAAAATTCACGCACAGGCTTGTGGTGACATCCAGAACTTTGTGGATACGATGCGCTATTTTGCCGACCTGGCACTGCACGCAGAACACCGTACCACCCTAGCGGTTAAAGGCCACGAAGCTTGGACAGTACGGCATCCGTGGGGCGTGTGTGGATTTATATTTCCCTGGAATTTTCCGCTCCTGCTGGTGGGATGGGGAATCGCACCCGCCCTGGCCGCTGGAAACACGGTGGTCATTAAACCGGCAGAAGACACCCCTTTGTCTACCATCTATCTGGCGCAGCTCGCCCAGGAAGTTGGTATTCCAGATGGTGTGATCAACGTAGTTCCCGGCATGGGTGCCACAGCGGGCGCAGCTCTGGCAAGCCATCCTGCGATCAGGCGGATGTCTTTTACCGGTTCCCCCGAAGTGGGACGTCTGGTTGCCGAGGCTTGTGGTCGTAATCTGGTGCCGGTCAAGCTGGAACTCGGTGGCAAAGGAGCTGCAGTCGTGCTTGACGATGTGGATGTGGCAGATACGGCAGAAAAGTTGGTGGGTGCCATAACCTTCCATACTGGGCAGGTCTGTTGCGATGCCACCCGCTGGATCGTCCATAAGAGCATCTATGGCCAATTTGTCGAAGAGTGCACACAGCGTTTGCAACAAGTCACCGTTGGCCACCAACTCCATGACGGCACACAGATGGGGCCCGTCGTCAATCAGAAGCAACAAAAACGCATCCTGGACTATCTTCAGAAGGGCCAACAAGCGGGTGCAGAATTAGTACTCGAAGGTGGAGCTGCTGAGGTCGCCGGCCTGAGTGGTCATTACGTAAAACCTGCTCTCTTGGCCGGCTCCCTCGACAATGTGGCAGCGCAGGAAGAAATCTTTGGCCCTGTCGCCTATCTGGCATCGTTTGAAGATGAGGAGCAAGCAATCCACATGGCCAATAACACAGACTACGGCTTGGCCAACAGTGTTTGGACTGCGGACAAGAAACGAGCCAACCGCATGGCCGAAGAACTGTGCGCCGGAAATGCGTGGATCAATGCCCACAACGTCTTTCCGCATGGCGTGCCTTATGGGGGTGTCCATAAGAGCGGTTTAGGAGGAGGCGTCAATTCAATCGAAACGTTGATGGATTATTGGCGGATCATGTCCGTAGTAAGGCCTCTCTAGTATTCCGATAGAGAATCCTGAGCCTAGCTCAACCTCACCGAATCCTGGTTCCTAGTATTTGCTGGGCTCCGTTTTCGGAGCCACGAATTGGCACCAACCTTCAGATCGATATGAAACTGCTTTCGGTACGTCAAAAACTGATCTCCCGACCTCTGCCGGATGTGGCCAGCGAGGTACGTGCACAGCTTGATTCTCTGAAAATAAAACCTCCCTCAGGCAGGGTGGCCATTCCAGTCGGGAGTCGGGGTATAGCGAACCTCCCAACCATCATCCGCACGGCTGGCGATTGGTTGCGCGAGCAGGGGGCCGAACCCTTTATGGTACCTGCCATGGGTTCACACAATGGGGCCACTGCAGAAGGCCAGCAACAAATGATTGAGTCACTCGGTATCACGGCAGAGGCCATGCAGATGCCGATTCAATCCAGCATGGATTGTGTAAAACTCGCCACGGTAGCCACCGGCAATGTCTGGATGGACAAGCACTGCTACGAAGCGGATGGGGTTCTGGTGATCAATCGCATCAAGCTTCACACCTGTTTTTCGGGTCCTGTGCAGAGTGGACTGACGAAGATGATGGTTGTGGGGATGGGAAAAATTCAATCTGCAGAAACCTTTCATTCCAGCCCCACACCCGTCATGAAAGACATGTTGCTGGAGATGGGCCAGGCGATCGTGGCTACCGGAAAAATCTGGGCCGGCCTGGCAATTTTGGAGGACGGCTTTGACGAAACGGCCGAACTGCACGCGGTTCCGGCTCAAAACATTTTGTCACGTGAACCCGACTACCTTGCGAAACATCGCGATTATTTTCCTGCCATCCCTCTTGATCAGTTGAATGTTTTGATCGTCGATCAAATTGGCAAAACATTCAGTGGCACCGGAATGGACACCAATGTGATTGGCTACCGAGGTGTGCGAGGCTATGAAGACCTGGATCGTCCCTGCATTAAGATCATCGGTGCCCTGGGCCTCTCCCAAGCCACCCAGGGCAACGCGATTGGAGTAGGTTTGGCAGACTTTATTACCAAAAGATTACGCGACGCTATCGACGAAAAAAAAACTTATATTAACGTCTACACAACGGGTGAAATGGAGCGTGCTAAGATCCCCGCCACCATGGAGAACGACGAAGCGCTTGTCGCAGCCATCCAGCATCGTTATGGGTCCGAGAGGTGGATGTTTATCCCGAACACCCTTCATCTGGACCATCTGTATGCAAGCGTCGATTTGCAAGCAGAAATCGAAAAGCATCCTCGATGCACGATCGAAGGCGAGCCCCTGGAGCTGGAGTTTGAGGCAGGGGATCACCTACTCAAGTTTTGAGCTAAGTGCTAGAAGAAGTGGACCGCAGCGGTCCAAGTTTCCGCACGATGTTAAACGATGTTCATAACATCCCCCACCCCTGTTTTCGGGGGAGGCCAAATATTTGACGATACGGGGGGAGGGGGGATGAAGCGGGTACCCACGTTAAGACCCCTCCCCTAACCCCGCTCTGAAAGGGAGGGGGATAATTTTGGCGGAGTTGGGGGGGCGATTTGGTTTGCTATTCCAAGCTGGGCTTCTGATTTAGAGCTGATCCTGGATATAACGCACGCGCGGTTTGCCGCTACCTGGCACCCCCTGAGCAGTCATGAAGTTGGACGCATAACGAAGCGGCGTGCGGGGACGCTCGGGGACTTTGAAATTGTCACCCTTTTGTAGGATGGTGCGTGCCAGTGGCATGTGGCCAAAGGCGCGCGCACCAGCGGATTCGACGGGAAACCAGTGTAATTTACCTGCGGCATCCTGGAGACAAAACTCGGCGTAATTGTGTTCATGGACCCACACAATGCGTGCAGGTATTTTATTGGTGCGGCAGAGGGCAATGAATAGCGCACTAATGTTCTGACAATCTCCCTCCGCATCCTGGAGGGTTTGGAGTGCCGACTTGTCGTCACCTTCAACGTATTCGACGTGTTGGAGTACAAAGTCATAAATGGCCTCAACGCGCTGCCAATCTGTGGGTTCTTTGATACTCTCTGCAGCATTCTCTTCACTCTGCTGAATCGGAGTCACAGCACTTGCATCCGTACTCTCACCTTTCTCAGCTTTCGAATTGGCTGGCAATTCAGCTGGTGAGGTTGCTGGATTCGTTTTGTTGAGATCCGCAAAAATCTTACGTGCCACTTTTTTTATCTTGGCATGATTCGTATCGATGAAAGGACTCTTGCCTAGAAAACGCTTCAGCTCACGGCCAGGTCGGACTGGAATGACCAGTTCCTGTGTCGCATCGGGTGGCAGAATAATACGTGTCCCTACCTCGAAAGTTATCAAGGCATGGGCCTCTTCTCCTGATCCCAAATACGGAATCGAAATCAATAGCTGGCGTGCCCCACCTTCACGAAGCAAACGATATTCAACCTGTTCGCATTGTGCCGTGATATCTTCTTCGATAATCTTGACATCCTGCTCTTCACATTCGAATGGGATTGCTACCATTGCCTTAATATTCTGCACGGCTCCTCGTATGGCTTTTATCGAAGCGCCAACCCGATACTGACCCAATTGAGTCTCCCCGTATTTGCGATAAGGGTTCTGCTCAACTTTGATTTGTGCGGATGCGCGCACCATCAGCAGAAAAAAAGTGCAAAAACAAAAGCATGTCACCAGATATCGGAGCCGAATCATGTTCCACCCATCGAAGTAGTTCCAACCCTTTAATTATAGGCCGCAGAGACTTCAAAAACCGATTCACCAATCCGTTTTATTTTAGAATTACGAAATAAGTTTTAGCTTCCTAGGCACGCCCGGAACGCCACAAAGGACGTTCCCCGCAGAGCCCTAAAAAAAACCACCCTACTCGTGTTCAGGATGGCACGAATAGGGTGGTTGGCAAGATAGACTGTTGCTTTTTTATCACGCTGGCGGTGGCAGGCCCAGGGCTTGGGATGTGGGATGTGGGATGGCAAACTCCCTCCCACTCTGGCCAGCTTATCAATTCCATCCGTTTCTGCTGGGGCAGCGTAAGGTCTTCTCTGTTACGAAATGAATGAAAAATCGGGGCTTTTATGCGCGAGGCTTATCTCGTTTTCTAATTCCCACTTCCAGGACTAGGGTCTTTACGATAATCGCTTGAGGCACCAGATCCCTGTGGAACAAATTTGTCTTGGGAGGTTCTATCTTCGACATAACCACCAAACCATTCTCCCTGACCGACTGTCTCACCGCCACAACCACAGTTGGCATCGACATAACCGGGACCACACATCGAACAGCCCGTGTCACAAGGTGGGGTGCAGGGATTGCAGGGTGGGCATGGATCGCAACACTGGCATTCTGGCACCGGCTGTTGGCAGCAGCATCCCGGTTGTGGCATGACCATTTGGGGAACCACCGTTTGCACAGGCTGAGGAGCCGTTACAAACGCATTGGCTAGTGCCCGGGGAGCTCCCATCATAGGTGGAGCCATCGCAGTTGTGCCACACGGTGCACCACGTCGGAAAAAGTTACGGCAACTTTGAATACATCCACTTGTGGTGATCATAATCAATACGATCGCAAGCAGAAATGCTTTGTTCCTCATCGTACTCAGCTCCACGGAGCACATCCGTTGGGTAAGATGCTCTCACAAGGTTGGGGGAGGGATTTGTGCTTTGTAGCAAGACAACCGAAGGTAACGGTTAGGCGGCCTTTCCCTATTGCAATGGGCCTATTGCACTGGGCCCTGTTTTGCAGTGGGAAAGGTTGGCCAATGTTGTCCGTGCATACGAAAGCGGTAGGCTCTGCAACTCTACAACACGTTTTTCTGTTGTGCAAATTTAACGTCCTGTTTTTTTTCTGCAACATTTTTCCAACACGTGCTTAAATAGTGTGCTACGTTTTTAAACCTAGAGTTCTCTTTCCTGCCTTGCATTGCCATATCGCAGTGGGCAGGAACTGGAGATCTACGGGCCGCTACCACATGGAAATTATGCCTGGTACCCATTTGCACTGGTAACAATGACGCAGTGCAAATACGAAGCTGGGCAATCGTGGTAAATACATTTTGCATCCATTTCTAGAACCTGTAGGTTCTTTGCATTTTGGCGGGTCCCCAAAAGACCCTTTGGTGTCACGGTAGACAAATCTGACAAAGTCGTTGCTTAGTGCCATGCTTTCGATCCATAGACAGCCTCTGTTTGTGCGTTTTCAGTGCGTAGGTCCCCAGATTGCACAGACCATGTTGACAGCAGTCCTGGCCATGGTTGTTGTGCTTAGCGGCCTTGAGCAGAATACTGCTGTCGCCACCGAACCGCTTTTTACTGTCCCCAATCTGTCTGCGAATACAGATGAAATATTCTTGATAAGTACACGAGAAGTCGGCACGTCGGTAGATAGCCAACGTCTTCAGCAGGGGCTTCGTTGCCATCGGTTTGTTGGCAATTCTTCAGGGCAGACCATGTGGCAAAAAACGGATTGGCGCAATTTACTTGTCGATCCCATAGCAGATCGTACCACTGTGTTTTATGTACATGGCAACCGTGTTGCCCCTGGCAAGGACCTGCTGGATGGTTTGGAGGTTTATCGATCGCTAAAACTGCATGGCAAAACCAATGGTCCCGTGAGGTTTATCATCTGGTCCTGGCCATCGACACCCATTCCTCGTCCGTTCAAAGATTTTCGGCTCAAAGCCACGCTCACCCACCCTGTTGCCTGGCAATTTGCCTGGCTGCTCCAACAGTTTCCTGCCAAAACCAAACTCTCGCTGGTTGGCTACAGTTATGGCGCCCGGATCGTCAGTGGAGCATTGCACCTGCTCCAAGGTGGTCAATTAGGCAAACTCAAGATGAATACCCCCTCCAACGAAGAACCTTCGCAATATCGTGCTGCTTTAATCGCTGCCGCTTATGACGAATCGTGGATCGAACCGGGCAACTATTATGGCCGGGCAATTCAACAAATAGAGCGAATGATCATTTCATCCAATAAGCAGGACCCCGCCATGCGGTTCTACCACCTTAGCAATGGCCGAGGAAGGATCCATGCTCTGGGCCGCCAAGGCATCACACACCTCAGTTCGCTGGGTGCCTCAGCCGACCGAATCCGACATGTTGACTTCTCAGAGCATGTCGGACGCAGTCATTCTCTGATGGATTACCTGGCCGCAGATATAAAAATGCAAATAATCTGGCAACAGTTGTTTATGCCCGTAAAAAAGCGGGGTACGTTCAACAAATTCGATGTGGCAACACGACATCAGTAGAGATTGCATCTACTGGTCAAGTTCTTCATAGAATCCACATCCCCAGCAACTCTCTCCCCACTCTTGGCTCTTCCCCCCTCCCCCTCCTTCAACTTGCATGCCATATTAACCCTATGGCTGCACCTCTGGCATTTTTCAAGGATTCCTGGATACCTGACCACGATCTGTCTATTCCGATCGACGATCTTGGCTTTTCCTTAGGAACAACGGTCATCGAGCGGTTGCGCACCTTCGGGGGGCAAGTTTATCGCGCTGAAGCCCATCTCGAGCGCTTGCGAAGATCGCTGGAGATCGTTGGCTGGGATGCCAAGGGGTTGTGCACAAAAATTGCACGTGCATTGCAAGAATTTCAGCAGAAAAATGCCGTGCACTTTGTGGCCGGAGACGACTGGAGTTTGGTGACATTTGTCACCCCCGGAAATTCGCCATCGGCTACCGACCCGACTGTCTGTGTGCACGGATTCCCTTTGCCCTTTCACAACTGGGCCGAACAATATGTCTCTGGCACTGAAGCAGTGATCGTGACCACACGGCAAGTTTCCGAAAACTGCTGGCCACCCGAACTCAAATGCCGCAGCCGATTGCATTACTATCTTGCCGACCGGGAAGCGGATTCCATGATCCGGGGGGCGCGCGGGATTTTGTTGGATCAAAAAGGTTTTGTCGGTGAAGGCACCACTGCCAACGTCGTTGCTTACTACAAGCACCGTGGACTGGTCACCCCTCCACGAACCAAAGTGCTTCCTGGGGTAAGCCAGCAAGTCCTTTATGAATTGGCTGCTGAATTGGGGATCGATCAGGTAGAAGAAGACATACTGCCAGCCCAATTGGCAGAGGCAGACGAGATCTTTTTTACCAGCACCTCCATATGCATGCTGCCCGTGACCCGCCTTAATGATCAACCTGTGGGCAATGGCCAATCGGGGCAGGTCTTCCAACAACTAATCAATGCCTGGTCGCAACGCGTGGGAATTGGCATCGTCGAACAGGCACAGCAGTTTGCTGAACGAAAGTAGAAGTTCTCTTGCGAATCCGAGGCCCCCTAAGCTGATACAACGAAGCTGAGGCCACTGTAGCTGGGATGGGCAAAATACCCCTCCACACAGCATATCGCCCCNGACTCTTGATGCTACAATCGTGCAAAATAATTGCGTACTGCGACGTCGATCGTTTCGTCACTGACTTCTACCGGACGATTGTGGAATTTGCAAAAGTTATGGATTTGACGCAGTAAATCCCGAGGATGGCAGTAACGAAGTGGTCGGTTGGAAGTTCGGTAATGCTTCTCAATCAGATAGTCCACAACCCGTTTGTCGCAGCGGAGCCCCTGAGTCTGGGCCAACTCCAAAAACAGGCTGACAAACTCGTTTTCGTCTGGACCTAAAACCTCGATCTTGTAAGGAATACGGCGCAAAAAAGCTTCATCTACCAGATCACTGGGTTCCAGATTGGTCGAAAAGATCAACAACATGTCAAAGGGAACAGCCACTTGCCGACCACTTGATAAATTCAAGTAATCGTGGTGCTTTTCCATAGGAACAATCAGCCGGTTTAAGATTTCAGAGGTTGGCATCCTCTGGCGACCAAAATCGTCAATCACAAGCGCACCACAATTGGCACGAAGCTGAACGGGCGCTTCGCAAATTCCTATCATATTGTTCAGCTGCAGGTCCAGCTGTTCCATTGTCAACTCACCACCAACAACAATCGTGGGACGGTGAATCAGTATCCAGCGATGGTCGTATTTGGCCTGGTCCAGTTGGAGCGTCTCAATGGATTGATGGCTACGAGGATCGTAGAGTCGAACCAATTCCCCATCGATGGAAATTGTATGAGGTATCCAGACAAACTCTCCAAAGGAGCTAACCACCAATTCCGAGACGCTTGTCTTGCCATTTCCGGGAGGGCCATACAGAAATAATCCACGTCCATCATTGATCGCTTGTCCCAACTGGCTTACTAGGGTGGGGTCCAGTCGCAAATCACTCAATGTGGCTTGCAGATCATCCCACCCCAAACTGCTCTTTTGGAGTGATTGACGCTGCATGGCGTCGATATAGGCCTCCAGGGGAACGGGGGCAACCCCCGCATAACTGCATTGCCTGGCAAGTCGCTGGGCTTTTTCGTGCCCCGCTTCAGTCAATTGGAAGATATAGTCTTCCAGGCCGGTAGCACCTTTAATCAGAACGAGTAATTCGCTCCGTAAAGTCTCCAAAGCATCAATGACCAGGGCCCTGGGCAGGTGCAACTGATCCGAAACCCCTCGACTCGATAGCGTGCCTCGATTGAGCAATACTTTCAGAACAAGCGATTCAAGGTCGCCGGTACTCAATCCCGTTTGTTCAATCGATTCAGGTTCCACGGGCACAAACTGNATGCGCGTTTGTTCGGTAGGTTCTGGTGCGGGAGAGCTGCGGACGGCCTGGAGGTTTGTGTGAGTAATCGCTGGATCCACGACGGGTTGAAGCGTAGGATTAGTCATCGGATACCACCTTAGATAATGTGTGCCAGATAGAAGCGNCCCTTTGACTCAGCGCAGACCTATCGCCNCCTATTCTTTCATGTGTCATGATCCTGGGGCTGTCCACTGCAGGGGCCGTAGATCGAGNGNAGAATGCCCAGCTAGCTCGCAAAACTATCGCTGGTTCCAGTCCTAGCGAATAATCCAGCCCGATTCTAGTTTGGGAGAGGTGCCAAGAATCCAGTTCTGTTCATGGCCGCCATAGCAGGGTTGCCAGAGAAGTGGCAGCATTGCCTAGAAGTGGGACCATGCTGTAGAATCGCCTTTTCGCCCTAAATATCGGCTATGGCGCCCGCTAGTTGGTAGGCAACAGTGTGTCCCGCAACAGTGTGTCCCGCAACGTGTCCCGCAACGGGACCCTGCCGATGAGGTTCCCTATTTCACAAAGCCCGGCCACAGTTGGGTTAAAGCTGGCATCTTAGCCGCCTATTGCCCGTTGAGGGCAGGAATTATTTCTTATGTTTGAAGCCCTTCAGGACGGCCTCTCCGGTGCATTCAAAANTTTGCGCGGTCAGGGCAAACTCTCTGAATCCAACATGCGTGATGGGCTCAAGCTCGTCGAAAAATCGCTCCTCGAAGCGGATGTCAGCTTTCAAGTGGTACGAGAATTCATGAGCCGCGTGTCAGAGCAGGCACTCGGCGAGAAAGTACTCAAATCGCTCAACCCGAGCGAACAGATTGTGGGCATCGTCCATCAGGAACTGATCAACCTGATGGGACCGGTGGATCATTCCATGCATTTGCTNGGCACATCCGATGTCACTGTGCTGATGATGTGTGGTTTGCAGGGCTCAGGCAAGACAACCACCTGTGGCAAGTTGGGTCGCATGCTCAAAGAACGAGAGCGTCGACCGCTCCTGGTGGCTGCCGACTTGCAGCGTCCTGCTGCCATCGACCAGCTCCATGTCCTGGGCGAACAACTGGACATTCCAGTTTACTCGGATCGTAACGAAAAGGATCCCGTCGTCGTCTGCAAAGCAGCCGTGAAAGAAGCCAAAAAGCTGGGTGCCAATACGGTCATCCTTGATACGGCCGGACGCTTGCACGTTGACGATGAGTTGATGCAGCAGCTGGAACGCGTTGATCGCCAGTGCCAACCCCATCAGATTTATCTGGTCGTCGATGGCATGACCGGCCAGGATGCCGTCAACAGTGCCCAGGCATTTAACGATGCCTTAGAACTCGATGGCGTGGTGATGACCAAACTTGACGGCGATGCCCGCGGNGGCGCTGCCATATCGGTAAAACAGGTCACCGGCGTTCCTATTAAATTTGTCGGCACCGGAGAACACCTCGACGCACTCGAAGAGTTTCATCCCGACCGCATGGCCGGACGTATCTTGGGTCAGGGCGATATTCTCTCACTGGTTGAAAAAGCCCAGCGAGAATTCGACCAGGACGAAATGATCGCTCAAGAAGAGCGTATGCGCAAAGGGGAGTTCACGCTCGACGACTTCAAAAAACAACTCGGCCAAATCACGAAGCTTGGACCACTCCAAAAAGTGATGGGCATGATTCCCGGCATGGGCGGAATGACCGAAGCCATGGGAGATGTGGATCCTGAACAAGACATGAAACGCCTGTTCGGGATCATCGATTCGATGACTCCGGAAGAGCGGAAACAGCCCACCAAGGTGATCGACCAAAGCCGCCGACTCCGCATTGCACTGGGTGCAGGTGTGGAGCCCCACGAGGTCAATGATCTGGTGAAGCAATTTGACGCCATGGCCCAGATGATGACCCAGATGGCCGGCAAAGGCATGCGGGAACGCATGAAGATGGTCAAAGAAATGCAGGCTTCCATGTCCAATCCAAATGGCCAGTTCAGCCGCAAGAAGCAAGGGACGGGAAAACGACTGAGTCCCAAAGAGAGGGCCAAACTAAAAAAACAGCGCGAAAAAGAGATCCGTCGCAAAAAGCGGGAGAAAAAGAGGAAATAGAAGCAAATGGACCCGAATTCGGATACTGGATAGCAGGACCCCCAACCGGAATTCTTGCTCCATCTGATACCCAACGCAAGGTCTGATTAGGTCCCCTGGACCCCCCTGTTTGCTATCTAAAATACTCCTCCCACCCCTTGCCAGATTACCCCCCAATCTGCGAATATAGGGGATTCGTTTGTCGCCTAGACCGACACCCAGCAAGAAGATTTAGGAGAACTTCGTGGCAGTAAGAATTCGCATGAAGAGAATGGGTCGAACCCACCGACCTTTTTACCGTATCTGTGCCTTTGACCATCGCACTCCGCGCGATGGCCGAGCCATTGAAGAATTGGGTACGTACGACACAAGTATTGCTGACACGAACGCACGTGTAGCCCTGAACACCGATCGGATCGACTATTGGCTCAGCGTCGGTGCACAACCGACCGAAAAAGTTGCCGTACTGATCAAGAAGTACGGTACGGGCGGTAGCCATACAGAACAACAAAAGGCAGCTCTCGAAAATCTGGCTGCTCCCAAAAGCGTGCCAGATGTGGGCGCACCTGCCCCTGCCAAAGAGCCTGCAGCTGCTCCAGCCGAAGCAGGGTCTGCACAAGAAACGGAAGCAGATAGCCAGGCAACGACAGAAGCGTCTGCTGAGCCCAGTGCAGAAGCTGCTGCTGAAGAAGGAGCGTCCGAAGAGTCTCAGGCTACGCCAGAGGAGGAAACCCCACCTGTCGCGGAGTAATCGCAGATGCGGTTCGATGTGCTGACGCTGTTCCCGGAAATCTTCTCCGGCTACATGACGCAAAGTTTGCTCAAGCTCGCCATGGATCGCTCGTTGGTGCAAATTCAGCTGCACAACATCCGTGACTGGTCCAACGATAAACATAAATGTGTCGATGACCGCCCTTTTGGTGGTGGCCCCGGCATGGTAATCAAACCCGAACCAACGATCGCTGCCGTAGAGGCTGTGCAAGCGATACAAGAACATAAGGACACACGGCCAGAAAAGGATTTACAGCCAGGGCATTTAGTCATGCTCACCCCACAGGGACGAAAGTTGGACCAACGGCTGGTCGAACAATTGGCGCAACACAAGAGGCTTTTACTGCTATGTGGACGCTATGAAGGATTCGACCAACGGGTTAGTGACATTCTCAAACCTGACGAAATATCAATTGGTGATTTTGTACTCAATGGTGGCGAAGTGGCTGCCATGGCACTAATCGATACCGTAATACGACTCGTTCCAGGGGTCTTGGGAGACGAAAAGAGTAGCCAATACGATTCGTTTTCGCACGGCCCACGACTTTTAGAGCACGCACAATACACACGGCCACGTGATTTTCGCGGCTGGGAAGTTCCGGAAGTACTTCTCAGTGGCGACCATCAAGAGATAGCGCGTTGGCGAGAAAAAAACAGCATCGAGCGAACCAAACAACGACGGCCTGATCTACTTGGGCCTTCAACTGAAATAGATCCATCCGAACCACCGACCAACCCAAACCACTAGCGACATCTATCGATTAGCCAGGAACCCCTAGTTATGAGCCAAGAAATCCTCAATAAAGTCCAAGCGTCAAGCCTGCAGGAAAATCCCCCTGAATTCGAAATTGGCGACACGGTCGACGTCCACTCCAAGATTTTGGAGGGCGAGAAAGAACGCATCCAAGTTTTTTCAGGAGTCGTAATCGCACGTAATGGTTCGGGCACCAGCGCTATGTTTACGGTCCGGCGAATTGTTGCGGGAGAGGGTGTCGAACGAAAATTCCCATTGCATTCCCCACGCATCGCCAAGGTAGAAGTGAAACGAAGTGGCGTGGTTCGGCGTGCCAAGCTGTATTACTTGCGTGAACGATCCGGCAAAGCCGTACGCCTGAAAGAGCGTCGCATCGATCGACCCAAAACCAAAGCCTGATCAGATACCTGAATACAGAAATCCTCCGTATTGCTATTCGTTTTGGGTGGCTATTCGTTTAGGTAGCCACAAGCAGAAGAGGATCGAGTTTCTGGACAGCTGTCACCCCATATTTTTTGGCGACCAGCTATCAACGGCACAAAACGCCATTGGCAAAAATATTATGCAGCCATTGGTCCGAGGACTGCTCACATGCTGTTTCGTACCTGGCTTCCCAAGGTTTTTGCCCCCCGCCCATTAGGCGAAATGGGCGAACGCAATGCGGCCCGTTTTCTTAAACGTCATGGCTACACGATAATTTCGACCCGCTACCGCGTGCGCTATGGTGAAATCGATATCATTGCCGTCGACAATGAAACGGTCGTCTTTGTCGAAGTCAAAACGCGTCGAGATGCCTCGCTCGGGCGCGGTGCCGAAGCCGTCGACACCCACCGTCAAACGCGACTGACCAACGCGGCTCTGGCCTTTCTGAAATCAAACGGTCTGCTTGAGTGCGCAAGCCGTTTTGACGTCATCGAAGTTGTCTGGCCACAACATCACAAAAAACCCACCATCAACCATCTGCGCAATGCCTTTTCGGCTGTAGGCAAAGGCCAAATGTATCACTAGAACAGAATTGCATCTTACCCAATAGCAAAAGTCCGCTATCTCGTTGAATGGGCACCAGCACCGCGTCCAAATCTCCATCCCCTGTTCTTCAGATGAAGTCTTGAAACTTCGTGAGACACCCACAAAAAAGAATGCCATTGTATTGAAAGCGGTTCAAAGATCAGGGAGCCCCTTTGAAGGAGCAATTTCAGGTTTGCCAGAACGGCAATTCTTACCCCACCAGCAAATCTCCCCACTCTTGGCATAGAAACATAAGGCAAACCTAGAACCGGTTTCAAAGTACGTATGTACCCGGCGATTGCTACGAGAGTCGATTTTTCATCCTGGTTTTGTAGGCTCTCGCAGCAACCGCCGGCAAAGGAATAGGAAAAAAATGAATATTGAAACCGGTTCTAGTCCGACTTGCCAATTCCGGGACTCCACCTGGGGACTCCTGCGCGGTAGAATGGGATGTTAGGCATTAAGGCGTGAGAGAAAGATGAGCGGGGTACCCTTTGAGGTGCTTATGACAGGTTTTGGGTTCAGCCAGGAAGGTGGTACAAGAACATGGCCAAGCATATCTTTGTAACCGGCGGAGTGGTTAGTTCGCTCGGCAAGGGACTGACCAGTGCATCTGTCGGCATGTTGCTTGAAAGGCGCGGGCTCAAAGTCCGCATGCAAAAGCTGGATCCCTACATTAATGTCGATCCAGGCACCATGAGCCCCTACCAGCACGGCGAAGTCTATGTGCTTGACGATGGCAGTGAAACAGATCTCGACTTGGGACATTACGAACGATTTACTAATTCGCTACTTACACGCGACTCGAACTACACCACAGGTCAGATTTATCAGTCGGTCATCGACAAAGAACGCCGTGGTGAATTCCTCGGCAAAACAGTGCAGGTGATACCCCACATCACCAATGAAATCAAATCAGTCATCCATAAGTTGGCCGAGAAAAAACAGGACAACGTGGATGTCGTCATTACCGAAATTGGCGGTACCATTGGCGATATTGAAAGCCTCCCTTTCCTCGAAGCAATCCGACAATTCTCACTTGATGTAGGGCGTGAGAATTGCTTGTACCTGCATCTTACTCTGGTGCCATACCTGAAAGCAGCCAGGGAACTTAAGACGAAGCCAACACAACATTCCGTAGGTCAAATGCGGGCAATTGGTATACAACCTGACATCCTCGTTTGTCGTACAGAACAGCCTCTTAGTCGTGAAGATCGAGAAAAAATTGGTTTATTCTGCAACATCTCACTTGATGCTGTTATCGAAGAGCGTGATAAAGATTTTTCGATCTATGAGGTACCACTCAGTCTCTACGAAAACCGTTTGGATGCACTAATCTGTGATAATCTGAAGTTGCAGACTACCGAACCAGATCTAAACATCTGGCATGATTTGTTGAGTGGGCTGCGCAACCCAAAACACGAAATTAGTATTGCTGTGGTAGGTAAGTACGCCGAGCATCGTGATGCTTATAAGTCGATCTACGAGTCTCTCGACCATGCAGGAATGGCCCATGGAGCTCAAATCCGTGTTGCCCGCATTCGAAGTGAGGACATCGAATCCGAAGGTCCCGAACGATTGTTGGCCGGCTTTAACGGCCTGCTCGTGCCAGGCGGATTTGGCGAAAGAGGCATCGAAGGCAAAGTAGCAGCAATTCGCTATGCACGCGAAAAGGGCATCCCCTTCTTTGGTATTTGCCTGGGACTTCAATGTGCGGTAGTCGAATTTGCCCGCAATGTCTGCGGTCTTGAAAATGCCCATTCCACAGAGTTCGAAAAAGACACTCAGCACCCTGTTATCTGTCTTTTAGACGATCAAAAGACAAAAACAGACAAAGGGGGGACCATGCGATTGGGGGCACAACCGGCAAAGCTGAGTCCAGCCAGCCAAGCGGCAACCTGCTATGGGGTAGAATCCATCTCCGAACGTCACCGCCACCGTTATGAGTTCAATAATGTTTACCGTCAGCAGTTTACTGCACACGGCCTGAGTATCGCAGGAACGAGCCCCGATGACTCATTGGTCGAAATCGTAGAGATTCCCTCACACCCATGGTTTGTGGCCGTACAGTACCATCCCGAGTTTAAATCTAAACCAACGGCTTCGCACCCACTTTTTGCTGGCTTCATTGGTGCCGCAGTGGATCATCACAAGTCAAAACCCAATCGCCCCACAGATACATCAACTGCTTCAGCTACATCTTCTGAAAAACCAGCATCCACGGCACCTTCCGATATTGAAGACGAACCAACTGAAATCTCAAATCCACGCTGATTCAAATATCTTGGCAAAAAAATAATGGCTCGTTGGATATCACAAAAGGACTTTCTACAATTGCCTTAGTTTCAGTTGAAGTGTATATGTTCACAATTTCCTGAACCAGGTTTTATTATGAGCGACGAAAAAAAAATCATTGTTGACGAAGATTGGAAAAGCCAGGTAGAGGCTGAAAAAGAAGCCTTGCAACAAGAAACCAATGACAATCCCTCGTCATCCACGACCGACCCTCCTGGAATGCCACCTGCATCATTTGAATTACTTCTCTCAACCCTGGCGACAGAAGCCATGGTTGCCATGGGGCAATTACCGCATCCAGTAACACAAGAAGCATCTATCAACATCCCCCACGCGCGCTATGCAATCGACATGCTCGAAATGTTGCAAGCTAAAACGAAGGGCAATTTAGAAACCGGAGAAGATCAACTCTTAACCGATTTACTCCATCAATTGCGGATGCTTTTTATCTCTGCAGACCAGATGGCACCAGCACCCAAGACAGAATAGAGAAAATCACGCACGGAACGCCACAGAGGGCGTTCCTACAGGGTTTAACTCGGAACGCCACAGAGGGGGGCATACCTACAGGGTAAAATAGCAAACGCCATGCCCTGTCGACGATACGTGGGTCTTCGTGACCCCAACAGCCTTCCATAAGCGACTTGCATCCCGCACCGGGTGACAACGGACGGGTAAATGTACAGGCTATCGTGCCGACTGGGCATGGCGATTTGTTTAGGTCGAGCGAAAGGAGCAGTGCAGGTTGTATTCAACTCACCCCCAACTCCTCGCAGCTCACTCCGCTAATTGATCGAACAATTGGCGAAATTCTGGGATCTGTTCTCCTATGTGTTCACTCCACCTGCGTGGTTGCCAGATTTCCAGGCAAACGGCCGCACCAACTACCATCACGTTGCCCCCTGGTTCCACTTCCAAAAATTCGCGAAAGCTTTCCGGGATGGCCAGCCGCCCTCGTCCTCTCAAGGGCACTTTACGATGCCGGGTTGATAGCAAACGGCCGAATAGTTGGACCTGACTCAAACGCCCCGAAAGTCGACCACTATCGATCTTTCCCTTGACGAGTTCCACACCACTGGCAAGCCAGGTTTCCCAAACTTGGAGATTCCATAGGCTCACACAACCTGGACGCTCCTTCGCCAAAACGCATTCCGCCGTTTCACCCGTGAGTTGTTCCATCATTTCCAAGGGCAAAGAAAGCCTGAATCGCTCATCAAGCGCACGAGCCCATTCACCGAGGAAAAGTGTCTCACCAGCTAAAGGGGAGCTATCGACCATTAAGTTTATTGGTGGGCCTGTAGGCCTAACTTGGACATATCCCCTCCGTGGACACCATTCCTAATATTGGGCTTATTACCCACTATATGCAACTTATTTTGACTCATTTGGGCTTAATACCCACATCGGATTCTATAGTTCTCTGACTGTCACGCAAGTAGTTTTTTAAAAAAGTACGCAAAAAGTCCCCGAAAAGCAGGCGCACCGTGCTAAGAAGGCAGCTTCACACAGAGGAGAAAATGCACTGCCCGCATTTTTCAATCCCCCAGGGTACGCTTTCGCCGCAGGAGATGGTGGTAGTGCTGCGCAAAGCGATGTGATTCATCGCGTACGTACTGCAGCAATCGTAAAGCGAAAGCATGACGGCTTAGCCTGAGAGGCTCAGTGCTACCGTTTCGATAAATCAATTCCTCTTTTTTGGCCAGTGAAAGAATCAGCGGCGGTTGAACTGAAATGGCTTCGAAAGCCTTCGCAGCTCGGCTCAACTGACCTTTCCCACCGTCGATGAGTAGAATATCAGGGAAAACGTCGTTTTCGCTATTGAGCCTGGCAAACCGCCTCGAGACAGCCTCAAACAAGCTTGCATAATCATCTATACCATCCACCTCACGAATGCGGTATCGACGATAGCCAGGCTTGAATGGAAGGCCATCAATGAACTGCACCAGACTGGCCACCGTTTCTGTGCCCGCTAGATGGGCAATGTCCATTCCCTCAATCGTGCGAGGCATCTCTGGAAGCTTCAGAACTTTCTGCAAGCCGGCCAGTCCTTTTTTGGGATCCACATAAAAGACTTCAGGTTGCTCATGCTTATCGAGATCGCCTCGTTCATTCAACGATTCAAGCATTTTAATCTCGTCTCGCAAACGGGCCGCTTGCTCATAACGTCGCTTGTCTGCTGCATCTTGCATCTCGGCACGCATCTCCCGCAAAAGGGGCTTGCGTTTGCCTTCCAAAAACTTTTTCAGACGATTGATGTCACGCCTATATTCTTCTTTCGAGATGCGTAAATTGCATGGAGCCGTGCATTGCTTGATCGATGCCAATAGACACGGCCTAAACCAGCGCCAGCGCTGGTCCTCTTCGTCGATATCAAGTGTGCAGGTTCGAAACTGAAAGACACGCTGCAGAACTTGCAGCGCTCCGCGCAAACTGTTGATCGAAGTAAATGGACCATAGAGTTTTACACCACTGGAGCGCGGCTCGCGTGTGATTTCGACTCGAGGGAAATCTTCATGAGTCGTTATCTGCAAATAGGGAAAACTCTTATCGTCACGCAGTTCTCGGTTGTACTTGGGTTGGATATCCTTTATCAACCGTGATTCCATAAGTAGGGCATCCACTTCACTCTCAGCATCCAGGTAATCAACATCGTAGACCTCACGAACCAACCGTGTCGTGCGCTGATCTTTAGCCGCCGCTTTAAGAAAATAGCTACCGACTCTGGCCCGCAGGTTTTTGGCCTTGCCTACATAGAGCACACGACCGGCCTGATCCTGAAACAGGTAGACACCAGGCGTAGTCGGAAATTTACTTCGGACCTTTTCGCCTGCACGTAAAAAAAACTCCACCTGGGCCTTAGGATCAGACCCTTCAGGAGTTGCCGAATTACTGTGCTTGGTAGACATAAATAAATCGTAGGAGTGGGTGCAATGCCCCCCCATCCTACAAAGACATTCGTAAAAACTCCAACCACACTTTCACAAACGACTCCCAACCTAACCGCCGGATGTTCTCGCCCCCATCCGGCGAACACACGGGTTTGCTATGTCGAATGATTAGACACCGGCAAACTTTTTTGCGTCCGATTCCATCTGATCCAGACGCTGCTCCAACTTGAGACTGGCCGATTCTAAGTTTGCCAATTGTTCGGGAGGCTCGTAGGTAAAAAGGTACAGCTTGATCTTGGGTTCCGTACAACTGGGCCTGATTGCTATGTAGTTGCCCTCAAGGTCCAAGTCGAGAATGACAAGATCGCCACAAGGTCCGGCTAGTGGCTGAATGGATCCGTCCGCATTGCGAATTGTTTGCCCAAGATAATCACGTACTTGTCGGACTCCATGGCTGGCCAGTTTCTGTGGCGGTTGTGTGCGAAACTGCTGCATCACTTCTTGCATACGGCCCATACCTTGGCTACCTGGCATTTGGACTGAAACGGTACGTTCCGCATGGACGCCATGTTGCCAAAACAGGGACTCCAGTTTTCCATGGAGCGTTTGTCCTTCTGCTTTGAGCTTTGCTGCTAGCTCGCAAAGCAAAAGAGACGCGAGGGCGCCATCTTTATCGCGCACATGCTGGCCAGCTAAATATCCGTGCGATTCTTCGGTTGCAAAGAGAAAATGATCAGGGCCCTGCTCGTCGATCAAGCCTGCAATCCACTTGAATCCGACCAGCAAATCGTCATATGTTTTTACCCCGTAACTTTCGGCAATACGTCGAGTGAGTTGGGTTGTTACGAGAGTTATGATGATGTAATTATCCGGCGACGGTCGGCCGTGTGACTCCAAGACATAATCGGCCAGCAAGGCCCCAATTTGATTGCCATTGATCGTTCGCCAGGGAGCATCTGCTGAAGTGGACATGGGCGCCGAACAGCCAATGCGATCACAATCCGGATCCGTGGCTAAAACAATGTCCGCATTATTCTCTTTGGCATAGACTGCAATCGCATCGAAGACGACAGGGTTTTCAGGGTTGGAAACATGCCCTGGTACATTCGGAAAATCACCGTCCGGTTCCGCCTGGGGACCATAAAGGTCTACCTCTTGAAAACCTGCCTGCTCCAGCACAGGACAGACTGCTGTCGTTCCAACCCCATGCAGGGGAGAATACACAACCTTCAAGTCACGTGGACCTGGTGTCTGTTGTTGCAGAACTGCGGCTATAAACTTTTCATCCATTTCATCCTGGCAAAGCTCAATTTTTCCTTCTGCCAAGGCAGCTTCAAAAGAAGCACGTTCAATCTTGTCGACCGCCATAACATTGTCGATTGTGCCTTTGTCATGTGGCGGTAGCAGCTGACCGCCGGTCGACCAGTAGGCCTTGATGGCATTGTCACTAGGCGGATTGTGACTGGCTGTCACCATGATGCCACAACTACAGTGTTTTTGCCGGACGGTAAATGAAAGCTCCGGAGTACTACGATGTCCTTGCAAAAAATAAATCTTAAAGCCGGCTGCCAACATGACTTCAGCACATAGGCGCGCAAAATGTTCTGATCGATGTCTCGTATCATAAGCAATAGCGCAAGATAGATTTGTAACCGGAGAGCCTTGCTCTTCCGAAATCGCTTGTTGTTTGACGTAATTTGCCAATCCTTGCGCACTTTCGCCAATCGTACGATCATTGATTGCATTGCTGCCAATCGGGTACATCCTGCCGCGTCGGCCACCAGTTCCAAAAGGAATGATCGTCCAGAAGGCGTCATCGAGCTCTTGCCACTTGCCAGATTCAATATGCTCAATCACCTGGTCAGCATACTCTGCATAGCGAGGCTCCGAGAGCCAGATTCGAATATTCTCGAGAGCGGACGCTGTGATCTTTCCGTCTGAGGCGGCCTGCTCAGCCTGTGCAAGGATCGTATCGGTAGATGTTTCGTTGGGCATAATAAATTGATCTTCCAGAAGTAGGTTCAGACACGAATCTTTCCATCTAACGTTTACACCCTACACCATGCCCACCCTGCAATCCAGATCGCTTGTTTTAGAGCAATTAAGTGGTTCCCACTGGCAAGCGACATGACTAAATTCAGGGAATCTGAAGACTGTCTCACCAAAGAGCCCTATGCTTTTACCACGCCTCATTTTTGCCCTCGTGTTGCTTCTGATTTCCTCGGATGCACTCGCCAAGGAGCCTCTCCAACGTGCTCACCCCCCCTCTTGGTCGCAGGATGTGCTCGATTCCTTTTTTGACGATGCACGCGAGCAGTTGGTAGGCCAGCGGCCAAGCCCTACATCGATCAACACGATTCAACTTTCCGACGTACACAAAGATACCGCTCCATCTGCTGAAGAATTTCGTTGGTCCGATCTGGTTGATGCGGATACTCTTACGACCGAAGTCAAAAAAATAAACATTGCCCTCCTCGAGGTGCTTTCCAAGCCGGCTGTGTTTAAAGGTGGTGGAAATCGGGATTGTCGACGTGATTTTTGCATGCTGGCTGTACTCTTCCGCAGTATTGCAAATTTTGACGAAGAAATACGCTGGCAAAAAAGTGCTACGACAATGCAAAGAAAATGCCAACAAGCTAGTGATTTTTGCAAAGTCGCTTCAGACCAAAGCTATGCCTCCGCCCTAAAAGCTCAGCAATTGCTTGGTGATTTGTTGCAAGGACAAATGGCAGGCTCTTCGGATTCACCCAACCAACCGATCCCCCTGCCTGATCGTCCTCTTCTTATGCAGCGAATGGAAATGGCTTATCAAGAATCTATTTCACCATCCTTATCGGGGGCTCGCGAATTCCGTAGAAAAAAAACGGATATTTCCCATGAAGCCCAACTCCTAGCGCTGCTGGCACAGGTGATTCGACACGAAAACTATGAATTCGGAGATGACGAAACGTACCTGGAGTACACAAACCAATTAAAAGAAGCCTCCCAATCCTTACACAGGGCATGTCAGGACGGCATCTACGAAGCTGCCCGTACGGCCGCAGGCAAAATATCTCAATCCTGCAGCGAGTGCCACGAGGGCTACAGGGGCTGACAATAGACGCAAGCTGTTTTAATTAAAAGACTTGCGGATTTCCCTCTGTGTCATCAAGGTTTCCCGATTTTTTCATCCGAACTGCGAACCCAGCAGCCGAAGTTTGAGTCTTAGGGGGTGTTCTGGCTTGAGACCTATTGAGTTTCGCTTGACCTGGGTACGACTGGCTGGGACACTGGAATAGTTGGTGCTCGCTGATGCGAGTGCCTTTTTGTATTTCCTAGAGATTCTCTCCAGCAGCGCACACGCGCAACGAGGGTTATCATGCGTCAACTTCAATTAAACATCAGCTCCACCGGCAACGAATTCGTCCGCCAAGGAAAACAGCTGATCGTCCGCGTTGAAGTTTTGCGCTCCCTCTGCGCAAATTCTATTTCAGCGCTGCGTTCCCATGCATTGTGGCTCTTAAAACCAGTCCATAATGCTTTGGTGTGGGATGCTTTTGTATGGCAGTCGCCAATAATGGCATGGCTATTACCAGCCACGCAACTGGCACCGGCTACGCAATTAGCCCACAGTTTTGCAATAGGCATGGTACCCGCTATGACATCCATGCAAAACGCGACGTCCATGACGTCGATGCAAAACGAACGACGACATGCAAAACCATGTCATCGTACGGCTGCTCTTAATCAGAGCGTCTGAGTTAGGTAAAGGCATTCAATTGCCAGCCCCTTAAAACGGGTTCCTAATTCAGAGCAAAAAGTCGTATCGGGTTTGCCAGCTTATAAATGAGTTGTCAATCCTTGCACCACTTTATCATTTCTTATGCTGAATCATGCTTTGTCGCATATTTGGCTGATCATCGAGAGAACCATGGAAGCTACAATCAATAGAAATGAAGTACTTGAGTTCACCAACGAGCAACTCGTTCAGCATGCCCAAAATGGGGACAACCAATCGTTTGGCGAATTGGCAAATCGTTTTGAACAAATGGTGTACGCTGTCTGCTATAGGAGACTACGTGACCACACTGAAGCACAGGAAGTAACACAAGATGTTCTCATCAAAGCTTTTGAGAAACTGCATCAGTTGCAGGAACCTGCTGCTTTTCCAGGCTGGTTACGGTCGATCGCCGTACGCCAGGCAATCAATCGATGCACACGCAGGCCACCCACAGTAGCTGTCGAGCCACATACAATAGATCGGGCCGATAACCGGCACGCGGCGCCAGTTGATTCTCTACTAGCAGTAGAACGAAGCAACCAGCTACATGCCGGACTGCAACGACTTGCTTCGCTTGATCGTAGCACACTTNTTGCGTTCTACCTNGATGGCAATNCACTCATTGAAATGAGCGATGTNTTTTCTGCACCGGTAGGAACCATCAAGCGTAGACTACACGTTGCGCGTAAGCGATTGGCAAAGGAGCTTGAATGCTTACAAGCCGTTTAATGCCTTGCCNGNGTCGAGTGCTGGTAGCAATACCAGCGCTCGACTTTTAATTCTTTCAATCGTGCTGATCACTCGACGTCGCACAGTAACCATCTGACGAACTAACGCTGTTGGTCAAATTGCGAAAATGGGGACTTACTCTACCGCTTTGAAGGACTGTAAAGACACAATTTAATCCTTTTTGGACTGCCAGGCTCCATAAGCAATCGCAGTCCAACCAACGATAAATGCGATCCCACCCAATGGAACGATGGCACCTAGTTTCGTCCAGGCTGGAGGGGCAAATGCCATCACATACAGAGACCCACTAAACAAGAGACAGCCCAGTAAAAACGACCCAGATGCAAAGCGGCCCATTCCAGGTTGAGAAAGCAGGATACTTAGTATCCCCACCAAAAAGAGCCCCATGGCATGAATCATCTGGTAGCGCACAGCCGTATCAAACCAATCCAGACGAATCTGAAAATCTTCCTGATAGCCCAGCGATGCAAGAAAATCGTCGAGGCCATGAGCCGCAAAAGCTCCGCATGCAACACCTGTCGCAGCGAGTAAGGACGCCAGGATAATTGTCAGGCGATAGGGCATATCTACTTCAACTGAGCGCTACTCAACGGCAATCCCGCGCCGTTCTTCTTCTTCTTCCTGGATGATAATATGAGGCGTAACCATCATCATCAAACTATCCGTCTCACGTCCAATACCCACATTGCGGAAGAGACGATCGATATAGGGCATCTTACTCAGCAGTGGGACACCAGCTTCAGAGCGTCCTTCGCGCAATCGTTTGATGCCACCTAGTAGTACAGTACCCCCATCCGGCACACTTACTGTGGTACTTACAGAAATGACCTCAAATGTTGGTAGCTGTACAGTCGTGCCACTACGCACAACCGTATTCGCATTGTCATTTGACTCATTATTGCCATCACCGTCCTGGTCTGTTGTATTGCTTGAAGAGGTGGTCGTCTCCGAACCTTCAAACGTAAACGTACTAACATCGCCGATTTGACTGAAGAATGGCACCAGCGTAAGCCGTACATAACGACGATCGTCAGAAACTACAGCTTGAACGGTAAGCATGGTTCCTTCAGAAAGAACAACAATCACAGGTTGTTGGGCTGCAGCAAACTCTCCTACAACAGGAACCACACTAATGACAAATGGCACTTGGGCAGCGTCAATAACGGTAGCCTGCTGGCCATTAAACAACGTAACTTTCGGTGCCTGTAGCACGTTGGTACGTGAATCACCCTGAGAAGCTTCAATCAAAAAGAAAGCCTCGATGTCACTTAATATGGCAAAACCAAATTGTCCTACGGGTTGTGGCGTACCGAATTGAGGAGTCGATAGTCCAAAACTACTGTTCCGGAAAGGCACATCCAAATCGACTGTCACTGTGCCGAATGGATCGCTCAACGCAACAGGACCTGCTGACAGACCGAAAGTTGAAGAAGCTCCTCCTTCGTGACCTCCCGACACATTGGGATCATTGGGTCCACCTAAAGGAATTCCATCTTCAATATTAAAATCAAAATCGATGCCGATTCGTTCGAAGAATCTATCCGTTAGTCGTATAAACCGCACCTCAATAGTAACCTGCAAATCCTGAAGACGTCGTAGTTGTTCTAGCAAGTCCGCTATTTGTTCATGCACAGTTTGAGTCTGACTGATTACCAAACTGAGATTTGTGGGAAAGGGTTGGATTTCGCCTTCACCCGTACCATTCTCCATCCAGCTGTCACGATCAATTGTTCCAACAATGAGGTCTATCAATGAATCAAAATCCGCTTGGGCCGCACCACCAGGACTTCCTGGCATCATGCCGATCGGAGGCGTTGCATTTCCGCCCCCAGCACCACCGCCAAATTGCTGTGGCATGATATTCGGTCCTATGGGACCACCTGGTTGTGGAGGCTGATTGCCTGCCATCACAACGGCAGGACCATGATTGCTATGCGCTCCTACACCTAAAGGCAATGCCTGATAAGCTTCCTCCAACAGGCCGGGCAAGCCCATACTGGAACTCGGTACAAAGTTCGGAATGGGCACCACAAGGTCAGCAACGTTGTAGGAGACTGTAATCAGTTCACCATCGCGAATTTGTTCACTGGTTACTTTGAGAACTTCGTTTTTAATGACGTAAGTCAGATGTAGTCTTTCAAGTATAAGTGTTAAGGCACTTTCTAAAGAAATCTCTTGTGGTAGGCTCAGTGACACATGGATGTCACTGCGAATTCCTTCCTGACTAAGCCCTCGTGGATCCAGGTAGATATTAATTCCTGAAAGCTCAGCTAGTGAATCGATTACTTCACTCAAAGGCATATCCGTATAACGGGGCAATACCTGGGTACGCAGTTTACGTTGGATATCCAATTCGTGTTCTGTCTGCCGGGAACTCCGCGATCCAGATTCCCGGCGATTCTGGACTAGATCATCCCACTTTTTGGGAAATGTCATGGGCTTGGTCGAGTCCACTAGAGCATCGCCTGCCGTTTTACGAGCATCGGTGAGAACATCCACCACACCACCTTCGGTGAGTTCCTCAATTTCTCGATTGAGCATAGTACGTCTGAGAAATTTAGCGTTTTGCTTCAGTTGCTGAGCAAGTAAATCATTGGGAGCCATATCAACAGCTCTCTGGGCAACAATTTCCATCTCTGCATAACGCTGCTCGTTGCGCAAAACGTTGTACTCTTCCACCAGATCTGCAAGTCGCTGCTGAACTTGCAGCTTCACTTGTCTTTCTCGATCGATCTCTTCTAATACACTCTTGTTGGCTGCATCCAATTCCAACTCAGCCTGATGATCTTTGATGTATTTTTCGGTCTCAATGATACCCAGTTCAACACGCCTATGCAGTTGAGTCTTCATCCCTTGCCCAAGAGTCGAATCTTCGATCTGCTGCTGTGTTTCGCGCAATATTTTCAGCGATTTATGCGGATCGCTTTTACGTAGCTGGGATGCTTCTGACTGACGTTTGCCAATTTCTGCCGAAAGTTGACGAGCCAGAACCGTTTGTTCTGAAGTTGCAGCATTCAGAAGTGAATCCTTGGCGTTGCCGCCTGAACCTGTACTTGTCCGGCCTGAGAGCATCTGCAAATGATCCTGCAGTTGTTCTCGACTATGGGGATCTAATAAATTGCGATCTACATAGGCCTCTCGAAAGAGTTGTAATGCCTGGGTTCGATCACCACTACGCAATGCCTTCTCGCCCTTTTGCAACAACTCAAAGGGACTGTCAGGTTGCGGTAGCAGACCCTGGTCCGGCGAAGATTCCCGCTCAGGTGTTTGCGCAAATTGCAGTGGGCTGGCATTTGCCTCGTTGAGACTTGGCAATGTCAAATCTACAGCAACTGGGGCAACCTCTTCGCTTCCAGATGCTGGCCTGACGCCTTGTCGTTTGCTAAGCGAAGTTGGCTGGCTTAGTGCCGCTTGGTAGTCGGCCAACTGCCCACTCGCCCTCAAATGGACTGCTTTGGCATCATTGCGATGTTGTGTCTCGCCTGGTACAGAAGCAATTTCCGACAATGATTGAAGGGAAACATTATTTGGAGTAGTTTCTTGCTGTTGTATTTTTTGTTTGCTGTCAGCCTTGGCCACATTCGTTTTTCGAAGTGCTTTCAAGAATGGATTCTTAGTAGCTTCAGTAGTTGCTTGCTCAGTTGGGGAAACTGTTATTTTTGCACCTTGGAGCTTGCCCGCCTTTTGTAAGTCGCGGCGCAGCCGAGTTGGGGTGTCTCCAAAGTGCAATACGGGATAACGCAATTTGGCACTCTCAGCGAGAACTAGAATTTGTTCCGCTTCTTTGAATTTACCCGCCTTCATTGCAGTCCGAGCTTTGAGCAACAGTTGTTTCACTTGCTCGTAGCTTAAGGGAGTTGTCTTTGCAACATTTGTTGTTTTTGTGACGACTTCAGCAGTTTTCGTATCCTGACTGTATGCAGAGGAAGCAACAAAGAGCAGCAATACAGCACATACAACGACCATGATTTGACAGGAGTGGCGTGAGATCGCCGAATGACAACTCATTAATTGTATTCTCCTTACAAACCCACAACAGAACTTCTGAGAAGGTGGCGCCCAGGTGTAACTCGAGCAGAAGTCATGAATATTTTTATGCATAAAAAAGCTCTGCTGACTTGATACGTCGCAATAAAAAAGATCCGGTTTTGTATATTTCTGCAGTGACTCTTGTCCGTGGAAGAATTCTCCCACCAGCAAGTAGATGGGGTTAAATACTACCCCACCCAAAGAGCGTCAATAGCAGTCATAAACACACTGTGTTTATAGATACATTGACCTTTTCAGGCGTGCCTTACTGCTCGCCTAAGAGGCGCTCTCATCGTAGGTTGACGCGACCAATCTGGCGAAGATGCTAGCAGGACGATCCTGGGCCGGGCAGCTCACTTGCCTATAAGTTTCACCCGATCTTCACATTTAGGCTCCACCTCTGATGACAGGGTTTTAGCACGTAATAGCAAAATCCTCACACAAAGTTCCGCTAGAATTAGGCCTGCAGGCTACCATGGAGAGAAGTTCAAGGAGGAGGAGAGGAGGCCCAAGCTTGTAGAATGGGTGCTGGCACCCATTTAAGCCCCACCTGTGATGACAGGGTGTTAGCACGTACTGGCCAACTTCTCACATAAAGTTCCGCAAGAATTATGCCAGGCTACCAGAGAGATATTCTGCAGGGAGGCCCGAGGCCCAATTTGGTGTTAGAATCTATCCAGAAACTAGGAGGGCAAGGCTCCAGCCGCGCAGGAAAAAATCTTTTTAACGAATTAAAAATCCTCGCCAATACCGCCGAATCCTTCTCCACCGAAACCGCCTGGGACATCAAAGGCTCCACCACGCCCATTGCGAGTATCCTGCTCTAGAGCCGTATTGTATTTTAGGATTCCTTCTTCGTCATCTATTTCGGACTGAACAAATAACTTGCCCCCTGGATCCATCAATAAGGCCCTTGTAGGCGTAAGTAAATCCTTATTCTTACTATGCAGTTTCCCTCCACCCGAAAAATCTAAAACCGTAATGCCCGTTCGCATCGTAAATTCATCCGAATTCTCTTCCGGATCATAATCGCTTGACCAAATGACCTTCACTTTCTCATTCAGATTAATGACACTACCACGAACAAATTCATGGTCCACTGCAATCTCTGCAGCAAACTCACTATTAAGTGCATTCACGAGCAATTCCAATTCGGCCTCATCGGTGAAATCCGACTCTTTTGCCGGTTTGGCACCCATCAAATAAACTTGTGCAGGTAGTGGAACACTGGCAATTCCACTCGGCTTGCTCCAGTCTGTCAGGCGGTAAGGCTTGCCATCACGGCCAAGACGCTCCGTCACCGTTTTGTCGAGATGTTTTTCTGAAACACTTTTATTAACATCTTTCAGGATCAGACGTACACGATAACGATACCGGTGCCCGGGCTTCACAGAATGATCAAAGAAACGCAGCAACACGTGCGATGTTTCTTGATCCCAATTGTAAGCCGTATTCAAAGTCGTCCCACTTCCGGCTCCCATACGTCCACCCCCACCAAATNCGCCNCCNNATCCGCCNCCATATCCGCCACCANATNCGCCACCAAATTCGCCACCGAATCCGCCGGCACGGGGAGGTACCATACCGGCACCCCTTGGTCGCAAATTGTTTCGGCCGGGAATTTGCGGAGCTNCCGNTCTACGGTTTATTCCGCCATTGATGGGTTGGCCAAATATATCTAGCTCTGCCGACTCTTCATCACTGCCATCGTCCGGATCCATTCCATCATAAAGTCCCTCATTGGGATCAATTTCNGAAGCCAGGGGCATTGAAGAATGGCTCACACGCTCATCCCACTCTCGCAAGATGAGTGGTGGTAAGGGATGTGTTAAAATCGGATGGTTGACACGTGGATCGATCACATCAGGTACATTGACCGGATAATGCGCTATCTCTTCGGTGATGGTCTTGGCTATAACCATGGGAAGAGACTTCCATTCACTTTGCCCGCGGCTGGTGATTTCGGCACGCTCAACGATATAACCTCCGTAAATGGGGATGTCATTCGCTGGATTGTAACCTCGTGCCATCTGCAGCGCGTCGTCGTATTGCGTGTATTGCTGTTCAATCGGGATCCTGGCAAGTACGGTTACCCAAGAACGGGCTTGAATCTCTTCGTATCCTTGTAAGCGAGCCCCTTTGCCGGGTGAAACTACCTTGGGGCCTTTTTGGATTCTTCGGTTCTCGCCCGGCTTACGCTGGTCGCGTCCTACGNCGTAGCCTGCACCGAATCCTCCNCGTTCGGCTACTTCTCGTTCNCCCCGTTCCGAGTCGTTTTCTTGTTCTAACATCAAGCGTTCTTTTTCCTTGATGGCATCTAACAGTTTTCGATTAATTGTCTGTGGATNAGCAGAAGCCCACAGTCCGTAATCTCCACTGACTTCTAAATCTTCAGGAGGATACAACAATGGATCGGTGCGTAATGAGACCGGGTCCAGAACAGGACGATTGTAGGCGTGCTTGGTACGAGGAAAATTGCTTGCTACGATCGGCTNGATAACAGCTTCACCTTGGCCCAATGGTATCGAAATTATCTTCTCTTCATCGGGGTAGTTTTGGTAGGTCGAAGCTTTAACTTTCTGATCAGCTGCCTGAAGTTTCTGCGTTAGGTCTTTGGGAGTTTGCTGATCACTCAATCGATCCACCCCCAAGGCAGACCAAATGATCATGCCCGAACAGACCAGGATTCCCAGCATGCCAATTTTTTCCCCATGACTGAGCAGAAAACGCACCAGAGCATTGCCACTTTTTAGATTTGTATTCATAGGGAGTTCTCCAATAAGTCTATTTCCTGAGGACTATTGAGTGACATTGGCATATTGATCCTGCTCGACTTCTTCGCCAGGGATTCCCAGTTTTGTCTTGTCAGGTGCATTGTAAATGTAAACTGCGCCTTGAATTTCAATTTCTACNAATGACTCATCCTCTGCAATCGGCTGCATGCCCTGAGCCGTATTACGTCTTGCACCGCCAAAAGAACTGCTTGATCCAAACCCCTCTCCCGACTGCATGGGATTAATACGGATTTTTTTAACCTCAACCGGTAATGCAGCGTTGGCACATTCGACCAGCACATGAGGAATCCAGCCTTGATCCATTTTGAGAACCATCCGAACTGGAAGTTGACGAAACTCCGAGTTCAGATTACTTAAATCGCCTTCCAGAGGACTACCCGTCGCCGTATCAAGATAACGAAATGCTAGTATCTGCGAATCGGATGCAGGGCCATCAGCACCGAATTCTCCACCACCGAATTCACCTCCATAACCNCCTCCATAACCNCCTCCATAACCACCTCCATCAAATCCTCCNCCTCCCCCGAATTCGCCTCCATAACCACCTCCACCAAATTCTTCTCCTCTTCCAAAACCCGCTCCGGCACTGGAACTTCCTTCGCTGAGAGGTTGCAAAATATTGCCTTGTTGCTTACCTCCCTCAATGGCTTTGCGCCCTACCTGAAGTTCCATAATTAAACGCACTGCCGTGTTATCGGGTCGAGTAGCGCCCTTCGCCTTATTGGTATTGGCAATGACATTCAGCAACGTTTCATAGACCCACAAGTCCTCTTGGGTCACCCAAATCTCTAAAGCAGTTGGCTTTTTTTCGAAATGCAACTGCGCTTGCAAAGCGCCTTGATCCAGCCACTGCACCAGGTAATCTTCTTGTTCGGTTGCCAGCACCCCACCTGCACCTCTAGGTGCGTATCCTCCGCCAAATTCTCCACCGCCAAATTCCGCACCGCCAAAGTTTCCACCAAATCCACCACCACGTCCTGCGGATCCGACGGATGTTTCCAGCTTCAAAGCCTGCACTATCTCGATAAGTCCATCAAAACGATTTTCGATGTAATTCCAGTAATTACCACGCATGCCCTGTGATTTTAACGGAGGAAAATTATCTCCAAATTTAAGTTGGTTGATTTCCTCGATAAAGTCTGCTTCCAGATGATCTTTGGGCCAAAAAAGAACCTCTTCACTCTGATAATTATAAAGTTCTTGCCATTTCTTGAGTGTGCTGGCTCCTTCTTTGGAAGTTTCTGACGCATTTCCTTCGATCACGTTTTCGTTGGGATGAAGCTGTTGGTTGTTCAACGTGTTCATGGCCTGAAACATACCTTGAATGGCCCTTTTGCGTGTAGCGAACTGATCATTCAGATCGCCTGTGGCCATATACCAACAGATCAATACTGCAAGCGTGCCTAATGAGCTCAACACCCAAAACCTTTGCTCCCAAATGGTTTTCAGTAGGGTACGTACTTGATCCATGGCTTCTTAACTCCACTAGGCCTCGTTAATTTTTGCTTGCTTTTAAATGATCTGTAAACCGACCAGTCACTGAGTCAACTCACTCAGCCAATATTTGATCCATAAAGTTCGAGTGGATTACAGCTACTGTATCGTCGCACCATCCTCGGCTGAAGCTGTTTCGGCTTGCTCTTGTTCTACTTGAAGTCTTCGTTGCTCAGCAATCTTTCTACGCATACTTCTTGTCTTGGGCTGCCAGCAGAATTGCACTACAAAGTTGTAGCGGCGTAATTTGATCAGGTTGGACTCCGTATCTTGTGTCCCCTGCAACCCAACTCCCCCAAACCCACCGACTTCTCCACCTGCAAATTCTCCACCACCAAGATTACTCATACCGGGTCGGCTGGTGGTCCCATCGAGAACCGCATCCGGATCAATTTCAACGTCTTTGAGTTTAAGCTCTCGCACAATCCAGGGGCGATTGATTCCTAAATCGGCAATGGGGACTTGAATCATTTCTCCCCCTTCTCCATCAGGAAGCTCGACCGTACCTTCTTCGAGTTGTTTGATCAGTGTGTTGTTGACAAATCTGTCTGTGTCATTTTTGGGGTCAAGATTGTGGTAATGATAACCTGTCAACTGAATAACCATATCTTTGGGACCAAGTCCTTCTGAAACACCTTCGCCAACATCAGCGGCTACTCCCGTGTCGTACCCCGTGTCGTAACCCGTGTCGTAACCTCCCCCTCCATACGCATCTTCATCTTCACTCAGTTCATCGCCTTCAGTATTTAGGCCGCGTGCTGTTAGATAAGCAGACTCGATGCTGGCATAGTATTCCGATTCTATATCTTCAAACTCCTTCATATCCAAAGATACGATGTGGAGTTCTTCTCGATTACTGATATCTTCTGCTGTTTCTTCACGCTCTTCGACAGGTCGCAGATCTCGGGGAAGAGCGGCATCCAATCCCTTGAGTAGCTCCAACCAAAGCAATCGCCCTTCATCATTGCTCGACAGGTTTTCGCGTATCAGACGAATCGCTTCATACTGCTGGATGATATCTGAATTCTCTGACGAGAAACGATTCGCCGTATCCTGGACATTCTTAGCGTTTCTCTCCGCAGTAATCATTTGTTCTGTGGCAGTGAACTTCCAGGCTGTGACATAATTGAAGTAACTAAAAGTTAATCCAACCATCAGAGCAGCCACCCCTGCAATAGCCCACGGTTTTTTAGCCCGGATTAATCGTGAACGGACGATCTCCTCAGGTAATAGATTCGTGCTTATTTCTGCCTTGTCCAATCCTTGAACACACAGTCCATAAGCAACAGCAAAGCTCAGAACGTTATCCTTGAATTGACTACGCGACTTTGCGCTTCCGGCAGATAATCTTTGGAACTCCTCCACAGGCTTGACATCTTGCTCCAAATTCTGCGAGAGATATCGTTGCAGGCCAGGCAACTTCATCGCATTGCCTAATGCCATGACACCACTAATTTTGGCGGCTTTGTCAATGCTGGCAAAATATCCCAGGGAGCGCTGGATTTCTGCCAACAAGTCGCTGAAGACCGGTCGCATCGCTTGAAACACCGCTTTGGGGTCATCCGCCTGCATGGCGTTTCGTTTGAGATGTTCAGCTTTTACAAAGGTGAGTTTCAATTCCCGGCTCAGAGCCCGTGTAAAATGGCTACCACCGATAGGAATATTTCGTTGCCATACTCGATACCCATTCGTAACCACCAAATCTGTAGCATCCGTACCCAACGAGATCACCACCGTCGAATCCGGTGGGTTTTGGGGGTCGTACGATTGTGATTGCAAATCTCCAAGCAGATCAAAGCAGACATAGTTATAAACTGCCAGAGGCATCAACTGGATATAATCGACTTCGATATTTGCTTCTTCTAATGGCTTGAGGGCACGCGCCACCTGGTCGCGTTTCATGGCAAATAGACCAACCTCAGGCTCTAAAGAAAAACCGTCCTCTTCGCTGCCACCTGTTAGTTGCTGATAATCCCACACCACATCGTCTAACGAAAAAGGAATCTGCTGGCGGGCTTCGTACTTGACGATGTCAGGGATTTTTTTCGATTCGACCGGTGGCAATTTGATAAAACGTGCCAACCCACTTTGGCCGGCAACCGATATAGCCACCCGATCCGCGCTAAGATCATTGCGCGACAAGAACTGTTCGAGCGCCTCACGAATAAGCTCTTCTGGTTCGGATTCGGGCTGCGACAAGATTTTAGGATACTCAATGTAGTCAAACGCCTCGACTACAATGCGATCGTCCTCTTTTTCATGTGGGCGACATCGCAATGCTTTGATAGCGCATTGTCCAATATCGATCCCCCATACGGCACCCGTTTTCGCCATACTAGAATCCTCTGTTCCTAGGGTTTCTTTGCTCCCCCTGAGGAGGAAGCCATCCTACTGCTCAATCAATACAACCGATGAGATACTTACGCTTTTGACCATCGTGCCTCTTCGCACACCGCTTCCAACAGGCTCACCCCTTACAGCAGGCTCACCCCTGTGAAACCTCTACAGACCAGCCTTTGGCCCACTTCAAAATTGGATATGCGAATTAAGCTTAGACTTGCACCCGATCAACTGGGTAATTCTTGCCTCTACCTCTCTAGCGCCAATTTATCCGGAGTCTGTCTTAAAAGTCAATTTCTTAAGAAGACCCACGCCCCTCCCATTAGGGGGACCGCCCACGAGGGAACCACATTTGGGCCCTAAGGTAGGAAACCTGGCAACAATATCTGCATTGGGCAATGCCTCACTGATCGCAATCACAAGACATTAGCAGGGCCAAACTGATAGAATTATACCCAAATACCCAATTTGCCCCTTCCCTCTCATTTTAGTCAAGAATAGCCCTTTGTATAGAATCTGCTTGGACTTCTGTGCAGTTCTCAATGAGTGGGTGGCCAGACTATCAATCCAGACAAAAAACGGACCGTGGTATGATATAACCTTAAAAAACAGTATTTTTTGTCTCTCCATGCTCAGCCAGCCCTGATTCAGAACACTTTTGCAGATAGCTCCCAAGATCAAGGTCGCATGTAAACGCCCCTGATGACTCCCAGCAACTTCTAGGCCCTGGGGGACTTGTTTCGCAACTTAGCCGGCTAGTAAGAAGGGAACCACCCGTTGCAATCCAGCGCAATTGTCGGATAACAGGGGACCCTTGCGAACCCACATAGATCTCAAAAAATCATGATTGTGACAATCGACGGCCCAGCCGGTGCCGGAAAAAGCACTGCAGCTCGTGGTCTGGCCGATCACCTGGGTTATCGGTTTCTAGACACGGGTGCCATGTATCGCGCTATCACCCTGGCTGGTATGCGTCAACAAATCGACTGGCAAGATTCAGAAGCTTTGGTTCGTATTGCGGCAGGGGCAGATTTGACGCTGCCTGACGATCAAGTCTTTTTGAATGGCGAGGACGTGACACAGGCAATCCGCACTTTCGAAGTGACATCACTTACCCATTATGCTGCAGACAATCAAACAGTGCGTCAGCTTCTCGTTGATTTGCAACAAGAGATTGCTGCTCATACGGACACTGTAACCGAAGGACGTGATCAGGCCACTGTGGTGTTTCCTCACGCAGAATGCAAAATCTATCTGACTGCAAGCGACGAAGTTCGTGCCCAGAGACGCTACGAAGACCTTCTTATTCGTGGCGAAAAGGTTACCTTCGACGAAGTGCTGTCTAAGCAGAAACAACGGGATCTTCGCGATCTGAAGCGTGAAATTGGTGGCCTACGTAAGGCTGAGGATTCAATAGAATTGAGTACGGATGGCCTTACAACCGAACAGGTCATTCAGCAACTTGTGCAAATTGTACGGGGACGTGTTACTGACAAGAATCAAGTTTGAAATCNGCTGACCGGATTCTATTTTGACCGGATTCTCTATTGTGATGCTACTGCCTCACTAGATTGACAAAACTACCGGCAAAATTCTTCTTCGCCTCTTGGCTTTCGACACTGCGACGCATCGAAAACAACAGCAATTTAAACACAATTCTGGTAGANTCCGGTTNCCTCAATGAAGAGCTCAAGATTGAAAAAATAGGGTGCTTTTGCANTTTAGGTGACTTTCTTCCGTATCGTTCNATGTCAACGACAACTATGTGTGTCCTTAGGCCNTTAGGCCCAAACACGGATACAATCTGAAACGAGAACTGGCTTTAAAACTAATATTTTCTCGTAGAGAACTGCCAGCAGCAGGAACAAAATCCATCCAACCGGGTTTTTGAAACCCGTTTTAGGGACGGAAAGGCCCCCATTGCAGAAATGGCCAAATTGAATCTGCCCCGCCCCCATTCGATACGCTGGTGCCGCCTCCGCAGCTCTCTGCTTTGAAACCACACAAATAGGGGCCACCGATTGAGTTTCAGACCTCTATCCACGGCCATAGACCAATTGTACCCAGATTCACCATTTGTTAGGATGGTAGGCTTGTTTTCGCCGGCCTTCTCCTACGTGACCATTCCGACGGATGGTCGGGTGGCGATCCTCCTTTTTAACGTGATTTCTGGCGGACGTTTTTTTACTGCCCGATTTCGCAGATGGTTTCGTTTTTTCCATGGTCAACCGTAATTTAATCCGTGAATTTGATGTCTCTGAAGATGATTGGAATGCAGCAGTAGGTGAACTGGCCCCTGATGATATGGGGTGGTTAGAAACTGCTTACGTAGATGTCAACCAAATAGTCGAAGGCAAAATCATTCGAGTGGATGAGGAGTTTGTCCTCATCGATGTAGGATATAAGAGCGAAGGTACTGTTCCTCGAAATGAGTGGGAAGAAGACGAAGAACAGCCTGAACCTGGACAGACGATACGTGTATTGGTTGAGGATGTTGAAGACGCCCAAGGCCACCTAGACGACCGCGGTATGATCGTGCTCAGCAAACGTAAAGCTGAGAAGATCGAAAAGTGGATGAAGGTGATGGAGAGCGTCAACGAAAACGACGTAGTTTCAGGAGAAGTCACACGCAAAATCAAGGGTGGATTACTGGTAGATATCGGCGTCAATGTTTTCTTACCAGCCAGTCAAGTCGATATCCGTCGACCCCATGACATCGGGGAGTACATCGGCAAGACCATTGAATGTATGATTCTCAAAATCGACGAAGCGCGCCGCAATATCGTGGTAAGTCGTCGTAGTCTGATCGAAGCCCAGCGGTCGGAAAAGAAGTCCGAACTGCTCAAAGAACTCGAAATTGGTAATTCTCNTANTGGAATTGTAAAGAACATCGCCGACTTTGGTGCGTTTGTTGATCTGGGCGGAATTGATGGTTTGCTCCATATCACAGACATGAGTTGGGGTCGTATTAACCATCCCTCCGAGATGGTGAAGATTGACGACGAGCTTGAGGTAATCATCCTCAACATCGACTACGAGAAAGAAAAGATTGCCTTAGGCCTTAAACAAAAATCTGCCAGTCCTTGGGAAAATGTTGCTGGCAAGTACCCGGTCAATTCCACCGTCAAAGGTTCGGTTGTCAANGTGATGACCTACGGCGCCTTTGTAAAGTTGGAAGATGGCATCGAAGGTTTGGTNCATATTAGCGAAATGTCCTGGACCAAGCGTATTAGTCACCCCAGCGAACTTGTCCAGATTGACGACGAAATCGAAGTTGTTGTGCTTCGCATTGACGAGCAGAAACAGGAGATCTCGCTGGGCATGAAGCAAACCCAAGACAACCCTTGGGAGAATGTATCTGACAAATACCCAGAGGGTGCGATGGTTAAAGGCCGCGTTCGCAATCTCACGAATTATGGTGCCTTNATCGAAATCGAAGAGGGCATTGACGGCTTGCTTCACGTAAGTGACATGTCTTGGACACGCAAAATCAGCCATCCCAGTGAAATGGTTGAAAAGGGACAAGAAGTTGAATGCAAAGTGCTTTCTGTCGACCAGGAAAGGCGACGTATTGCTTTGGGCTTAAAGCAACTTGATGAAGATCCGTGGGCCACAGACATTCCCAACCGCTACCAGCAGGGTCAACTTGTTAACGGTAAAGTGACTAAAATCACAAACTTTGGGGTCTTCGTTGGATTGGAAGACGGCCTCGAAGGGTTATTGCACATTTCGGAATTGTCCGAAAATAAGGTTGAGAACCCACAAGACGTGGTAAACGTGGGCGACGATCTGGAAGTCAAAATATTACGCGTTGATTCTGAAGAACGAAAAATTGGTCTTTCTCGTAAACGTGTTGAATGGGCTGAGGAAGACGAGGCTGCAGCCGAAGCCGCTGAGGCTGAAGCAGTAGCCGGCAAAGANGCACCCGGGGATTTGAAGGGTGGTATTGGTACCGATTCAGGTCCCTTATTCAAGTCTGCAACGGACGCGGCCAGTGCATCTGAAGAACCTGCAGCTGAACCTGCAGCNGAACCTGCAGCNGAAAAATTAGAGGAAAGCTCAGAATCGATAGAGGCCGCAGAAAAGGAAAGTTAGCCAATCTTTACACGATTGTCTGGTATCCAACAAATCTCCAAGACTATTTTAGGGCGCCACGGGTCATGACCGGTGGCGCCCNTTTTTTTGTTACGGTCCGAACGTCGGGCACATTCGTGCCACGGCAGCGCTCTTTGCCTCTGCTTCAGACTCCTCCAGGACTCCGACGATATCCTAAGGGTACCACCATGAGCTGGCTCTCCGAGTNGGTGCTCAGGTACATAAATTTACCTTTGTTGTCGAATTGTTTTTTTCCTACTTCCTGACCACAGGATCAAAATGATTGGCGGCCCCCTACAAACCCTCCCCGATCCGCAACGGTACACCCGATAATGACAACTACAACCTCAAAACGCAGCAAAGGTTCCGCGGTACAAACTCCGTTAGAAACCTACCTGCGCGAAATAAACGAAACGGCCCTGCTTACTGCAGCAGACGAAAAAGAACTAGCTACACGAATTGGCGAAGGCGATACGGCTGCTCGTGATCGTATGGTACGTGCCAATCTGCGGTTGGTAGTCAACATCGCGCGTGGCTATTCGGGCAAGGGTTTAAGCCTCCAGGATCTCATCGAAGAAGGCAATTTAGGCCTCTTACGTGCCGTCGAGGGTTTTGATCCAGGTATGGGCACCCGCTTTAGCACCTATGCCAGTTATTGGATCAAGCAGTCGATCAAGCGGGCATTGATTAATACGGGGAAAACAATTCGTATTCCAGCCTACATGGTTGAGTTGCTTTCTAAATGGCGNCGAGCAACCGNCCGGCTCACCGAAGAACTNGATCGAAGTCCAACACCCGAAGAAATAGCCCGTGTATTAGGACTACCTAAAAAGAAGTTGCCGATCATCAAGAAGGCAATCAAGATTTACAACGCCACACCCCAAACGGATCAAACCGAAGCAGGCTGGAGCCTGGGCGATATGGTGATGGACGAACGTCAGCAAAGTCCCGACGAAGTCCTGGTCGAAAGTGACAGTCTCAAACACGTGATGGGTATGCTCGACACGATGGACGAGCGCGAGGCGACTGTGCTGAAAATGCGATTCGGTCTACAAAATCATNAGCCACGTACGCTCAAAGAAATCGGTGAAACCCTGGGGTTAACTCGGGAACGTGTCCGACAGATTGAGACTGAGGCGCTCAGCAAAATGGCAGAAAGCATGGCTGACCCCCGGGAACGCCACACACTATAGTGCCTCTCGGTATTCNGATCCTACTGCAAACGAATTCGTCTTGCTACCAATTGCAATACCTACCTGCGTCGTAGCCAGNCGTCGGNTTTTCGACTGAAAATGCTTGACCGAGGCTTCTGTATGTGCCTAGCATGGATGTATGCNAATCCATCTACTCTTGCTGCAACGACTCCTCTGCATAGTGATCTTAATTGGTTGCTTAATGGTTTCGTCTGCTATCGCGAACGAAGGGTCTGGCCCCGTCTATCAGCGTGGGAGACATCCGACTGGCAACATGTATTTTGGGGGCCATCGTTTTCCAGNCTACGGATGGCACCAAGGTGGCTGGAATTTCTACTCNCCCCAAATTTACGGAAATTGGTACCAGCGGCCCTACCCATATCATCTTGATTACCATCAACTGCGTTCTAGAATGCCAATACNGATTCCACCNGAATGCCCCTGTCCATCGCAGTTGGAAATCANTCCAGAGGCTCCGCAATAAGGCTACCAACAATATGGAGTTGTCGATGCCTGGTTANAAATTGGCACGACATAGAGCCAATCCTAAATCCCCCTCCCCCGTTTCAGGAAGAAACTTCTTTTGATTCTTATCAATCTCAGCAGTTCATGGAGTGAACATTGTTTCTATTGCGGCGGCCCACTGAAGACTTCATAAAACAAACAATTGAGTCTCAGTGCCATCAACGTCTTACCTATCCGGACATTGGCTTGACGGTAGAATCGAGGTGCCCGTCAGGTTATTCGATGAATCAATGGCAAGCCGTGATTGGCAAAGGCCAGACAACATTTCTCCGAGCCAAAGAGGCCATTACCCGTCTGCATATNTTAGACCTTNGGTGGCTTCAAGTTGTCTCTCNACCAGAATCGATTTGTGAACAAGCTCCCATTTGCACCTTGNTCCGAATGCTGGGAATCTATTCACTTCAGGTAGCAAAAGTTGTCCACGTGGATAATAAAAACCCCGAAATAAAGTTTGGCTTTAGCTACGGGACATTGCCAGCATACCCACTGTCGGGAGAGGAGCGATTTACTGTTTCTTACGACCCTCATACACAGGATGTGGTCTATGAAATCTTTTCGTTCTCTCGCCCGGCAAATTATGCTATTCGCCTNGGNCAGCCCTATCTACGTTATGCCCANCGGCGTTTTTGTCGAGACTCGGTTGACGCCATTCAGAAGAAACTTCAAGAACNGGTTCTCGATTAACGAGCCATCTTTCGNCTGCCAACCGAAAACTTATCCGTTTAGACTACCTGGAAAAACCCATGCTGAAACTAAAGACTTGTGTGTCGTCGAAATCGGCGTGATTGAGTGCATAGGCAAAGTCGAGGGCAATTGGCGCTGGTCCCATTGCTGGTACAGANACCCTCAATCCAGCACCAGGGGCTACGCGGAAATCTCGAATCTGTACATCNCGTTCAACCGTACCGAAGTCGCAGAAGACAACACCATGAAGCATTTCGTCGGCGGTGATCGGGAATAAGTATTGCACCGAGTTCAGCCACTGGAATTCACCACCTACCTCCGCGCCAGTCGCCAGGTCAACGGGCGAAGCTCCACGAAAGTCAAAANCACGTAACGTTGAAAAACCTCCGGCAAAAAAGTGCTCATAAATGGGTGCATTATTTCCCAACCACCCAACATTCGTTGATGCACTCAGCACATGGCGTCCTGAGTGATCTGGCCTTTCTTTAAGCAAGAAGTAACGCCGGTAATCAATCATCACACGCGGGTAATCAAACGAACCGGTAACAAACTCACCGGACGTCTCCAGGTAATGTCCCTGCGTGGGAAGAAATGNACTGTCACGCGTGTCATTGACAAGCGTCATTTTGAAACCGTGCANNGAGTTGCTNCCCAGGNCAGAGAGCAGTTCAGGAACCCCTGGAGTGNCATTCNTGACATCGACTTGTTCACCCCGATAGGCGAGATTGGCCGATAAATCGCGTTCAACCCACTGCCAACCCACGGCTACGCGACCTCCCAGCCTTTGTTCATCCCAATCACGGAAACGACGGTCAAAATACGATCCACTCAACCCCAAGCTGATGGGACTATCGAACAAGTACGGCTGCTGAAAACTCATCAAGTACCGATTCACTTCGCTACCAGGTGAAGCATTGANACGAAATCGTTGGCCCGCACCACGAAAAGCTGTGCCATTGCGTATATCTTCAAAGCTACTCGGTGGGCGCCGCCAGTCAAAATTACGTTCGTCAAGTACGATGTTGCCGATTAAACCAGCATCAGAATTCACACCCAGCCCCAACATCAAACGACCCGTTTGAGTCTCCTGACCATTAAAAATAATATCCACTGTTTGTTGGGGATATGGTTGTCCGGGCAATCCNAAACGACCANCAGGAAACAGTTGGTAGCCAGGCACTGTATTGGCTGGAAAACCAGGTTGCACACCGCCAACCGCACTCGAGGGNGGCGCGATGGAATNGGTGTACTGTGCTGGCTGGACAGACGTTTGTGAGGCGAACGGTTTGTTGGAGGGGCCAGTTGCTCCCACAACACTACCACCATAGTTTGATTGAACTCCACCCGTAGGCAGCGAATCGTATGTGTTGTTTCTAATGCTCGTTGGATTTTGTCCACGAATTCTCTGGTAANTNTTAGGCGAGTACTGAGCCGTTTGCTGTTTTTGATNCGTACGTTGCTCTTCTGGTACTGCCCACCAGGAGGTTTGCTTCCTTTTGATNGGAGCGGGACTTTGTCCACGAANAATCACTTTTTTGGCGTGGATTTCCTGCCGGAAAGTGGGATCCTGAGTGGGTGGAGCAGGAATCACATGGGATGGTAATGGTGCTGCGGAAGGAGGAAGCACGAGGGGGCCTGCTGCATCAGGACTTTGTCCGCGAATGCCACGGGATTGTTGCCGCTTGGATCGTGAACGGGGACGATCTGAGAGAGCTGAATCAAACTCCTCCGATATGCGGTAAGTAATCTTGGGGCGCACGCCCGTGGCGGGATCGGAGTGGTACAGTCCGCTGGCCAGCAATCGCCTTTCGCTGGCATGGATTTCGCGAATATCCACAATATCGCCAGGCCGCAGTGTCATAGGATTGAGTGCGGTCTGGATGCGTGTATGCGGATTATCACCACCAATATTGACAATTATCCGACCAACTCGAAATTGCTCACCCTCTTCAATGTGATAGATCAAATCAACATCACCTGGTTCTTCGAGAAAAACCGTTTCGGGACGTATGTCCGCAAAAACGTAGCCCTGACTCCCATAAAGTTCCTTCAGCCAACGTGCATCTTCTTGCACCCGCGATTGTTCAAAAGGTTCGCCGGCAGTCAGTTTGGCGGCCTTGGCCAGAGCCGTTGGTTCAAATCGAGTGTTGCCCATAAATCGTACACTACGAATGTGATAACGCTTTCCTTCGTCAATCACAAAAGTCAGGTTGACCCAATTTCCCCTGGCATTTGGCTCCAATTTACGGCTCACCTTGGCCTGGAAGTAACCAAAAGAGCGATAATAGGCCGTCAGCCGATCGACATCCTTGTCTATTTGCTCTCGGTCCAGATATCCTTTGAGAACCATTAATGTAGGTGGCTTTGATTTAATAATTGTTTTCAATCGTCCATCACTAACAAAATCGTTGCCGACGAATTCAACACCCCACACCCTTTGTGATTTGCCTTCATTGATGAGGTAAGCAATGCCTTGATCCGTTGCTTTATTCCCTTCCAGAACTGTAACCTGAGCCTTATTAAATCCTCGACTCTTATAATGCTCCTGTATTTTACGTCGTCCTTCTTCTACCGCATAAGGATCGACAGCACCGCCAACTTTAAGAGCCGTTTGTTTGGCAAGTTTTTTATCTGAAATTTCATCATTACCCAAATAAGTGACATATCGAATAGTAGGACGCTCCACGACCTGAAATATTACAATACGGCCTTGGGGCGTGACTTCATAAAGCGGTTTGACATCAATAAACCAACCCAAATTGGCAAGTCGACGCACATCGTTTTGGACAACAGCGCGTTGGAATGGACGGCCCACACGCGTGGTAAGCTGACCTGAAACTTTGGCCGTGTCGATTGTGTCATTACCTAGAATACGAATTTCGGTCACCAGTTCACTTTGAGGCGAGATTGGCTCGTCCCGAGTGCCAGGCGGTAGTACTTCCTGGGCTTCTGATTGCCTGGAGCAATCACCAGCTACCCAAAACAGGAAGAAAAGCGAGAACAGTAGCTGCCCAATTGCTCGCTGAGATGATTTATGAAAAGACATGGGCTTTACGGGGCGAAGTTACATGAAAAGCAAACATCTGGGAGGACACTACGCCTTCTTTGCGCAGACTCACCGCAATACGGACCGCGAAGAAATAACGAATGAAGGATCATGCAGCAAGATGAATTCTGCCCATTGCTAGCAGTGTGGAAGTCGAGATCCGTATCACTTGCTCCCAAAAGTACAGACCCGTTCGCTGGATATGCTTGCATGAAACAACTTAAGCTGCCTTGGGACATCTGGGTTCTCCCTATATTTCCTCCGCTTTGCACTGTTAGCGTCAGCCAATCTCTATCTCCCCCCCCCCTTTGTCCTGTTCTGGCATATTTCTAGTTCGATTTACTTTTCCCGGACGACTATCTTTGCCTTCCAAGCAACCTTTGCACAAGGAATGGTAGTCGGTACTATTGCCACACGCAGTGTGAAATGCCATCTCAATTACCTCCTATTCCATTTTTCCATTTCGTCGGGAATCTTGTAGGAACAAAGACATGCCCAACCCACCACCTCTTATCCAACTCTACGAACAAGCCATCGATCGCACTTTATCTCCCATCCGAAAACCACTCCGTTGGTTTGGATCGCGACCATCGTAGTTCAAAAAGTTCAGAAATACGTTAGGCCCTCTGTTGAATGGGCGCTATCAACGTTATGCCAAAGCATGTCAGTCCCAAGCAAAGAGTCCTCAGGACGATCAGGGCGTACGTGCACAAGGGTCGGTACTCGTTCGCAATTTCATGCCTGCGAAAACGGCTCAAGATCTGGCGGAACAAATGAGTCATCTCCTTGCTGAAGAGTCGCCGTTGGATAAAGAATCAACAACACATCTTATGAAAAAAATTGATACCCCCATTTCAACTATGGGCCGTAGCGTGGTAGACATTTTTTACAGTGCACACCTGGTTCAACATATTCGGAGATTTTTTGGAACCCACTTACCGTGTGCAATGGCTGGATTGTTACCGCAGTTTTCCGGCGACTGACGTAACTTCTTCCTGGCCGTGGCACTCCGACAATGTTCCTGAAGAAACTCTCACGTGCATGCTTCTCTTAACAAATGCAGGAAAAGCACAAGGGGCAATACAGTTTATGAATATTGAGGACACACTGTCCTACTACCAAGCTGGCTATCGGGGAGACACCTCGAAACGAGTCGAAGACTTGTAGGAGTTCGCCAAACAACACGACTTACCCTCAGTCACGAAGCCAAGGCTGGGGATGTCATGTTGTTCTTGAACAATGCTTTGCATAAGGCGGTCCCACCACAAAACGACTATCGAGATGTGCTCACTTTCTTATTGTTGCCAAATCCAATTCTCTAGGATAAACAATTAGAATACGATGGTATCGCCTGCGTTGAATCCAACCCGGGTGGCTACCCGCGCATGCCCTGGCAAGCCCAAGCTGCCTAGACCTGAACTCCTGAGCAATCGCCATGAAACCTAAAATAGAACTCCAGTCGATCATCAATCAAATAGCTTCAGCCGATAGTCCTGTTGGCATGGATGCCGTCTACGTGCATGCCCTGATTCTTGATCAACTACGAACTATCAACGAACGGCTGGCCCGTTTAGAAGACAAGCAAGAGCCACGCGATAGCTGCGATTGACAATCTGGCGATCAACGCCAAAACAAGCTCCTATGAAAAGATGGGTGCAATTTCCACTGCTTTGAACCTCGGGTCTTTTCGTAAGTGAGTAGTAAGTGGCGTGCGGCCACCCACTGCTTGGAAGCTGTCACATGAGTCCTTGTCTAGTCCGGATATTTCATCCGTTCCTACTACGGCGGTCTAGGAATACTAAAACGCCCTCATTCCTGCCGTAGCAGATGTCGCCAGACTTCTGGACCCTGCCGGTTGGCTTGGCCCCCCGAATCCTGGCGGATCCGGCTACACGAGATGCTCGCGCGTATTCCAGCCCTATTGCTACCGCCCTGCGCACTCATGCCGAATGGCATGAGTGCTCGGTTGCTCTCTTCTCCCTTCTCCCTTTTACGGACTAGTTCTGTCCGGACAAATTCCAAAGTCGCCATAGGAAGCTACGTTTCCTCTACGTACCGACTGCAATGTGTGTCGAATTGTCCGCCTATCTTTGCGAGGTCGGGCTGCCTCTTGAGATACAATAACATTTCCCGTTGTGTTCATGCCTTGGCGTGATCGTCGTTCGATTGAATGAGAACTCATGCCTTGAGCATGATGACTCCAGCCACTTCGATTCGCATACCTGCGAATGAGATAGCGCAGCACCTTCGCATGCAGTATTTGTGACTAATAGTCTGGAGAGTTTGATGCTGGCATTGAACTCGCAAGACGAGCCAATTCGATTCTCCATCTCTGTAGGATGTCACTTTGAAAAGTCATTGGTAATGTAGGCCAGAGGCAACAAATTGCTGCTGACATTGAACGTACAGAATCCTGCGTAAAAAAGAGCAACATCACTACAACACTGCTGCTCTTATTCTATGCGTGAAATTGATTGTGGTCATCAGAAAGTATTTAACTTTCTAGATTTTCTCATGTTGAAAATCCTAACAAAAGCCAATGTGGCCAATGCCATGCTTGCTGGCTCCGGTACAATACCACAACTACGCGCGGTGCCCGCAGTCGAAGCATAACAGCATAACAGCAGGCTTAACGTAGCCAGGTAAGCCTATCTGCCAGGAACTCTGCGACTGTCGCAGCAGGAGCGAATGAAATATCAGGGCAGAGTCATGCTGCAGCTTTTACCCCGGCCCCGCTCTAAAAATCCCTCCCGCCATAGGCTTCAAATTCGGCATATGGTTTTTGG
>PATG01000136.1 GCA_002713555.1 Planctomycetaceae bacterium
CCTTTTGCGCTTCGCGGAGCGAACTGGTGGACAAGTAACGTTGCATGCTCACCTGATCGGTCAAATTCTCGATACCGTTGACCATTCCTGCTGTGACGCATGCCCAGACTGTAATTCGCGCCGTAGGATCGAGGCTGAAGTCGAGCATCGTGAATTTGTCGGCCGCCGTAATCTCTTCGAGAAGTGGTCCGGCGCCGTCCTTCCAGATGATGACCCAAACCGTTCCCACCAGGCCAATGGTAAACAGAAAAAACTGGATAACGTCAGTCCAGATAATGGCCTTCATGCCGCCAACCAGCGTATAGCATGTGGCGATGATCGTGGTGCCCACGATACACGTTTTTGGATCGAGTCCGGTGAGTTTCTCCATGGCAATGGAGATTGCCGTCACGATCGTGGCCATCCAGGCGAGCCGAGCTGCAATAAATATCAAGCTGGCCAATACGCGCGTAGAATAGTTGAAGCGCCGTTCCAGATACTCGTAAATGGAAGTGATTTGAAGACGATAGAAGAAATTCAGGAAGAAATAAATGACAATGGGTATAGAAAGGTAGCCAAACAACGAGAATAGAATATAGCTGCAATTGTGCGCATAGGCTTCGCCCGGACTACCCAGATAGCTGATGGCCGACAGCAGGCTGGCCAACTGCGAAATGCCAACCACGATCCAACCCATCGACCGGCCAGCCAGGATATAATCGGTCGACGTCTTCTGCTCGCGAGCAAACCAGACACCCAGCGCGATCACGACTGCCGCGTACAGACCTACGGTTACGTAGTCGAAGAGGCTAAGCTGGATTTGGGCTAGAAACATGCTGGATAACCGTTCTCTAAAAAAGTGCTCTTCCGTGATACCCTTCGTTTCATTCCTTTTTGGTCATGCCTTTCTGCTCATGCATTTCTGGCCTTCCTAACGAAATGCAATAATAACAAAATATCTCGCATTCCACAGGGACCTGGTTTTGAGGGGGAAGGGGAGGGAGCAACCGAGGCCGCCGAGCCGTGGCGAGGGAAAAGGCCGAGGGCGGTAGTTTTTCATAACTACCGCCTTGAGCTCGCTCACCACTGTGTTTTCTACCGCCCTGCGCCCGCTTGCCACTGGCAACCGTGCTCGGTTGCTCCCTGCCCCCCTATAACTATTGTTTTGGGGCCTCCCTGAAAGGGAGGGGGATTTTGGTTGCAGCCAGGTTCTCCGTGTCTCTGTGGTTCCATAGAGCGGCGGGTTTTCTACAAAGCAGGTCAGGTCCATGCGATAACTTCACGAACCAACCCAGCACTGCGAGAACTTGGCTACCCCAAATCTTTACCCAGGACGCAGCAGTAGGCCGGACCAAGCGCAGCGCCATTCCGGCAGCATCAGTAGTAACTACTTTCCATTCATTCCGCTGCCGGAGCGGCGTCGCTTCGCTCCTTGATCCGGCCTACATTGTGCGAAGACCTTGGAGTACTTCAGCTGAATGGCTCAATAAATGAGCTGCCCTTAATCTCCCCGTCCATGCTTAGCCCGTTTTTCCACCGAATTCTCTGGACCGATCTGGTACTTTATTGATAGAATGACAATAGGCCGTACATTCTTTACCTTATCTCTATACTACCTTTCTGGATGGTGATTCTTGAGTTCGCATCGCAAACATTCTTTGGCCGTTCGCCGCTTGCGATTGGAACAACTCGAAGCGCGGTTGGTACTCTCTGCACAGTCCTGGGACTTGGCGGCCGATTTCGCAGCCGACTTCGTCGGCAATTTACCGCAGAACAACCCCAACGGTCCTTGGTCTTATTATGCTTCAGACAACACAACCACTTCGCTGGTGGCTACCAACGGAGAAGCCACTGCGCCTGGACCTAATACGTTTGGAGTGGGAGCTGGTTGGGCAGAGGCGGGAGGAGTTCCGTCGTATGCGCGAGGAGGCTCCCTTGGCTTTCCGGTGAATTCAGTGGGCGGGCACGGAACGAATAAGATTGTTTGGACTGCGCCTCCAGAAGCCGACCTGGGAGCCGTTGAGTTGAGTGGCTTGTTCACACAGGTTGATTTTGAGCCAGCGCGGCAGATGCGATTGAAAGTCATTAAGAATAATGCCATCGAGACGGATATCTACAACGTCGAAACTGATTTTGTCAATCAGACAACCGTCATACCCTTGCCGGCTACGCAAGTGGCCATTGAACCTGGAGATACCCTCACCTTGACCGTCGATGGCACGGGATTCTTGGGTAACGGTACCTCGACGTTTTCGGCTTGGAATTTAAACATTCAAGAAATTGACCCAGAGATCGACGCTGATTTTTCAGAAAATTACTCGGTCGGCGAAGAAGACTTGCCCATCTGGGAAGCAGGATTCGGTACGACGCTAGGCGCGACCCAACAGGATGGCGATGCGGACGGCAACGGAGCTGTCACCGGTGCTGACTTTCTCATCTGGCAAACCCAGTTAGGGAACAGTGTCCCTTCCGGTGAAGACCCCCCGGGTGCCACCGGCTATCACCCCTTTGCAATTATTGTTGAACCGACGGGCGTGACACTCCCCAGTGGTAACCCTCTGAATATCACCGGGACGCAAACCCAAGGACTCCAAGAGGCGTTCGACCACTCTGCAGAACAAGGCTACGACATCTTTATACTGCCGGGCACTTACACACTCGACGCCCATTTGGACCTCGAAGAGTTGCAGCTGCGCACGATGCGGATGGAAGATGTGACACTCAATTTTACTTCGAATGTCACCGACTATGGCATTCGCTTCGATGGCACGATGATGCTCGACTTGTACTGGAAGGGGGGCGCTATTAACGCGCCCAGTGCAACGCATGGAGTACTCATTGAACCACGCTCGCCACCTCCTCTGGATGGGCCAAAACTCGGCATTCCGCCAGTGGTTGTCGATAGCCGATATCATTTTGCAGTTGATATTACGGGCGGCATCCACGATGTGACGATGAATAGCTCGTCAGGAGCCATCTCGGGAACCGCATTCCATTTTCAGAATGTACCAAGTACAAGCATCAATTTCGTAGGCGGCGTTCATTCGGATGTGATATACACTGAGGGACGTACGGACGACCCCATTCCGTTCGATCTATTCTCGACCGCTGGACGTGTAAGCGTGATCCCAGCCCTAACGGATCTCTCTGTCGGTGACCCAGCGACCGTTTATAAACCAGACGGAACAACACTCGACGTAACGGGCACACAAACGACCGGTCTGCAAGAAGCTTTTGACTATGCGGCGGCCAACGATTTGGACGTTGTCGTGTTCGGGCGCGGAATTCGCAACGTGGCTCCTTTTACGGGTTTGTCTCTGTATAGCCTTGGTACGACGCTCGCCATTCCTGATTTTACTGGCAGGACAATCCGCATTTACGCTGTCACATTTGACTATCCGTCAAGCATCATCGGCGGCACAACGATGTCAATCGGTGATATGACCAATACCGACTTCGAGTACACTGGCCAGTTGGTGGCAACCAATTCCAACATCGGACTGCACATCCAACCCGATGATACCGGGATCACCAACAGCACGATCCGCGTGCAGACAACCGTGGGTAGCCCTGCCCCGACCGACAGTTTGATCGTTCTTGACTCAAGCCTGCAAACGATTGAGCAATCGGAATTCTACTTTCACGAGGTGAATACTGCCTATTTTGCTGTGAAGGTCACCAATCCGTCTGCGACTACTTATTTCCGAGACAATTACCTGCGAACGCCGCGAATTCACGGCTATCGGCACATTGGGCTGCAACTGGGCGAATCGATACCCTACGCGGGTCGAATTCGAAACAATCTCGTTGATGTCCGTACCAGTAGCGATGGTTTTCCTGGCGAAGCTGCAGTCCAGGTGTGGGGCGACGTCAACACGATCAATCTGGTTGCTCCCGACGGCAACCAACCCTTTGGCGTCAAATTCGAACCGGGGTCCAATAACAATATTCTCTATCATGGTACGATTCAGGCTACGACTCCCATCATTGATTGGGGCATCAATAACCTGGTCAACCCTCCATTGGCTGCGCTAGTTTCGGGATTGCTAGGTCTTCCTGATCAGGAACCCGAGCAACAAGAATCGTTCTCCACGGTTGCATCTAGAACAGAAGTTCTTAGCAAAAACGAAGAGCAACCCTATTCACAAGTATCGCAACTTGTTTACGTACCAGGCCACGAAGCATTAGAGGCTAGATCAGGTGCTACCGATCGACATACTGATTTGCCGCGCGATGAGGTTTTTGACGCAATTGAACTCGAATTCAACGAACTTGAGATTCTCTAGATTGACCTGACCCCACGAGCGAAACCGGTTTTAACAAACGGTTTGACTCTCAAATCTCCCCCTTTCAAGAGAGGGGTTCGGGGAGGGTTGTCATTCTGTCGATTTCTTGAACAGAAATCGATTTTCATATAATGTATGCGTTAAATATTTGATTGATCACAAAGACATGCTCTAATCTTTATTAGTCGGTATGCGGATCAGGAAGGGTGCTGTAGACAGGAGTGCTGCAGACACTGTGTAGGTCGGTCTGTCTTCTGTCGCGGGAGGCGTCTTGCAAAGCGTTTCTTTTTTTCTCCTACCTCGAAAGGATCTCCTAATGTTCCAATCGTTTGCTTTCTTCTCGCGTTATCGTTATCAAGATCTATTGGAAATACCCTCCACGCTTTAATCCTTATGCTAACGGTGGTACTCGGCAGTTCGCCGGGCTTAATAGTTCCAGTGTGTGCTACTTCGTTCAATTGGACAGGTGCTGCGCCTCCTGGACCAGACGGCATCTTCAACGTAGTTGGGAATTGGGACTTGATTCCTGTGCCGGCGGGCTTGACGTGGCAATATACGACTCTAACGACTTAGCTGACTGGCAAGCCAACTACGGCATGACATCTGGGCTGGCGAATGCAAGTATTGTCGCGGTACCGGAAGCGACGACTGGAATCACACTGGTTCTTGGAACACTTGTGGCGCTATTCCGCAGNAANTGCCTGTCCTCTTGTGTCCGCGCAACANATTGAAGCNCTCCCAGCGGGTTAGGCGTGCATACTGTTTTCCGCTTTTCACTCACTCTCAGTATCGAGTGCTGTTGGTAAGATCTGCTGACGCATGTGGCTGAGGATGTAGGGGACATAGATAATACCGGAGTAATGATTGGCCAACATCTCAAAATGGTGAGATGGCTCTAGCTTGGCAGTCTTGGCCAGGAGTCTAGCATTGGCCGGCGGAACGACACGATCGAACTGGGCCGAATAGAGCCAAGTGTTCGCGGGGTTGAGGCGGTGTGCGATGCGTGTTGGCTCGATCGACGCAACAAGTGATTTTAGTTTGTCTCCAGTCAGCCCGGCCTTTGCCAATTGCTCACGAAACTTCGCCGCATCCTTCTCGCCACCTTCGATAATCTCCAACAATCCGCCTCCGGCCAGCATGATGAACACATGGTCAAAACCATTGTCGAGGCCGGCGGCGGTCGCAGAAACAAAGCCTCCTAAGCTGGTTCCTTGTAGCGAGATGCTATCCGCATCGACTAGTGGCAAAGACGCGATGGCATCCCGCGCGCGTCGTACGTCCGCAATGGCCTGACGGATAGCGAGCAACAGATTCTCACCTTTCGGCCGTTTTTTGTTTGCTCGCCGTTCGCCATAGAACGGCAGCTGAATCATGAAGGCATGCAATCCTTGCATCCGCAATCCACGGGCCATCATGCGTCCCACCGTCATGTCGCTTCCTGACTCATGAACGACAACGACTGCCGGCGCGACGATGGGACACTTGGCTGCGTCGTGTGCTATGTACCATTCCATCGTCACCAAGTCGTTGGCCTCATCGCCTCTGGAAATCGGTGAAGGAAATTGAATCATCAGATCGCCACATCGATCGCGCGCATCCGCGCACCGCACTTGAAAGTCCGTGGCCTGCCAGATCAGACCATCGAGACACGCCTTGGCATCAGGCAATGCTTCGCTACCCGGATCGAGTGTGTCATGCGCGGCGAATAGGGCACCGGCTTTGGGTGCTGTTTCTGCAAATACAGGCATAGCAACACAAACTGGTAGCATGGCGACTAGCAAAATCAGAATTATGGGTCAGCCCTCTTCTCTGCTGCCGCGACGGCACTCTCGACATCTGCCCCAGGGATTGCTTTGAGCAACTCATTTAAGTTCAGCCTCACATAGGGCCGTTCGGCAGCTGGTTTGTTATGACTGGCGTTCGCTACATACAGCACGCCGTCCGCAGGAACGAATAACACGTTGTGCAAGTTGGATTGCATCGCAACTGGTCGAGACATCAACGACTGTGCGACGTCGGCATCGATCTGGCCGTAACGTTGCGATATTCGCTTGCTCAAAGTTTCAAGCCGTGATCCCGCAGAGAGCACCACCGCGTCTGCGATTCCCGGACCAAGCAACTCGTGAGACTGGCCCGGCCATATAAACTGAATGTTTTCGGGCGTCGCGGCAACACCCACGGCTTGATTCGTCTTGCCGTCTGCAAACACGTAATAATACTCGCATGTTCGCGGACTGTTCGACCACAGAGCCGTTACTTCGTCAAGCGTCGAACATTCTTCGAGAGCCCGTCTCATTAGTGTCGCCATCGGCACACCATCCCAATGTCCTTCGCCCCGACCTCCCATCTCGCCCAGTGAAATTCCGCGTGTATTCAGGCCGCTGACACTACCGATGAATCCGGCGTAACCAACGTTGGCAAAGGCATGATGGCCGTCTGGTGCGACAATGAAGGTGGTTGCGGCATCTTGCAGGCCAATGGTTGTCATGTAATCCAGCACACGACCGTGATACAGTTTGCCATGGATGGTCGCTTGGCCGTACACCGCAAACCCCGAGCAATGGAACAGCTCGGGAAAGACGTTGAGCACTTGGACAAGCTCGTCGTCAAGTCCGAGGCTTGCTGCCAGCGCTCGTGTTTCTGCCTTGTGCCGCTCGGGAATGTGTGGAGCCAGTTGCGCATAAGCGTCTTCAAGATCGTGGCGGAACCATCGTCCCGTGCGAATTGTCTGCAGGGTACCGAAGGTGTGAAGCACCGAATCGATGCAGCGCGTGGCTTCCTGCCTCAATAACTCGCCGTGCGCCCTCCCAATTTGCTCTGGTGTACCGTACAGCAAAGCAACTCGATGTTCTTTGATCCAACGGAGTTCTCCGTGCTCGACTTTCTTGGCAATTTGAGGCGGCGCGATAAGACGCTGCGCTGGCAACAGTATTTCCAAGGCCCGTCGAACTCCACGAACCAGTTGCCGCTCGAGCTTGCCACGGTCCAGCTCAACGACTTGCATTTCGGGCCAGTCAACCACATTTCTCTCGTTCGTTGCGCCGCCACGCAGGACCAAATGCACGACTGTGCCATCGGCCTGCCCGTCGATCGTGTTTCCGTCATTCGAGAATTGCAGTGAAATATTCCCTAACTTCCATGATGACGTGGCGTCATCATATTGCGTTTCGAGCAGTCCTCGAAGAAGCAATGTGACGGCGCCAGTGTCACCGCTCCCCAACAATGATGAGAGCCTGGAAACATTCGATGCGGAACTGATCAGACGTCCTGTGATACCACACGGCGCGAGGCTATCTTTTGCATCCGTGCCGCCTTGCCCCAGAAAAACCGTGTCATGAAGCGGCAGAACCATCGCAGTGGCGTCGGCACGACGACGCAGCTGGACTATATATTCCTTATGTTTAAGGTCAAGATCAAACGACTCATCAGAGAAGCGAACCAGTCGTACCTCGACTCGCTGCGAATTTCCATCGATCTTGGTGTCAATCTCGGCCGTTATCGTGAACGTATCGCGTTGACCGCTCAGGCAAGAGAGAAGTGGTTGCAGCTGGCGAGCAAGCCGTGTTTGGTCCTGCTCGGCCGTGCGTGCGAGTGATGGAATCAGCGATAGAATACTGAAGCCAATCAGTAAATAAATGGTCCTGAAGCGGTTCGACAAAATGCTCATCATTTCCTCACCGTAGTTAGAAACGCAGAACGCACTTGGACTCAAGCTGCTCGCAAACTGTACTCTTGCCGGATACACGCAGACGATAATCAGTAATAGTGTATCTAGTTGCCGATTTGTTTGCGAGTCGGGCGTTAAATCGCCAGCTCGCCAGTTTCCAGCAGGTATTCGATGCTCTCGGCGTAGATCTCTTCGGTCGTGTACCGAGACGCGAAGCCAAGCAGGCGCCGGGCCTTTGCGTTGCTCGAACAGGGTGAATGGCAAACGTGGGATTCAATGATCTCGAAAGACGCGTCGCCCACGACTGTGCGCAGCTCGTCAAGCGGAACGAAGGACAACTTCGGTTTACGGCCAAAAAAAGATGCCACATAGTGGCAGCATCCCAGGAGCGACAGGGCGTAATCAGCGACGGCACTGAAAGACTCGCCTACCGATGCCTTGGGATTATCGATCGAGCGCTGGATGATCTGAGCAATGTCGTCGGAATGGACGTGGTGGAGCATTGCCAGTCCCTGGTCAGGCAGGTGGACGGTATCGCCACGCGCCAGTTTCTCGTAAATGCCAACACCGTCGCGGCTACCCTGGGGATCGATGGGCAGCCAGTAACGACCGCTAATATGTCCCGGATGAACAATCGTGGCCGGAAAACCGTCTCGCCGGCAGGCCGTGAGCAAGTCCGATTCGATCTGGGCTTTGCCGATACCGTACCCCGTGGTCGGTCGTCTGGCAAAATGTTCTTCGTAGGGAGCCTGCCGGGTTGGGCCGTAAGCCCAAATACTGCCGATGTGCAGAAAGTGGTCGATGCGTCCGCGGAAGGCCTCGACCATGAGATGGTTCTCTTCGGAAGTGAAAGCCAGCAGATCGATGACGACATCTGCCTCGATCGCGGCCATGCGTTTGGACCAGGTGCCGGCCTTCTCTTCAGCGCGCCGATCGGCCGCGATCCACTGCACTCTATTCCAAATGCGATCCGGTTCGACGTATTGTGGCCGAGAGTTGCGGGCGACGATGCTGACTTCGTGCCCGGCTAGTATTAATCTGGGAACAAGGTAAGTACCGATATGCCCGGTGCCGCCGATGATTAAAATACGCATGGGAACGATCTCTGTGAATCTATCGTGAAGAAAAAGAGAGTAGACAACCCAGGCGATTCGTCAACAGACATGCAGCAACACATAGCTCCCCCCGGATCCGTGTCTTTTAGAAACTGCAGTGGGCTGCCTGCTCGACTTTTACCAATCACCCGTGGTACCACTTCCGAAGCAATTCTGCAATTTCGCGATCTGCATGGGAAAAAGCTCAGTTTTCGCAGCCTGTATCCTGGAGGCCTCCATTTTTTTTTGGTTGATAGTTCGGTACACTTTACACTTCATCAGCAAAACGATCTACTTGGTCACCTACTGAGCGCGGAGTACCAGAAATGATCATCGACGCACACGCACACATCTTTTCGTCTGTGGACGGGCTTATTGGACAGGGTCCTGTTCGAGGACTCGATTTTGGTATCGCCCAAATTGCCGACGATGCGCCTTTCCAGTTGGTACCGCCTTACAACAAATCCACAACATTTCCGCCGGAGTTTCTCCTTTCCAATATGGATTGGGCGGGCGTTGACAAGGCCGTGTTGTTGCAAGGTTCGTTCTATGGCGAGCGCAATGAAGAAGTCCTGGCGGCCTGCCAAAAGTATCCCCAACGATTTAAAGGGGCCGCGTTTTTTGATCCCTGGATGACATCGGCACGCGCGGAGTTTGACCGTCTGTTTGGCACGCCATTGTTTCCGATTCTAAAACTTGAGCTCAGCGACACGACGGGATTGCATGGCTTGCATCCTGGATTTCAATTGGATGATCCGGAGCTGGATTGGCTGTGGGCAGAATTGGAAAGGCGTGAGATAAACCTGACGATGGACCTGGGTCCGGTCGGTGGCCCTTCCTACCAGTCGGCCGCCGTCGAAAAAATCGCAGCCAGACATCCGAATTTGTCGATTGTCCTCTGCCATTTAGGATTTCCCACGCGCAGCATGGATGCCGATCCAGCGCTGACGGCTGCATGGGTCGAACAAATCAAGCTGGGAGAGTTGAGCAATATCTGGTTTGATCTGTCCGCATTGCCTCACCGAGCAGAAGAAAACTATCCCTATCCCAAAATATCGGAATGGATTCGACGGGCCGTTGAAATTGTCGGCACCGAAAAATTAATGTGGGGCACCGACGTTCCGGGGGTCACCTCAGCGGGCACGTATCCGCAGCTGCTCACTTCTTACCAAGAACTGCTGGATGACTTTTCTGACTCCGAACGTGGGCGAATTTTTGGTGGCACAGCAGCCCAAGTCTACAAGTTTGTGTGAATGGTCAATCCAATTAGTTATCTAAGCTAACAACTTGCTCATCACTGCGACAAGCTAATAATCGCAAAATGTCGATCGCAACATTTTCATTGAGAAAATGTGCCGAACCATCCGCAGCCTGCCTTACGATGCGACTTTTCTGGTAACAGGAAATGGGACTGTGGGGCTTCAAAAAACGACACCGATCCGGCTCTGTAGAAAGCCTGGGACCTCAACCGTGCAGTGCCGGGTTCTCAAAAAAAGAAACCACTTATTTTGGGCGACGTGTCCCGTGCAAACCGCCAACCTCCGGAAGCTTCAGCAGCGGCTGACAAAGCTGTCCTAAGGTGCGGATATTCAGCTGGTCAGTATTACCGTGGCCCCGGATCACGACACTACGGAAGTAGTAGCCGCCTATGCAGATCAAGCCGGTGCGGAAACAGAGCAATGGCACTTCCTGACAGGCTCCCGCAACGAAATATGGGAGTTATGCAAGACGGGCTTTAAACTGGCTGTCGATGATGCGCCTCCTCAGGCAAACACACTTATTCTGCACAGCGACCGGTTCATTCTGGTTGATCGACAGGGACGCATTCGAGGCTGCTTTGAGGGCATGTCAGAGGAAGGTATTGCGGCAACCGGCGCAGGCCTTGAGCGTTTGCTGGAACAGGCCGCGCAGCGGACGAACATAAACACACACTAACCCAGGCAGCATGCGTTTTCCTGACAACGGCAGGATTTGCGATGGTTCGAGACGTGCCCCACGACGAGCAACAAACCACCCAAGGGTGTCACAAAAGGTGTGATCGCCAACGAATTGCCACTTTCCAATGCTGCCGTAGTGATGTTCTGGTCAGCTTGACACAGCGAGCATTCAGCTTCGTTACATTGGGGTGTTCCCTTGAGTTCGACTCCTTCGGGCGTACAAGCGGCACAGCAACCTCCTTCCAATGCGAAAGCAGCCGTCGTAAGTAGTAGTAGACCGGCTGCACCCCACATTGCTGGCATGAAACTGCGATGCTTTCGCCATCCTGGCACAAACGCACTGGCAGCCAGGGCAATACATAGCACTGCCATCCAACGGTGAAATTCTTCTCCGGCAAGCCAGCCAAGCCCCAATGCTGGCAAATAAGCCAGCACCATGGGCATGGCCGCGCAGTGGATTGCGCAGCCAATCGAGGCGATCATTCCGGCCCAATCGGCCCATGTCTTGTGTATCTGATTATCAACAACGGTTCGAATGGGCAGCAGTTCGTCGTTCATGTCTTTCCTTAGGTTCCGAGCTTTCATCTTGGTCATGTCGCGAGCCTCCTTGGCCGGACTCCGTTGCCAGACTGTGGGGCGCAGAAATTCATGCAAAATAAATATACTTGCAATTTAATTGCAACATACCGAACGCGTCACTAACTTGCAAGAGCTGCCAAGAGTGAGGATCGTACCATCAGCGAACTCCCACTACTCCCCAGACGGAATTGCTTTGGGTTGCATCAAGAATTCTGACAGACGTTGCTGGAACTCGGTCCAGGCGCTCCCCTGCAAGTACGGCTCCTGGACGACTCGCACTGATGCATCGCGTCGAAGGTCGCGGGTTATTTTTCGACGACAGGTGACAATTTCAATCCGCGCATTGCCAAGAGTATTGAGCCGTTCTTGGCTGAATTGGCCTGCATCAAGGCGGCCGAGGTACATGCTGCCAACGATGTTGGGATCGAGCACCTCCTGGTCAACCACGCTATCCGATTCCTTGAGTCGAGCGCAATTCTCGATCAGTGTCGACCTATCGAGTCTGCCCTGCTTCCAGCCCAGGAGACCCAACATGGGAAAATTTGTTTTTTTGTTGGCGAGGAGCAGGTCCGCGTCTGGATAGGCTTGCAGAAAACTTGCAGCGATCATGCGGAAGTGCGACTCGGTAAGCTGATACATGGGCAGCCACTGGCAGAACACGCCGCCGTCTCGCAGCGCTCGGCGAGTCGCCTGAAAATGCTCGACGCTAAACAGCCGACCCTCACCCGCCCCGTAGGGTCGGTACAAGTCTCCTACGATGACGTCGAAGCGATCCTTCGACGCGGCAATGTATGTCCGTCCGTCTTCAACAACCACCTGGGCCCGAGGATGTTTGTAAAGATCTCGATTGAACTCACTAAAGTGCTTCTCTGCTGTTCGTGAAACGAGCGAGGAAATTTCAACCGCCGTTAGCTGGCATGTCTCGGAATAGTCGAGGGCCGCCCCTGCGGATATGCCTGTTGCCACCCCAATGCAGCATACTTCTGCGGGCTGAGCGTGGAGGAGCAATGGCAGCAGGACTTCCCGGCGTTCGTCACGAACGCTGCCACTGCTTCCGAGCAGGTACTGATTGTTGAGCAGTATCCCTCGGCCGCGAGAGGGGCTTTCGACAACCAGCAAGACACCGTCCCGCCCGAACTCCCTGGCCAACTCTCGGTATTGCACCGTTGTCCGCGGGCTGAGGTAGGGAATCCGCGACTGAAGCCATCCGCCCAGGGCAATCGGGATGGCTATCACAGCGCACGCTGCGGCCCACCTGAGAACGGATGGTCTATGCCATGGTGTCATAAGTAAAGCAAAACCAAGGGCGTAAAGCACTCCCACAACGGCGAAACCTTGATAGATGCCCCACGTGGGCAAAATCACAAGTTGGGCGATTTCAGCGCCCAGGATGCCGCCAACCCCGTTGGCGGCAAGCAGGTATCCGAAACGCTTTCCCTGGGCGTCGCCGCCTTCACCTCCGGACCACGCCAAGACAATGGGCAATACCAAGCCCCCCACCAGCAGAGCCGGCCCAACGGTGACCAGGGCAATACTGCATACCGAAAGCAGGAACTGGGTCGTGGTCGCCAGGTGGTCACCCGCCATCCCTGCTAAGTGAGGTACGTCCATGAGCTGCTGAGTACGCTGGTAAAGAAATTTTGGCGCCAACGAAGCTGCTATGGAAGCCGCAACCAAGGCTCCCAGCAGCCACGCCCGAGGTGTCCACCAACTCCGCAGCAGCCAAGGCGTCGCGATTGCCGCGACGGCCAAAAGCAAAATGACCGAGGCCAGCACGCCCACGGTCGCTTGAAAGGATGAGGGAACAACCATACTGATCATCCGAATGGCCAGGACCTCCAAAGCGAGCATCGCCACGCCGGAGAGGAATGATAAAGCAAGTGAACCGACAGGACTGAGCGGAATTGTCAACTTGGACGGATCATTGCGTTTGGCTTTCGCGCGTTTTCGTTCAGCTCGTGTCGAAGTCCTTGCACCTTCGGCTTGAGGCCAGCGACTCAGTCGCCAGGCGCCCAGACCAACAGCCAGATTGACAACGATTGCCGCTGCCATGCACCCCTCCACGCCCAAGGGTTCCAGGAGAAAGCTGCTGCTCACCAAAACGCCAACAACCCCGCCGAGCGTATTGCCTCCGTAAAGCCAGATGCCTTCGCGACGCATGGTTCCATTTCGGCGCAGCACGGCAGCCGCGAAGAAAGGAAGCGTCATTCCCATGGGGACTGCCGGTGGCAGGACGACTGCGGCGCTCAGGAAGGTCTTGATCAGTGCTCCCTGCCAGTCCATCAATCGTTCTGGTCCCAGCGCTGGCCAAATCCCATCGCTCCACCAGGGCAGACAAAGTGCCGGAACAGCAAGCACCGCGATGGCCAATTCGCAGAGCGCCACGGCAAGCCACGGCCGCTTGATGCGAGGCAGCACGCGGGCCGCCAGCAGACCCCCCAGGGCGAGGCCAAGAAAGAAACAACCGAAAACACGGGAAGTCGCTTCGCCCGTGGCGCCGAGCAAATCAACGAGCCGACGCGTCCACAGGAGTTCATGCGAAAGTGCGGCCGCGCCGCTTAGCACCGCGAGAAACAGAGCAATGGATAAAGTTGACTTCATGGGGCGGCTAGTACACCGTTCAACTCCGCTAAAAGCAGATCACCGGACGTCGGATAGCTCTGGCGAAACACTTCCTTTCCTGCGTCGAAGGCGACATAGGTGGGGCAAACGCTGATTCCAAATTGTGTAGCCAAGGAGCGCTCGTAAGTTAAATTGACTCGGCAAACCTGCAAGCGGCCCGCGCTATTCTTGGCCAGCATGTCGATCTGCTGACGCATCTGGTCGCACCGATAGCAGCCTGTCGGCACGCTAAACTCCACCAGTATTGGCGACTTAGCGCTGGAAACACTTTCAGATAATTCTTTGGCTGTGACGTAAGGAACGGCTTCTCGCTGCGGCAGCGACTCCGTTCTGTGCTGCTGGCCGCAACCGCCTAGTGCTAAGCAGTAGCACAGACATCCTAGCATTGACAGTCGCTGCAAGAAAGATATCGGAATAGCCACCTGAGTCTCCCAAAGCTCTGCGGCGCCCCGAATGTGGAGCGCCGCAGAGTGCAAATGATATGAACACTAGGAATTGGTTCTTCCTATTGCTCCAGCAACTTTCGCCGTCGCCTGGCCAGGCCGAATACAACCGCAGCAGCTCCAATCATGGTGAGCGACATGGGCTCGGGGATCTGTCCGGCAAATGCTTCGACACCTGCTTCAAAAGCCTCTTCGCCCAGGCCAAAGTTTTGGACGATGAAAAAGCGATCGGAATCCGCAATCCCTGGTGCATCCGACGACAGGCTAATCAAGACCGCGTAAGCGCCAGTCGCCGGCGAACCGGGAAGGGGCTCCAGGGTCCAATCGAGATCACTGTGGAATTCTCCATTGGGTTCCGCATCTGCAATACGATTGCGGGTCAAGGCCGGGTTGGGAGTGGAGAATACGCCTAGCTGCGATCCACTGGTGCCGCTAACCAAGGTATCGGGAACACCAAGACCAACATTCTCGATCCTTATCTGGGTACCCGCTGCGACCGGCGCAATGCTGGCCCCATTCCAATACTGGAGAGGACCATGCACGTTGTAGACAATTTCATCGCCCGGATTGAGATTTCCGAACTCGGGTATCTCCGAAGCAAAACCCGGCTCGGAGGTCCTTTGCAAGTCAATTCCAGTCGTTTCAAAATCTCCCTCAAAAATGCGTCCTTCGGACCCAAATTCCACTTCAATCTTGCCCGACTCATAGCCGAATTCGACGTCGCTATGGCCGAACGCAGTGCCAAGATTGGCAAGGGCTAGCGTAGCCACAAAGAAACAGGTCATAACACAAACCAAATGTCTCATTAGTCCATACTCCTATATATTAGTAATAAAATGGATATTCAAGTGCTCATTAATAGCACCTGCAATTATGTCTTATTGCCGAATTGTCATCTTAGCTCACGGGCTACTCCTTTCATATTTCTTGCTAACCAACGAAAACCAGTTAGCCGGACATAATTTGGAATCGAGGCTTTGAACCAAACAGTAGTGCCATGCCAAGCAGGCAGAGCAATGCCGTTTGTGGCTCAGGAATTCCTACAGTAGACTGCAGCAGCGGAGGCGGATTGGTGCCATAGTTCGTTTGCCAGTCGCTTAAATCACCAGCGCTAAGCGGATCGGGAGACAAACCTTGCTGCCAAAGCAGGTAGTCCTCGCCATCCACATCACCATCGAGGTCAAAATCTCCCTCTTGGCCTGCCAGCAGATCCCCAAAGGCATCCACTGCCTGCTCAAAACCTGTACTGTTCAAGCCGAAATTGAAGGCAAAGATAAACGGATCCGAGACGTCAACACCCAGGGCATTGGTCCTCAGCCGCAGTTTGATTCCAAAGGCCCCAAAATCTGCAGGGGGTGAGGGTGACGGAAAAGGATTAGGATACAGACGCCATTGCAGGTCTCGATGAAAATTCCCGGCTGCATCTGCGTTATCAATGCGGTTCTTCGGAGGAACCTCACTACCGAGTTGCTGGCCAGAGTTTTCGTCCACGGTGGTCAGGGGAACCGTGGGAGGGGAAGGGTTATTCGTGATCTCAATGGAATAGCCGCTGGGTGGAGCGGTCACGCTGACCCCGTCCCAGTAGAGGAGATCATCAATCACGTCGTAATATATCTGGTCCCCAGCGCCGATTCCCAAGCCGTTGATTACCTCCGAGGCAAAACCAGGTAACGTGGCAAAATGTTGTTCGATGCCGGTCGTTGGAAAAAAGCTACCGAAAACTAAATCCGTCTCTCCTGCTGGGATCTGAACGTTAATCTTGTTGTTAACATAGGAAAACTGGACGTCTAGGTGACCATACGCGCAGCTCATCCACTCTCCTGGGAAGAGCCCACCGATCAGAAAAAATGTTATCAGTACTTTTTTCATCGCTAAAAATCTCCTATCAAATCTTCACCATTTCGACTCCCTAGCGCCCACCACACGTTGGCATCGATCTGATCATTCACGAACCTTGTGTGCCCATCTGCCAGCAGCAGTTGGATACCACCCGGATGATTGCTGCTGGGAGTGATCGCGAAGTCCCCATGGCTGTTAAGAAGTACATAATGACAGTGGTTGGTGTTGGGATTCTTCAAGTGCATATAAGTCGCCCCGGTGCGCGTCCATCCCGAGATCCAGGCCCGGCCAAAATAGGCCGATTGGCCAAGATCGGCATGCGTCAGCGATGAGCTACACTGACCGGCCATGTCGGCCAAAGTTCGCGCTGCGCTGGTGATGTGAAAAGACCGTAACACATCAGGCGAGGCCAAGACCTCATCGGGGGTGTTCTTGGTTTGAATCAGCCGTTCAGTCACTGCTGCGGTGTTCGAAGTCCCATCGGTAATCATCTTGATGCTGATTTTCCCTGTCGGATGCCAATCTACGTAATCACCTGGATTCTCAAGCGAGATGAATCCGTTGTAGTCCCCGGGAGTCTCGCGCTCGCCTTGATAACCAGTCGCACGCGTTGGCCACCCCGCATTCGCTGCATAGCTGTCACTCGCAGGGTTTGCCGAACCTAACACTAGCGAGTTGTCGTGGGATACGTTGTCGGAAGGACACAACAAGCCAGCAATCACCGTCGCCGCCGCTGCGGCATTTGGGTGACTGGCAAGGATGGGTATCCCACTGGTACAGGAGTCCGACATGTTTACGCTCAAATCAATGGATTCGTACAGGGTCTGTTGTTCTATGTAGGGAAGCAGCGGGACTATCCAACTGTAAAAACCCGACTCGCAACTACTGCCGACGTCTTCGCCAGCCGCAGTCTGACTCGCCGGAAAATACCCCATTGCGGCGTGGTAATTCTGTAAAGCGAGTCCAATTTGCTTCTGGTTGTTCAGGCATTGCGTACGCCTCGCTGCTTCTCGAGCGGCTTGAACGGCCGGCAACAGAAGCGCGATCAGCACGCCAATGATGGCAATAACGACCAACAACTCAACGAGAGTAAAACCGGCAACTCGGCGCACCGAACTGTCCTCATGCGAATCTTGTAAAGGAAATCGCTATCAAGTGAGAAAGTGCCTGCCTATGCCCTGATGGCAATCGACAAGTCACGACAATACCTTAAGCATCTTAGGCTGCCAAAAGGCTAGGCGGACCGCGCTCAGAAGTAGAAGTACGATGCAGGATCAGAGAAGGGGAATCGTAAGGGGTAGCCTCTATTTCCAAAAAGGGTAGCGATACAATAGGATCGCTATGAATAGCGGAGTACCCTAAGCTGAGCTGGCCAATCAACGCGCACGCTACGCAATCGGCATCTCCGCGTGACGACCATGCCAGCCAAACTTCTTGATCCGATGCCTCGAAAGGCTCCGAATGTTCCTGCTGTTGCCCATCCGGGCAATGGTGATGGCAGCAACGACTTGTTTTGCCCGTCGCAGTGCCCCTGCCCCCAGCACTGCAGCCATGATCACTGTAGCCATGATCACTGTGGCCATGATCACTGTGGCCATGATCATGCAGCGCATGCCCAAAGATGGCAACCACCGCATAGAGCGCTGCTAAACCCAGGGAAGTCGTCTTCTGCAAGTTCAGATACATAGCCGAAGGAACAAGGATGGAGAACTACCAAACAACTGTGCAATTCTATACCTGATGCAAATCAATTGCAAGTGGCTATCCGATTCTGTTTCCTAACCGGTATAAACCCTAGCAATCCATCGATTGGCTAGGCTGTGCACCGACCGCAATGTCCCCTCAACAACACCTCCGTGATGGTCCCCAGCTTGTCCCGCCGAGGACCACGACTGGGGCTGATTGCTACCTTGAAGTCGTTGAGGCACAAGAGTTTACCGCAATCGACACACATGAAGTGAGGATGCTCCGGCGAGTCGGCATCCTCCATCTGTCGCAGCTCAAACCGCCGGATTTGGTCGCCCAGGTCAAGACGTATGAGCAATTTCGACTCCGCCAACTCGTTGAGACATCGAAACAGGGTCGATTGGTCAAATCCCCCATCCTCCAGCGCCCCGACAACTTCGGCATGACTTTGCGGAGTTCTAGCAAGGGCAAGCCTTTTCAGTACGGCAACCCGTGCAGCGGTCGCACGTAAACCGGCCTCCCGCAGAATACGCTTCGCCCAATTTGTGTCTCGTAAGGTAGTAGATGGCACGAAAATTAACTCCTATGGGTTCTCTCCGAATCTCGCAACCCGCATCTCGCAACAAACAGATGTGCTCAGGCCCCAAAGTCGCTACGTCAAATCCAGAGACGCTCAACCCTGTACGACTTTTCGGAGGCTGTCGCCGTTCGATTTCAACCAACTGTAAAGAATCCCAATGTCGGTACCGAGTGAAAAGTGCTGCACACCCATGTCGAGGTAGTATTTGGCTTCGTCAGGTGAGTTAATCTCCGCACGGGGCGGCACCCCCATCCGAATAGCCGTTTCGAAGACGCGACGTTCGACCGCTTTTGCCTCGGGCTCCGCACGTGTTCCGGGTCGCCCAATACTCATCGTGTAATCGGACGGTCCCCACTGCACCATGTCGATCCCCTCGACCGAGAGAATCTCCTCGAGCGACTCGACCGCCGGGGCCTTCTCGATCATAAAGACTACGACGATGTCCTTGAGCGCTTGTACGTATTCCGGGGAATCGCAGTATCCAACACCGGCCATGCGGCGGGGCGCGATTGGATAGAGCCCGCCGGCGTCGGGGGTGTCTGGACGGACGATGCGAATTCCGTCGCGGATATCGTCCGGGCTGCGGGCGTCGGTGAACAGGACACTCTGAAAGCCAGCGCCAACAGCACGCTGCGCCACGTAACAACGATTGGCGTCGTCGACCTTGATCATGGCTGACATGTCGTACAGTTCAACTGCACGGCAGAAATTATCGAGTGAATAAAGATCGTACGGGGCATACTCCGCCACGAACTCAACGTAGTCGAATACTCCCGTCTCACCGATGGCCTCAACCAGGGTCGGCCAGCTCGAAGCGACGCGTGTGCAGATAGTCGGCTTCCCGGCGTTCAATAACTCACGAATCTTGTTCTTTCTCATGGATCTCCTGACGTGATCAGACAGTCGGTCTGTGAATGGAATCAATTAGTATACATGAAAGCGAGCCTCTATTGCACTTCGATCTGTAGCGAAACAAGATCTTACTCGAGCAAGGTCAGCGGGTTCTTGCGGGTCTTCATCGGGAAACTCACTGGGCCGCCCACGCGGTGCGATTCAAAGACAGCAACGATCATCTCGAGGTTGGTTCGGGCGTCCTCCAAATTGGACAGCGGCTGGCGATCTGCTTCGATCGCCGCGATCAGGTCGTTCGCCGCCAGGACGTTGCCGGCGTGGTGACCATGCCCTGCGTCCCGTATGGGTTCTGCGACGCCGATGCCCGCGGAGCTGACGGGAATCCACCGCTTTCCGCTGAGGGCGGCATCCCAGAGCGGGTCGGGCAAGAAGTGTGCAGGCCCCAGCAAGAGCTCGGTCGAGGACCAATGCAAGACGCCCTCCGTACCGAAAATCCGCACGCCAAAGCGCCACGGATTTGGCGCTCCCGCACGCCGCAGGGAGTCAAAGTAACCGGTCGTTCCGCTGCTAAACCGGTACATGGCATGGACCTCGTCACCGGCCAGCGGACCAATCCCATTGGCCTGGCTGTCACGGACATCCTGCCTGGTAATCGGCCGCCTGTCCTGCAACACGGTTGCGAAACACGACACCGGATCACCAGCCAGGGCTTGCATCACCATGAGCACGCGTGTGCCCAATACCCAGAGGCCGAGGCCACCGCCGCGAGCGTCTTCCTTGCACCGGCTGCGGATTTCCAATACGTCTCCCAGCTTGCCGGAGCGGATGATCTCCTGGATGACTTTCATTTTGGGTACGTACCGGGACTGGTGCGCCGTCGCGAGCTTGACGTTGTGTTGGCGGCAAACGGCGACCATCTCGTCGGCTTCCTCCAGCGTTCGGCAGAGGGGCTTCTCGATGTAGATTCCGCGCACTCCACGCTCAGCCGCAGCAACCACCATGTCGCGATGCACGTCGATGTTTTGAGTGCCGATGCTTACCAGGTCGGGTTTCAACTCGTCGAGCATCTGACGATAGTCGGGATAGCCCTTTGGTGCAGCAAGTCGCCTCACGGCTTTGGTCAGACCATCGGAATCAGGATCGGCGACTCCCACAATCTCGGTCCGGGGCATATCCAGCCAGACACTATCCAGCCCATGCCCATAGCCGCCTCGTCCGGTGTGTCCGATGACCGCGACGCGATACTTCCCCGTTGCCGCCTCTTTGGCCTGTGCTTGTGTAGGCTGAACCGCCGTCATCGCTAATGCTCCCACTCCGGTAAGGCCCACTCCCGTAAGAAACGTGCGCCGCTGGAGAGAGCCATCTCCGTTTTCAGAGTCGTGTCTCCCCTTGTTGGCCATTTGGTGGTTCTCGATTTGAAGACTTGTGAGGGGTTAAATCACTTCGACGACTCTTCCCGTGCGACCTGACTCGATTGCGGCTGCAACGGTCGCGGTGATCGCCCGACTCGTCGGGGCATCGAGAATGGGGTCGCTGCCGGCGTCGATCGCCCGGGCAAAGTCGTCGGCCAGCAGGTAGTCGTTGTCGAGCGCCAACAGTCGCTGATTGCGAAACTCACCGGGTGGCTGTCCACGGTAGTAAACGCCTATTTCAGGTCGAGCCTCGCTGATGACCAAAGCGCCCTTGCTCCCGATGATATGAAACTTGATTTCGCCGATGTCGGGGTGGCTGGCGTCCCCGATCCGTCCCAACGCCAGACTGCCGACAAGTCCCTCATCCATCTCGAGCGTTACCGTCGCTAGGTCCTCCACGTCGTTGTCGACGCAAAGTTGGTGAAAGTGGGCCGTCGTGCGGGCGAAGACGCGGCGGACCTTCGCGCCAGAGAGCATCACTAGGTAGGCCAGCGGATAGCATCCCTCGATGCTGAGCTCGCCCATCGGCTCCTTGCCCACGCCACCATCGGCCCCAGTGACATGCGCTGCCTGCAGCGCTTCGAGCCAGTCGATCGGCGGCTGGTCGGGATTTCGTGAACCCTTGGGCGGGCCGGCGTCTTTGGCAAAATAAAAGTCGACGTGAAATGCCTGCGGCGTCCCGATCTGGCCTTGAGCGATCGCCTCGCGCGCTTGAACAACCGCCGGCAAAAAGTTGCGATTCCACATCAGAAACCTGACATTGTTGCGGGCCACGGCCTCGACCACGCGGTCGCACTCCGCCAGGGAGT
>PATG01000069.1 GCA_002713555.1 Planctomycetaceae bacterium
CTCGGGAAACTTCTGAGCCCGACCCGCAGGCGCGCAGCAGTCCAGCATGTGCGTAATGCACTAGGGCCAAATCGCGTCAGCGAGCGATGGAGAAGGCATTACAACTCAGTTCGTCCACACAGCTGTTTAGGGTATCGGCCCCCAGCACCAGAATCGAACCAGCCCAAAAGAGAGTAAAACCGCAACTTAAAAAATGGTTTCACCCGTGGGGGCGGGTCAGGGATCACTATCCAGATCCCTCAGGTGTACTTCTTACGCTTATCGGCAACACAACGTGTCGCTCCCAGAGCAAACGGCCTCGGGATGACATCGTTATGACAATGGCTATTACGTAAAGTCGTCAAAAAAAGTTTTTCCAGCGAAACTCCCATTAGAATGTGGGGTTTATTTCAAAGACTACTATTGGGTCTTTGAAGTCTTTTCGAATGCTTGCGCCTATTTTATAAGCTCGGGAATTGCGTCAAGAATTCATACCGCAAACGTGAGCCCATGCATCGGAATGGAGATTGAATACATGATTCGACATCTTGTCTCTATTTGTATCGCTATGGCTGGGTATGTGGGTGTATCACTCGCTCTGGCTGAAGATCGATCTATTGATGGAACTGGCAACAATTTATCACCACCCCGTACTACTTGGGGAGCCACAGATACCAATATTCCACGCATCGGTTACGATGCTGATTACCCAGATGGATTTGGAGACACAATCCATGGACCACTTACCCTGCCAAATCCACGTGACGTAAGTAATGCCATTTGCGCCCAATCGGGCCCTGTCTACAACGCTCGAAACTTAAGTGATTGGATCGTCCAGTGGGGGCAATTTCTCACCCACGATATGGATCTCACAACGAATGGCGCAACCTTTGACGTATTGTCAACGGGAGCGACTGGCGACTTTAGCATCCCGATAAATGACCCCGGGGATATACTCGGTCCCAACCCTATAGCCTTCCATCGCTCAAATTATGATCCGGACACGGGCGATTCTGACTTAATACCTGCCCCTGAAGGGACACGGCCAGATTGGCGGGAGCAAATAAACTCCGTCACCTCCTTCATCGATGCTTCCAACGTCTATGGATCAGACGCCACCCGAGCCACAGCTTTACGAACTGGTATCGACGGCAAATTGGCGACCTCAGCCGGAGGGCTACTTCCTGGACTTAATACGGCTGGCTTGCCAAACGATGACCCACTTGAATCAGGCTCCTCACTTTTCTTGGCTGGGGATGTACGAGCAAACGAACAGGTAGGCCTGACTGCCACACACGCATTGTTCGTTCGCGAACACAATCGGTTAGCCGATCTTCTCAAAGTACAGAACGGCAGTTTAACCGATGAAGAACTCTATCAAAAAGCGCGAAAAATCGTTGGCGCCGAGATGCAAATTATCACCTACGAAGAGTTTTTACCTGCCTTAATGGGTAGCACAATCGTAGATCCCGATGCTTACAACTATAGCTCTATGGTCAATCCTTCAATCACCAATTCCTTCGCTGCGGCCTTTTTTCGATATGGCCACAGCATGCAATCGTCTGAAATTAAGCTCCAGAATGACGATGGCACTTCCAACGGAAGCTTGTCGCTCCGTGACGCCTTTTTCGCACCTGACATCTTGCAAAATGACCCCACGTTGGTTGACCAGGTACTCTTAGGCCTAGCTTCACAAGTTTCTCAAGAAAATGACGTTCTGATGATTGACGACATTCGCAATTTTCTATTTGGACCTCCAGGAGCCGGTGGATTGGATCTGGCAGCCCTCGACATCCAACGGGGTCGGGACCACGGCATGCTAGATTTCAACTCTTTCCGGCCCACCTATGACCTCACTAAGCTGACATCCATTTCACAACTGACTTCCAACCCAAATTTACAAGCAGCGATCTCAGCTTTGTACGGAAATATCAACTCTATTGATGCCTGGGTCGGTGGTATAGCAGAGGATCATGTGGCCGGATCTAGCATCGGTGCTATGGTCATGGCCTCACTCACGGATCAGTTCACCAGGCTTCGTGATGGCGATCGTTTTTTTTATACGGGGGACCCCAACTTGCTGGATGCAGACATTCAAGCAGTCATCGATCTAAACACGATCACTCTGGCTGAAATCATACGTTGGAATACAGGACTCACCAGCGTTCAAGACAATGTCTTTTTCACTTTATTAGAAGCTGACTTTAACGCAAATGGAACCGTAGGTGCCGATGACTTGAACAGCTGGCAGGCTTCTTACAACAATGATGGAAATGGCGATGCCAACGGCGATGGTATTACGGGGGGTTCTGATTTCCTGGTCTGGCAGCAACAGCATACGTCTTCCGCAGTCCAAGCATCGTCATCAACCCTCGTACCAGAACCATCAGGCATCACTCTAGCAGCTATTTCCTGTAGCTTTCTCATCATCTCACAGCGCCGCTCAATTTGACTCACCTAGCCAATATTCAATACGTGCGGGCCTCAGCACTTCTGGAAGCTCAAAGACACCGATAGATCTGCTGGCTTTCGGTACGGCAACAAGTAATTTACCCTAGTAGTGACTCAATCATGAAATTGCGACTGCAGACGACCGGCAAGCAATGTGTCAATGAGTAATTGTGCGACGTGATAAGTCAGCATTGGCAGAATAACCAGACCACCAAAGTGCAAAGCAATTGCCAATCCAACCATAAGTGTTTTCTGGCTACCAGCAAAGGCGACTGCAATTTGCTCCTCACGACCAATCCCAAACCAACCGGCCAACCAAAAACCACACAGCCAAGCGAACACATGAATCACGGCTACCAGCGCAATCATGATCGTGAATTGCCAACCCAGAGAGGATTGGTCCACCAGCTTTTCGCCGCTGTAAATTGCACCAATAAAAACGATGACGAGTATCCCACACTGGGCATAAATCGTTAGTAGAGGTTTATTTTTGTCGGCGCATTGACCAACAGATGCGATCCGCCGTAAGAGCTGCGCTAGTACAAGTGGTAGCACAATCAACACCAACAGTTTATGAGCCATTTCGCCAAAAGAAATTTTGACATCACTGTATCCAGCACATACTTGAATCAATGCAGGTGTTACCAAAAAACAACCCAAGTTGGTAACTATTGTGACGAGCAAACTAACCGCATCATTACCACCAGCCAGACGGGTCCATACGGCCGCTGAAGCTAGCGTGCAGGGCACGGCTGCAGCAATAATCAAACCTAGTGCCAAGTCCGGTATTAGCAACTTGCTGGCCAATAAGGCCAACCCGGGAATGAATAGCCAGTTGACCGTAACCGCCAATAAAACGGGTAGCGGATAGCGCAACGTGTTGGATTGCAAATCTAATCTCAGTGGCAACGCCATGGCCAGGAGTACGCTGGCGATAACCCACTCTCGTGGAATCTCGGCAGCCAGAGAAGCCAATGAACTCGACCAACCTATACCAATTACCAGAATTGCCGTAAGAGAAAGCAAAAACCAATGTCGGATCCAGAATTGGAGCATCTATATTAATGGGTTGGAGAGGAAATAATTCGTAGGAGAGGAAATAATGCGCAAGAGAGGACTTAACGAGAACGGAGACTGCTTTTCACCCTATTCTGGCAACCATTTCCCTATTCACTTTTTGTGTTTAGCTCCTGTTGCAATCTCTCCGCTCGAAGTTTGTTACCGTAACTCTGTGGTGAGTCGTCATGGGCCAGTAACTTCACTGCAGCTTCCAACTGACCCATGGATTCGTAAGTACGTGCCAGGTTGTATCTGGCCCCCGTTGTCCAGGGGCCAAACGGTTCGCTTTGAAGCGTTCTTTCCTGCAGCCAATGAGCTGCAATTTCGTAATCCCCAAGATCATAACGTAAAAGCCCCAGCCAATAACTAGCATCGACTTTGACCCGATTGTACAGCACGCGTTTGCTAGGTTCAATTTTTTCGAGTATTGCTTTGGGAGGGCGGATGCGAGGATCGAGGTACAGCGTGGTAGCATTTTTATGCCCTAAATCCGGTTGAGCAAGCGGGTTGTTCTGCTGGCTGATTGGTATTTCTTTGGTGCCTTGAAAATGCAAAACACGTGCTTTCCATAAGCGCGGACGTTGCGCAAAAGTCACAAAGCGCATGGCAGCCTGCTGTCGCTGTTTCTGGGTCATCGCGCGCTCGTCTAAAATTGCTTGATAGGGCTGTGGCCATAAACGAATGGATTTCAGGTTGGGGCACTCCTTCAGCTCTGCGGCGACACGACGATTGTCAGCTGACAAAACTGCAAAACCATCGCCATCCAACTTTTGCTGCAAAAGTGCTGCTCGTCGAGAGATTTGTAAGGGAGAAGAAATCAACTGGGCTTCAATCTGCTGAAGATTATCAGCAAGAATCGGATAGGTATGGTCTTCGTCTAAATCAAGTTGCTTGAGGAGTTCTGGAGTTGAAACCAGATCGGAAAGTGTGGCAACACTATCCGGTTGCTCCCCCGGAATAGGCATGCCAAGCTGAGAATCGAACAAATAGAGGTGGCCTTCACTCCAAAGTGCTGGCAGCCACCATCGACCAGCCGACGACTCTTCAGTTTTTACAACCAGCATCACAACGTCCAGTTGACGCTGACGGCACAGTTCAGCAAACACCCAAGCCCGCTGGGCAGCAGTTCCATGACCATACATGAGGGCCTGCCAAGGTTGGTGCACAATACCTGATCCCTCAGGAGGGTCTAGTTGAATATTGCGTACCGTCCAATCAAAAAGAGCAGCAGCCACTTGCAAATCGGTATGTCCATCGCCTTTTGCCCACCTTGCGATATCTCGGGACCAAATCGCCTGCTGCAACTGACGAGGATCTGTGGGCTCAAAAAGTCCCGTCTCTTGTCCCTTGGGAGTCAAAGATTCGCGTAAACGCTTCGCTTCCTGCAAGTTTGGCAAAAGTTGACTGACTAAGGGTTCGGGTTGCCAAGAAACTGTGTCCGACGAAGCATTGCGCAACCATTGATTCAGTCTGTCTCGCAACAAGACGAGCGCACTTTCGTCAGGACTAGGCTCCCAGCCAATAAATTGTTTGGGGCTGCTTAGATAATGCTTTATGCGTTTACTCAATTCAATCATTCTCTTATCCGAAAAACGCCATATTTCAATTCTTGATGGTATTGGCATGGGGCCACTCAAGCCCGCATCAAGTATCAAGCCGTTCTGTCGGTTTTCTGTGTCCAGACGACGTACTGGAAGCTCTATATGGGTCAGTTGCTGAACGCCATATTCAGGATCTTCCTGGGTATAATTCACAAAATATCGCACCTGATCACCTGCTCTGACGCCCAAGGTATCAAATTGCGCATTGCCTTTTGGCACTGATAAATAATTGTACGGACTACCAGTCACTCCCGGCGTAACACTGCATATCGCCAACACGGGTTGGCCATCAGCACTCTTCGAATCATCGAGTATTGGGAAAGGGGGCTTCAATTCCAAAACAACCGCTGTAGGTAAATTGTTCAACTCTGTTGTGACAGCCTTCACAAGCGCATGAGAATCCTTGCGCCCACTGTCTACACTGCGATGACTAGCGGCCGATCGCGCGCGCGAAGAACCAGCGCGGCGACAACTGTCCATGAACAGGATGATCGCGCCTACGAAGGCCAGTCCAAGAATCACAATGAATCGTTTAGTCACATGGAGTCTCTAGGGATTGTTGAGTCGCATGACGTATGGCCAGTAGTCGACGCATGACTGCTTCCATTTCACCCAAGGGAATCATATTGGCTCCGTCGCTCGGTGACCGGTCGGGCTCGGGGTGTGTTTCGCAAAACAACCCCTCAGCACCTAATGCTATCGCAGCGCATGCAAGCGGTTCAACCATGGTTCGATTGCCTCCTGTCGCGCCTCCCAGGCCACCAGGTTCTTGCACACTATGAGTCGCATCAAACACCACAGGAACACCTAAGGCCTGCATCTGCGGAATAGCTCGCATATCATTGACGAGTCGGCCATAGCCAAAAAAAGTTCCTCGCTCACAAGCTAAGATATTCTCGCAACCAGCAGCTGCAAGTTTCTCGACAACGTATTCCATGTCCTGTGGCGACATGAACTGAGCTTTTTTCACATTGACCGCTTTTCCCGTACGTGCGGCTGCGGTCAGCAAATCGGTCTGACGCGCCAGAAAAGCAGGCACCTGCAATAATTCGCAAACTTCACTCGCGGCAGCAGCCTGCTGGGGTTCATGGATATCTGTTGTGACTGGCAAGCCTGTCGTTTGCGCAACCTTGGCCAATATCTCTAAACCGGCTTGCAATCCAGGACCGCGGTAAGCTCGACTACTTGTTCGATTAGCTTTGTCGAATGAGGCTTTGAATACCAACTGCAAAGATAGCAATTGGGCAATACGGGCGAGTTCCTCTGCTATTTCAAGAGCTAGTGTTTCGCCCTCCAAAACACACGGTCCAGCAATCCACAGGAGCGGCTGATCCTTGCTACACAGGTAGGGTCCAATCTGGGCTGGGTATTGAGGAGACACGTCTGTAATTCCTTGAGAATCGGGAGTGGGATGAAAGCAGGAGGTCGCAATATAACGTCATTACGTCTTACGAACTATGCGATGTCCTGGTTTCCAAGAACCTGTCAGCCTCACACAGATTCCCTCAGAGAGTTCGCCTAGCGGCACCCGGGGGCCCATGCAGACTCAGGCAGAGACCAGAATGGCTTTAGCAACACTCCAGAACAAAATGCGAAGACGCAGCAAATCGATGACAGAAATTGGTTTGATCCCTTCTCGCAATGAGAACAGAACGAATCGTTTTCTTCCTCTAGATATTACTCCAAAACGGCTTTTGCGGGAGGTCGCCTGGACTGCCACATTGGCCACAAATACTTTCCTGAAAACACTTTACGTAAATCCCCTCAGGCCTGAATTCTCGATCTGAGACGTCTGGCGTCCATTCAAAATTGAAAAACGGCTACGTCCTACAAATTGACTCGGTTCGCCACAAAGGGGGCTAAACTGCTGCAATCAAAATGCCACGATCCTGGTTCAAAAAAGAAAAAATGATCCCATAAAATGACTCCCATAGAACCATTTGTCTCACACTAAGTACATACCCAATAACGAGTTGTGTCTTCATGCTCTGTGCTAACTAGTGACCGAAAAACCACTTCTGGCATGGAAAATGCCTTCTATAGGGTCGAGTTGGACCTGTTGGCACCTCCAACCAATCTGACTCTCAAATTACTGGCCCGTGGGTCTCGAACGAACTTTGGCGAACTGGTTTTGTTGCCCCTGACCGATTCGTTTAGTCAAAAAGTCTTTGGCTCGTTCGAGACCCGCTTTTTTTGCGCAGTTCCGGGGGCGCAGCAAGATACAAGGGGAAATACCGTCAGGCTTCAAGATTCAAGTTTAGTCTTTATCCTGTTCGATGAGTTCCGGCGAAACCTCGGCGACGCGATAGGTGCCTCGGTTGGCTTCAGCAACCAAACGTAGTTGTGTAGCAGCGTTGGATTTTTCTTTGATTCCCATCCCAAAAGTGCTGATCGAAAAATTTCTGCTGCCACCATCAAGGAGTAATTGCTTTTTTGCTTCTGTCGTAAAAAGTTCTCCATCGGTTAGCAAAAACACTGTATCCGGTTGGATTGCCACAGCAGCGTTAAGGGCCTCATCAATTTTATTACCTGTTCGCAACTCCACTTTGTCAAGCCAGTTCCTCAAGCTCTCGTGGTTCTCCTTGTTTGCACGAACAAAATCTGTTGCCGGTTGAGGAAAAAACAAGGGATAAATGGTGTCACTATAAAAGATCACATAAAATTCTTGGCGGGGCTGTAATGAAGCAACACTTAAAAGCAATTCTTTGATGAGCGTTTCCAGCTTCCCATCCTTCATACCACCCGAATTATCCAGTAAATACAGAATTCGCTTACCTTCAATCTTTGTTCCAAAAAAACTTGCTGTTGCTCTAGCGCCATCACCATCATCGGCATCGCTGTCGCCACTACCTGCGTCTCCAAATAAGTTGCCGAACTCTCCAATGCTATCGGAACCTAGGGCCTCATCCCCTGAGACATCAGCCAACATGGATTCGGCCGAAAGATCGCCAAAGGAAGCCTCACCTGGATCGACAAGTTGCGAGGTCAAATCGTTATCGAGCGACTCCAGCTCTTCGCTAGGATCGATTTCCATATCCTGGAAGTCTTCCAACTCTTCGTAAGCAGCAGTACTGGTAAAGAGGGCCAATTCCNCTTCCTGAGGTGGTAANCCAAGCGTGTAGACACTTAGTATCATAATGATCAAGCCATGTAGGATTAGGCTTATCGTAGACGATGGTAATCCACGTCGGGTACGCTTTAAGGGTTGCTTCGTTTCTGCTTGAATCGCTCGTANCCATGATTTTGATACNATCTGGGTGGCAGTTATTTTGTCCCCAGCAGGTTCAGGCAAAGGTGCTTTCCTGGTTCCCTGATTCGATTCGCTAGTGGCCCTACTTTCGCCATGCGCAAGAAGATTCTTGGTCTTGGACTTCCGAGAAGGTTGCGCTAGATCACCAGGCCGCTCCGGCAATACCATTTGATTAGGCGTCTGCGCCCCAGGACGTTTGGCAGGCTGTTCTATTTTGTTTTTAGAACTATCACCCGAGAGTGTCGCTACGGCGTGAGCCGTTCCTTCCAGTTTTAGTCTATTTCCGGCTGATACTTCATAAGAAAAAGTCTTAACCGCTTTCGCCTCTTCTGCGCTAAAACCGCGGGCCAAAGAATCATTCGGATCTGTAGCCTGAGGATCTCGCGGATCGGGCTCAGGATCGGATGAGCTGGAAGACATTGCGACAGTCCTAACAACAACAAAAAGGAGTTCCACAATTCTACCACGCCTGCTAGCAAACCGGAAATATGCTGGCAAAAAGGCCCTCCTTTGCCTGAAAGTCTTCCTTCTAGTCAAATCAAAAACGGCGATTCGAAGTCATGGGCACTCCGCGATCCTCTGATGTCACCAGGCGATTTAAGTGCTTGCATGGCAAGACCATCGAGAAATCAGGTCTGACACATGAATATNTCCCCAGGAGGATTGCTTCTCAGCCAATCATCAGAAAAGCGCTTATCCCCGATCGACCGAGATTCCGATAAATTCTAGNACCGTTCTATGAACTCCAGATTTCCTCTTGGAAGATGCTAGCGGCAGAATAGAAAGTTTATCAGCCAGCTGTGACCCGATGGTTTTTATTTCTCTGGCCTACTGCAAACGCGTATTGAACCCAGATCAAATTACACGCACCTGCTGTCACACACCCCACAAATTCTATGAATTTAAATCCAAAAGTTCGCCCTCTGTGGCAACGCATAATCATTTTACCTGCCTTAGTACTATTGATGGCTTACAAGGGACTCCGTTTGCCCACCAGGATACTACCTAGTGCAATTCGATCTATAATTACACACTGGGACTATTCGATGTTTTGGGTACTGATCAAATCTGGCGTCTCTCGAGCCTACATCGATCAACCATGCCGTTTTCTAATGCCTGACTCGTTTTCCTCCAAAGTATTGGTTGCTCCAAAATACCAACTTGGTGAACAGCAAATCCGCAACTTTTGCGAAGACGGTTTTATAGGCCCTTTTGATGCTTTCTCACCAGAAGACATGGCCGACTTTCGTATCGATTTGCTCTCCATCGAAAATACCAAATCAAAAACGTACGGTTTTTGCACACCGCGCGACCGGCATCTGGAGATGCCTCGACTTTGGAATTATATGAAGCACCCCGCCATTACCGAACGGTTGGCACAACTACTTGGTCCCGATCTATTATGTTGGCGTTCACAAATTTTCTACAAAGGCCCGCAAGCGCCAGCTATTCAGTTTCACCAGGCAAGTACCTTTATGGTAGAAGACTATCTCGATCCGGCTATCTTTCCACCCGATCTAAGCGAGATTTTCCAATTAACCGTATGGGTAGCCGTTGATGACGCAACTCACGAAAACGGCTGCCTGCAGTTTGTACGGGGTTCACATGACCAGATCCGCACAGTTAAATTTGGTGGCGAAGAAGGTTTTTATAATGCCCAGTTCTCACTGGAATTTGACCGCGATCCCGACAGAATAGTTTCTCTGCCTGTTCGATCTGGACAATTTATTATATTTGCCGAACGCTGCATCCACGGTTCGCCACCAAATACCACCGATCGTCATCGTCTGGCATTCAATGCTCGTGTCGTTCCTACCCATGTCCCCGTGTACACCGGCAAAGAAAAGTATCGATCCGTCTATAATGGCGGCAAATACTACCTCAACAATTGGGGAGTCGCAGTCCTGAGAGGCAAAGACCAGTACCAACTCAGTCGTACAGCAGACATTGAAGAATTACACCGCGGTCTCGCAGAAAACAAGAGAATGGCAGCGTAGCTCCATTGGGGCCCTAGAACGGGCCCACCAAGTTCAATAAACCACGAACACACGACTCTTATCGCTCCTCATGCGTCAAATACGCAATAAGACAGCACTGATTACAGGTGCCGCATCCGGTATAGGTCGCGCTCTAGCACTACGTCTAGCACGCGAAGGGGCCGATCTCTATCTTCTTGATTNCAACGAAGCCGGACTATGTGAAATAGTCAACGAAACAAGACAAATGGGTGTCGAAGTGCTGGGACGTTACTGTGATGTGAGACAAGTATCACAAATCAAAAACAGTTGCCAACATCTTTTGGATTGCTGGGGTGGCCTGGACATTCTTGTCAATAATGCAGGTATCACCTACTACGGACAAACGGATCAAATGACAGCCGAACATTGCGACCGTTTGTTAACAATCAATCTGCATGCACCAATCCACTTTACACGTGAGTTGCTTCCATCGCTTCTCGCCAGGCCAGAATCTCATGTGCTGAACATCGCGAGCTTCTTTGGCCTGGTAGGGACACGTAAAACGGCCCTCTATACCAGCAGCAAATTTGGTATGGTAGGTTTTAGCGAATCGTTGCGAGCCGAGTATGGCAGGCGAGGTCTAGGAGTCACTGCACTGTGCCCAGGGTTTGTTGATACGGGTCTTTTTTCAGCAGCCCCCCTTGGCAAGGATCAACAACAGCCCAAACACCCTCCGCGCTGGATGCTCACCACGCCAGAAAAAATTGCGGACAATGCCATTCAATCTATCTATGGCAATCGAGCCCTGGCCATCCCCCAACTCTATGCCAAATTCGTCTATTACGGCAAACGCTTCTTACCTGGATTGTACGACTGGGCCAACCATCTCAGCCGCAAGCAGCGACATCCGGCACAACCTTTAAAGCCCGTGGAGACACCCAAAACCCGTCGGGCCGCGTGACCCACGTATTCGCCCACTTCAGCTCCAGCAGCCGATGTGAGTATTGGGCCGTTATCTCTGCTGTAGCAAATGTCGCCAGACTTCTGGGCGCTGCCGGTTGGCTTAGCCTTACTCTGCGCGCCCCCCCGAATCCTGGCGGATCCGGCTACACTTTTAGTCTGTCTGTTTTGACCACCAAATATCCCAGAAATATCTGCTTTACTACAATTTTAGGGTGCGTAGGTCTAGGTTTCCTGCAAAGTCCATGGAAAATGAATTCCCATGCGTTTTAAGCTTGCCACATATAATATTCATACNAGGAATCGGTGGCACCGATAGACGTTATCGTTTGCAGCGCGTCATCGAAACAATAGAGCATTACGATCCGGACATCCTTTTTTTACAAGAAGTCGATGACAACGTACCTCGTTCTCGCTACGACTGTCAGTATCAAAAACTCTCCACAGCCCTGGACTTTCCCTACCACGCATATCAGCGTAATGTGCATCTAAAACAAGGGGCCTATGGCAATGCCATCCTCAGTCGTTTTGCTCTGCATGACATCTGCCATCTGGACTTGACCGTGCCGATGAAAAAACGCCGCCGGGCACTCTGGGTCCGGTGTAAGCTCACCTGAAAAAAACACTCTCGAACACTCCTATTAGCAAATACGCATCTTGGTTTATCCGGAATCGAACGGCAAATTCAACTACGCCGTATTTTAAAGTCACCTGCCCTTTTGCATACTGCCGAGCGCACTCCCATCATAGTGGGTGGTGATTTTAATGATGTCTGAGGAAACCTGGGCAAACAAGTGATGCAGCCAGGTGGTTTTCAGTCAGCAGCAGGTAATCTGCGAACCTTTCCTGCCGTCATGCCTCTCAGACCACTGGATCGGGTTTTTTATCGTGTTCCCTTGCAAGTGATGAAATCCTTCGCAGGGCATACCAAGGTTTCGCGGCAAGCATCAGACCACTTACCTTTGATCATTGATTTTCAGATAAGAATTCATTGACCGTTTATGCTGCCAACCAACCATCTTGCGTGCAACGAAAGGCGACAATCCCAAAACCGAATCTCCTCAACTGACAAAACACCGCAGAGGACATACGTAAAAAAGCCCGGATATGGAATATCCGGGCTAGGTTTCTAAAAAAGGAGTTGCTGGAATCGGCAGCCACTTTTACGTGGCTGATTCGGCAGTCTCGTTGTCAGCTTTCTCACTTTCACCCAACTCCTGCATCGCTACACGACGACTGAGTTTGACGCGGTCTTGTTCATCAACGGCGATTACTTTTACTTGCATTGCATCGCCTACCGCACAAATATCGGCTACATTGCCCACGTACTCGTCGGACAACTCGCTAATATGGCATAACCCATCGCGCCCTGGAAGAATTTCGACAAACGCACCAAAATCCTTGACGCTGGTCACCGTACCATCGTAAATCTTGCCGATCTGCACACTTGCTGTGAGTGCATCCACACGAGCCAACCCCGCATCGGCAATCTCCTGATTCGCTGCTGCAACAGTCACCGTGCCATCTTCATCGACTTCAATAGTACACCCGACTTCTTCCTGGATGCCACGGATCGTTTTGCCACCCGGACCTATCAATAAACCAATCTTGTCGGGGTTAATCTTCGTACGGAGCAAGCGGGGAGCACTCTCCGCCGTATTGCCACGGGGGCATGGAATCGCAGTGAGCATATTGCGGAGAATTTCCAGACGTGCTTCTTTCGATTGGGCCAAAGTGGCGCGAATGATCTCCTCACTGATGCCGTTTATCTTCAAGTCCAACTGGATACCCGTAATTCCGTTTTGGGTTCCGGCAATCTTGAAATCCATATCGCCAAAGTGATCCTCATTGCCGATAATATCGGTCAACAATTCCCACTTTTCTCCTTCTTTCACCAAGCCAACTGAGATCCCGGCAACTGGATTGGTGAGCGGTACGCCGGCTGCCATCAGACCGAGCGTGGCACCACAAACACTTGCCATAGAACTGGAACCATTCGATTCCAGAATATCTGAAATGACACGTATCGTGTAAGGGAAGGCATCGTGGTCCGGCAGGACAGGGTTCACGCTACGTTCGGCAAGGGCTCCATGACCAATTTCACGGCGTCCAGGGCCACGGATGGGACGACATTCACCCACCGAAAACGAAGGAAAATTGTAATCCAGCATGAATCGCTTGGTAAATTCTTCGAACAAGCCATCCACCCGCTGTTCATCACGACCTGTTCCCAGGCAGATGGTAACGAGCGCTTGTGTCTCGCCACGCTGGAACATGGCCGAACCGTGAACACGCGGTAGAAGATCGACTTCGCACTGGATATCGCGTAATTCATTCAAACCTCGACCATCTGAGCGAACGCCCGTCAGAATCTGATCACGAACGATTTTGCCTTCTAAATCGTGCCAGGCCGATCGAAATGAGCTCACCGAATAGGCTCCCTCAGCTTCTTCGTCAGGAATCAGTTCGGCCTGTACCTGATCGCGCAGTGCGTGGAGCGCGTCTGATTTGGCATGCTTGCCTTCGGTTTTCATGGCCTCAATCATTTGCCCTTCGAAACGCTGAGCAACCACGTCGAAGAGGCCATCGGACTCGGGAGACTCAAATTCCATTTTGGGTAAACCGGCTTTGTCAATAAACTCTTGCTGCAAATCGCAAAGATCACGAATGACAGCATGCCCGGCCAAAATGGCGTCAATCATCGTGTCTTCTGGCATCTCACGGGCAAAACCCTCGATCATCAACACGGCATCCTTCGTTCCTGAGATAATCAGGTCAAGCGTACTCGATTCCAGATCATCCTGTGTCGGAAATGGAACAAATTCGCCGCCGATATAGCCCATCCGGACCGAGGCAAGAGGACCTAAAAACGGGAGTGGCGAAATACCCAATGCCGCACAGGCTCCATTCATGGCAAGCACATCACCATCCGTCTGGCGGTCACTCGACATGACAAAATTTTGTATTTGGACTTCGTCGTTGAATCCTTCGGGAAACATGGGACGAATAGGACGGTCGATGAGACGCGCTGTCAGCGTTTCTTTCATCGTGGGTCGTCCCTCGCGCTTCATGAAGCCACCAGGGAACTTGCCCGCGGCTGCGGTACGTTCACGGTAATCGCACATTAGCGGAAAGAAATCGATACCTGGCCGGGGCGAACCTGTTGCGGCTGCACTCAGCACGACTGTATCGCCATATTGCACGAGGCAACTGCCAGCGGCCTGCTTCGCAAAGATACCCGTTTCAAAAGAGAAAGTACTTTTACCAATTTGCTTTTCAACTCGTATTTTTTTCAATTTTCCAATTCCTACATTAGGTGGGAAGCTGCCATACAGACCAAGTGCCCTACACTCTCTCAATCAAGGCGATAGGCAATTCATCAAACCAATTGCCATCCATCAACACGGTTGTCACCATTCAATACACCATCATTCAATACAAATGACGACCAACCGAATGCGTCTCGTAATACAAGAGAGCAATGAGCAATAACCAACAATCGGGTTAGCTCAATCTGGCGTGAAGTACGCCCGATTTACTTTCGAATACCCAGACGGCGCAACAAATCAAGATACAGTTGCGGGTTCTTGCGTTTCACATAATCCAAGAGACGGCGACGCCGACTAACCATACGCATCAAACCGCGTTGGCTGCCAGTGTCCTTTTTGTGAACTTGCAGATGCTCAGTCATTTCGGCAATGCGGCTGGTCAGGATCGATATCTGCACTTCTGGCGATCCTGTATCTGTGGCACTGCGTCCATACTCACCAATTAATTCTTGCTTTCTTTCTTTTGTGACCGACATCTTTTCCTGCTTCTGTACTGCGGGCTTACGTGCCTGGTTCTACACGGACGGATGGTCAGCTACGCGACCTACGCGTAAGCCACCCAGGTCCACTAATCAAAGCCCGTTTCAAAACCCCATCGTCAGAGGTCCTTCTTTTTAGGCTTGAATAGTCAAAGACCCATTCTTTCCGTGACCCATTTACTCAATGGCCTATGGCTACGTCTTCCTACTACCAAACAAGTGATACTAAATTACTACTTAGTCCTATAATCTAGCAATATAACACCGATTCGCAAGCGCAAATGGGCATGGAATTTGCCAAATTGGGCGGCGTGGCAGAGCGGGAATCGGCCCGTATTGTGGCTGGCCAGGATAATTCTACCGCCTACGGTGAGTTGCAGGGTGGGCCAGAGCGAAGTGCTGATCCACAGCTACCCCTGCTGGATCGTTGAATTCTACGAAATGGATGGGCCAGCGGACTACAGCCGCTGCCTGCAAACATCATGTGGAGCATGATGGCTACAATGTAGCACAACGCTAATGATGGAAATCCTGCCTTTACTGCGGCAGGGCTTTGCGGACATCCTTCAGACGGATCACATCCCAGGCCAGACCTAGCTTTTCCATCAGCAGGATGACCCAATAAGTCATATCGATCTCCCACCAACGATGTCCCTGGCTGGCCACCCGCTGGTAAGCATGGTGATTGTTGTGCCATCCCTCGCCCCAGGCCAGGATACCTACCCACCAGAGATTACGGCTATCGTCTGAAGTTTCGTAGTTGCGATAGCCCCAAAGATGCGTTGCTGAGTTAACGAACCAGGTGATGTGGAGCACATAGACCATACGCACACCCAAACCCCAAAAAACCATCGACCAGCCGCCCCAAGCTGTCCCCAGCCCCCACCCTTCGGGTCCAAAATACCCAAACAAGAATAATGCACCAGCCAGCATGAAGTGCGAAGGGAGAAACAAATGATGCATAATCACCATCATCTTGTCTTTCACCATGTCGGGCGCATAGCGTGTGAGAAGATCCCTGTTCCACTTGCGACCGAAGTCAGGCATGAACCAAAGCAAGTGACTCCACCATCCACCATCTTTCGGAGAGTGCGGATCTCCCTCCAAATCACTGAATGCGTGGTGTTTACGGTGCTGTGCGACCCAGGTCAAAGCCGAACCTTCGCCCGACAGACCACCAAGAAACGCCAGTAGCCAGCGAATCGGTCGATAGGTTTTAAAACTCTGATGGGTGAGCAGACGGTGGTACCCCATGCAAACGCCGAAACTGCCGGTCGCGAATGCCAACACAATACAGGCAATAAGACCGGGCCAGGTGAAATAGAATGGTGCAATCAGCGCTAAGATATGGACAATTGCAATCCAAACAACAATGGGCCAATTGATCCCGTTGCTGACAAATGCTTGCAAACCCAGAGCTTGTTCTTTCTGAGCTGGATCTTCCTGATTCGTTATTTTACTTTTATTTGACACGGTTGTGTTTCCTACGGATGCCAACTTGTTCCAAAAATACAGTCTAGATTTTTCGCTAGATTCGCCCCTGATCAAGGGGGTGAATAAAGAAGGTCCTACCCGAGAATAAGATAGGGAATCTCTTGACCAACGACTAGTCCGGATATTTCTTTCCTTACATCACAAATCGTCTCGTTTTGCTTTCCATACGAGGCTGGGAGGCTCGTATTTTATGAGTATTTTTGGGGATTACAAGCAAAACCAACGCATAGCCAATAGGGAGAACCTGAGCTACATAACCAGCGCCAGATAAAATACACAGGGTAGTGCCGACTCTGCGGAAAACGTCTGGAAATATGCGATATTCTACGGCCGGAATGGACATTCGACCCCTCCGCCGGTCTTTCTGCTAGTATCGCTATCAATGACGAAATCTGCATTGCTTGACTGTTTTCTCTGTGAGGACAAATTGAATGGCTCCACAGTTGGCCGTATGGAGAATCTGGGAACCGACATCCTGGTAAGAGTCTTCTGTCAGCTCAAAATCCTGGTCGTTATGACGCCCACTGACTACGGTCCAACTGGGCGTACACCAAGCTGAGAAATTTAGTGGATCGCTAAATATGCTGCCGTGATGAGGTGCTAACAGAATATCTACGTCCTGAGGGCTGCTGGCAATCACCTCTTCCAGTCCTGGAGACTCCAAATCACCAGGTAAGAGGATCGTACGACCGTCAAATTGCACTCGCAATAGAATGCTATTGGCATTATCGCTCCCACCGACACCCATTTGCGGAGGATGCAGCAGATCGATGTCGACGTCGGTGTGGGCTACGCTGAGCTTGTCACCCAGCCAAACTTCATAAATGGGCACAGCGGCTTGCTCTAGCGAATCACGCAGGAATTCGGGTGCCGTCAATTGTCTACTATCAGCTTGGTTTGCAAACATTTGTGGCGAAACATAGACCCTACCAACGCGGAAGCGATCAATGAGCCCAGGTACAGCGTTGTAGTGGTCGATATCTGCATGCGAAAGCACAATCGCATCAATGTGGGTAATACCTCGGGACCATAAATAGCCGGCAATTGTTCGACTAGCGCTTTGAGGCGACCCCAGACTACCTGCGTCATAGAGGATTGTCTGATTGCCTGGCAACTCAAGGACCACACATGTGCCGTGGCCTATCGCAAGAAAAGTACAGGTGAGTCGGCTATCGTTATTTTTCAGGCCACCGGCCACAAACCCACAAGCAATCCAAAGTGCAGCCAGCGAAATTTGCCACGGCCAGGGGATGCGAAAACGTGGCACCAGGGCGAACAGGGCAAGACCAGCATAAAATCCCCACAACCACCACAGAGGCGGACCGGCACAATACAAACATCCCCAGTCAAACTCGACTGCTCTCTGGACAATCCACTCTGTCGTGCCAAGACACCAGGAACATATTCCACCTAACAAATTGCCTAGAGGAGGCACCAACCAGCCAACCGCGCAGATAAAAAAGCCCGCTATGAGTGCCCCTGCCACTAACGGCCAAATAATTGGGGTAATCGCAATGCCCAAAGGCGTGGCAATATGAAAATGATAGGCCACCAGTGGTGCAGCCAGAACCCATACACAAAAAGAGGCCAGGGTTAGTTGGCCAGCCTTGTATCCGATCCAGCGTAACATCTTTCGATACCAGGCAGCGTTTTCTTGAATCAGCCGTTTTAATTGGTGCTGTGCCTGCTGCCCTTGAATTTTTTGTCTGCGAGCCTTCTGGTTTTCAACCAGACGACCAAAGCCGGCCAAAACGGCAACACATAAAAAACTTAGTTGCGTACCACTCCGAAACAGTTCGCCAGGACTGTAAATAAGCACCACCAGAGCAGCCACCGCCAAGAGATTCACGATTGTCGCACGGCGCGCAAACAATAGGGAAATCAGACCTAGCAAAATGAGTACCGTAGCGCGAATTACCGGAGGGCGTCCCCCGGCAATCGCTGCATAAATCACTACCAAAAGGGCTGTCAGCAGGATGCCCCAGCGACGTGAAATAAATCCACTGGAGACAACGACCCAAATGACAAATGCCAGTATTCCCACATGCAAACCTGAAACCACCAACAAATGCACCGTACCCGTTTTCAGGAAAGCATCGCTGGTAATCTCTTGTAGTCGTTCGCGCTCGCCAAGCAACACGGCTAATGCCAGATCGCTATTTTCTGGCCCCACATATTTTTTCAGTCGCCACTCACAACGCTGTCGCAAGAGATCGAGCCAACGGCCCAGGGGTGAGGCCGTTGCTGGCTCCAGAATCGAAATGCACTCCGGTGTCCGGCAGTACAAGTCACAATAGCGCCCAGCACGTCGTTCTGCACGTGCCCAGTCGTACTGACCGGGATTCAGCGCGGAGGGTACCCTGCCCAAAAGGGCGTATACCTGCAAACGGTCACCCGCCGTGATATCGACGAGTCCACCTGCAACACGCAAGCGACATTTGCCCGCAGCCTCCTGCCATTGGCGACCATTACGTATGCGTGTAATGCTCACCAGCACTTCTCCCATGGGCCCTACAGGCATGGCACGAAGCGGATCTGAAGTCGGGGCCGGACTCCACATCATTCGATCGACTGCCACAGCTTCCACACAAACGGGCTGTGAGGCTTCCCGGGCAAAACGCCCCAGTTCGTGGCGGGCGGCAAAACCCCAGTGCAATTGGTGCCAGCCACCTCCTACGCAGACAAGAGCGGATAACAAGAGTGGAGCAAATTGGTGATCTTTGCCAATTCTCCTCAGTGCAATCGAAATTAGAATCAGCAGGGCTGCCAGGCACCACCAGAAGAGCAAAGGCACATCGCCATAGCGATCGGCAAGTATGCCAATCCCCCACGCTAATAATGCCAGCAAAAGTGGCTGCGAGGGCGCTGGCTGTTCAGCAACTGGCTCTGCTGCCGGCATAGATTACCTGAGGGAGTCGATCATAAGGAGAGTCGACATTCTAATCTGAAAAATCATCCGAGGAAATCACCTAGATCGCTTGAAGCTAAGCGACAAAGTGGAGACAATGGCCCATCCCCGCCTGCTTCACCTCTGAATGAATCGATTCCGTTCCATGGATGAAAACTTAGATCGTAAAAGTGCTTCTCAGCATCGAATCCATCACAACGTCTCCCCTGCACTGATCTTAATGCTTCTGGCTGGAGTCTTTTTGGTGAGTATCAGTTGCCAGCAGCCCGTTTCTTCCCCCCCCCAGCCGCCATCCAATAAGGAGGTCCAATTGATTCCTCGTCACGTTCTATTCAGCAACCCTCAAAAGGCCTCAGCGCGAATCAGTCCCAATGGCCAATGGCTCAGTTTTCTGGCCCCGGTAAAGGGTATTCTCAATGTTTGGGTTGCGCCGGTTGCCGATATCACACAAGCCAAACCGGTTACCGACGATAAAGTACGTGACATCCGCGGCCATAGCTGGGCCTACACGGGAGAGCATATTCTTTATGCTCAGGACAAAGAGGGGGACGAAAATTGGCACATCTATGCCACACACGTTACCACAGGCGAAACCAAAGACCTCACACCGCTCGACAACGTCCACGCAACAATTCAAAACGTCAGTCTCAAATTTCCGCACGAAATATTAGTCGGTCTCAACGATCGAATTTCTCAATTACATGACATCTACCGAATCAATATCCTCACGGGCGAACGAGAACTTGTGCAGCAAAACGAGGGTGTCGTCGCCTATGTAACTGACGAGGATTTTCAAGTCCGTTTTGCATTTAATTTCACGCCCACAGGGGGACAGCAACTGCTTCAACCCAAGATCGCCGGCGAAACGGGTGCTGACGCCGAGTGGGAAGAATTCATCCAAACGGGTCCTGAAGACGCAATGACTACGGGCCCAGCAGGTTTTGACAAGACCGGACAGGTGCTCTACTTGCAGGACAGTCGAAACCGCGATACGGGAGGACTGTTCTCTGTCGACTTGAATAGCGGCAAGACAACTTTAATTGCCGAAGATCCTCGTGCTGACGTTGGCGAAGTTCTGTCCCATCCCACCGAAAAAAACATCCAGGCCGTGGGCTTTACGTATGCCCGTCGTGAATGGAAAATTCTCGACGAATCGATTCGCGCGGATCTCGATTTTCTGGCCACTGTCGAAGACGGCGAACTGATCGTTACCAGCCGCACAACGGATGACACTCTGTGGACAGTCGCTTTTTTACTCGACAACGGTCCTCTCAAGTACTATCTCTACGACCGCAAAAATAAAACAACGCGTTTCCTATTCAACGATCGGGATGATCTGGACCAGTACACTCTGGTCAAAATGCATTCGCCAATTATCAAAAGTCGCGATGGACTCAATCTGGTTTCGTATTTGTCTCTTCCCGCTGAGAGTGACCCGGATGGAGACGGCCGACCCGATAAACCCCTTCCCTTGGTACTCGAGGTTCATGGTGGACCCTGGGCCCGTGATGGATGGGGCTTTGACAGCACACACCAATGGCTGGCTAATCGTGGCTATGCAGTGCTCAATGTTAATTACCGAGGTTCCACCGGGTTTGGCAAAAATTTCATCAATGCAGCCAACGGTGAATGGTCCGGCAACATGCACAATGATCTGATTGACGCCGTTGATTGGGCCGTCGAACAAGGCATCGCCCAACGTGACAAGGTAGCCATCATGGGCGGCAGTTATGGGGGGTATGCTACCCTCGTAGGGATGACCTACACCCCCGATGTGTTCGCTTGTGGCGTCGATATCGTGGGCCCTTCGAGTCTGGTAACGCTCCTGGAAAATGTACCCGACTACTGGATACCCCTCATGCCCATCATGAAAGTCCGTGTCGGAGATATCGATACGGAAGAGGGCAAGGCCGAACTGCTCAAGCGTTCGCCGCTTACCAAGGTCGATCAGATCGTCAAACCTCTACTCATTGGACAAGGTGCCAACGACCCTCGCGTCACACAACTCGAGGCCGATCAAATCGTGACCGCAATGACTGCCAAAAATATTCCTGTCACCTATGTCCTCTACCCAGACGAAGGACACGGCTTCAGCGGCGAACCAAACCGTTTGTCATTCAATGCCGTGATCGAAGCCTTTTTAGCCCAGCACTTGGGGGGTACGTTTGAGCCGGTTGGCGATGACTTCGAAGATTCGAGTTTACATGTGCCGACCGGGGCAACCGCTGTGCCAGGACTGGATGAGGCCTTGACAGACGATCGCAAGCAAATGCCACCTCAAGATCCTTAATGGGCATGGGACCCTTGATGGGCATGGCAAGAATACTCCTCATCTTGCTGCTGACAACTGAAATTACGACCTTGCCCGAAGATCTCGGCTCAGGTCGACCCGGAGTCGACTGGCCCGACTTTCTGGGACCAGGGCGAACCAGCAAGTCTTCTGAAACGGGTCTCCATCTCGATTGGACACAACGGCCACAGATTGCCTGGCAATGCATCCTGGGAACCAGCTATGGCGCTCCTGCCGTCAGCCGGGGTCGGCTACTGCATTATGACCGGCATGGTGATTTAGCGCGCCTCACCTGCCGCCACAGCGAAACGGGCCAGGAACTTTGGCGCTACGAACATGCCACCCAATACACTGACCTGCTGGGCTACAATAACGGCCCCCGCTGTTCACCAATCGTTGAGGGAAATCGAGTCTATGCATTCAGTGCTGAGGGAGAATTCCATTGCGTGCGTCTTTCCAATGGCAAACCGTTGTGGCAAATCAATACTCAAGAAAAGTTTGGGGTAGTAAAAAACTTTTTTGGCGTCGGCAGCACGCCGCTCCTCTGGGATGACCTGCTGATTGCCAACATTGGCGGTAGTCCACCCCAGGGACCTGCAAACATCTATGCAGCGCAAGGAAACATCCTCGGCAATGGCTCGGGGGTGGTGGCTTTCGATAAAATGACTGGGGAGATCCGCTGGCAGGCAACCGACGAATTCGCCAGCTATGCCAGTCCCGTATCCGCAACCCTCAATGGCAAGCCTTGGTGTTTTGTGTTCGCTCGTGGTGGTCTGGTGGGACTCAACCCAGGTACGGGCGCTGTCGGTTTTAGCTTCCCATGGCGCGCAAAAAAACTGGAGAGCGTTAATGCCAGCAGCCCAGTCGTCGTGGGCAATCGAGTTTTTATTTCCGAAACCTACGGGCGTGGGAGTGTCCTGTTGGAAATGCAACAAGGCGCTGCCAAAGTCGTCTGGCAAGACAAAACTGACAGTCGAGACAAGACGCTGGAGTTGCATTGGAACACGGCTGTCCACCATGACGGATATCTTTATGGCAGTAGTGGACGGCACACGAGCTCGGCCGAACTACGTTGCGTCGACTTGGAGACTGGCCAAATCATGTGGAGCGAACCGGGATTTGGCCGCGCCTCGCTGCTTTTTGTTGAAAACAACCTAATCTGCCTAAGCGAAGACGGCACACTCAGGATCCTGGAGGCAACCAGCGATCGTTACAAGCTGCGAAGTGAAATAATCCTGCGAGATGCTGCTGGACAGCCACTTTTGGAATACCCTGCCTGGGCAGCTCCCATCCTCTCTCATGGCCTACTTTACGTCCGTGGCAAAGGACGCCTGGTATGCCTGGATCTGCTTCCACCAGCTCCGTAATGAAAGAGACTTCCATGAACAATTCTAGGGAAAACCCCAGAAAGCCAGAATCCTCACTTGCCTCTTGCCCTATCTGACAATCGTGCTAACAATGGATGTATGCAAACTGCTTACAGAAGTTTTTTCTGGTTTAGCGCAACTCACTCCACTGTCTTGTTTACAAATGGCTTGTTTACAAGTGGCAATGGGGCTGGAGGACGTGCGTAAGCATATTGCAAAAATTGTATTGTTTTCCCAAGCCCCGAATGCCCATCCGGCCTTCGGGGTTTTTTTATTGGGTTTTTATGTTTTTTGGAGGGGCGTTATTACTCAGGAGCTTTAAGAATTTTGAACTTTCTTCCTCGAATGTTTTGAGGATGCTACCTATTACCAGGTTTCAATCAGGAATAAAAAAATGATCATTGTCATGAAACACACGGCCACCGAAGCAGATATTCAATCCATGGTGAAAGAGGTCGAAACCAAGGGCCTCAAAGCCAACGTCATAAGGGGTACAGAGCGAACCGTCATCGCAGCGGTAGGCGAAGAACGGGTGGCTGGTATTGGCTCCTTAGAAAGTGGGACCGGCGTGGATGAGGTCATCCCTATCGTCGCCCCATACAAGCTGGCGAGTCGCGAGCTAAAGTCCGAATCGAGTACGGTCAAGGCGGGCAGTTTGACCGTTGGCAATGGCAATATTGGAGTCATTGGTGGACCTTGTTCGGTGGAAAACGAAGAGCAAATCGTATCGGCAGCCCATGCCGTCAAGAAGGCTGGAGCGACAGCACTGCGGGGAGGAGCATTCAAACCGCGAACCAGCCCATACAGCTTTCAGGGCATGAAAGAAGACGGTCTCAAACTGCTGGCTGAGGCACGCAACCAGACAGGCTTGGCGATTGTCACGGAAGTCGTCTCTCCGGACGACGTGGATCTCGTCTCCGAATACTCCGAGGTCCTGCAAATTGGAGCGCGGAATATGCAGAACTACCGGCTACTTGAGGCAGTCGGCAGATCTCCTCGAGCCGTACTTTTAAAACGAGGCCCCAGTGCAACCATCGACGAATGGCTCTTGGCCGCTGAGTACATCCTGGACGGCGGCAATTCCAATGTGATGCTCTGCGAACGTGGCATCAGGACTTTTGAAGCCCATACACGATTTACCTTACCACTTGCTTCAGTGGCCTATGTCCAACAGCGTACTCACTTGCCGGTTGTGATCGACCCGAGTCACGGTACGGGACACACTTATTTGGTGCCATCGATGTCGCGCGCAGCAATCGCTGCAGGCGCTGACGGCCTGATCATCGAAGTGCACCCCAACCCAGAACAAGCGATGAGTGATGGCTACCAGTCACTTAACTTCGAACAATTTGCAGACTTAATGGCTGGTTGTAAAAAAATTGCCGATGCCGTCGAACAGCAATTGGGCAGCCTCTAGACTACACATTTTGTCCGCTGCGCTGATTACTGGATTCTCGTCGCGCTGCCATAGTAGAAACGGATGTAATAAGCGGACTAGAGCAATCACTATTGAGTGTTCCGCTATAGCATCGGGATGCGAGATGCAGGTGAATAACTGGGGGATTATCAATGCCAGTTGGTGTGCTACCGAGGCTAGCGCTTACGGCTCATATCATAGTTGGCTGACGCTTCGCTCAGCCCGCCCTGCAGATCTCCTTCCAAAGGGCAAATCCATCAAACCGACGACTGCTATGCAAGGACTTTAGGATTGCGATCAATCAACGCGCAATGCTTTATGCTCTTGCAAATATTTTAGAATTTTTCGCTGCGTTAATGCAGGTTGCAAAGTGATGAGCACATTGCCCGTTTGATCATGGACCATTGCGGCCGATCCTTGTTGTTGTACGAATTGCGAAATTTTTTGCACCGTTTCGTCAGCTTCTCCCTCCAATGCAAACAGGTCCAGTTTGAGTTCTGTCTCGATCTTGCCAGCCGTTGTGATCTCGATCATCTGGCCAGGTACAGCCCGCCAACCAAGGCCCAAGGAACTGAGAATCTTGTCGAGAGCCTGATGCCAGGGTTCTCTCTTGATAGCACAGGCAATTCGGGTATTTGGTCCCAATTGGCTGCCTGCCAGTGCTGGCCAGTCAACGAGTATTGGTAAATCCAGCTCTTGTTGCCAGTAGGCAAAGATTTCGCGCAGCGATGCATACTGCGAAAAAGTAAAGGTAACAGGCGCACCCATGCGGTCCTGGACAGCCAGCCAAGGCGAAACGGCCACCAAACGTTCCACCGGAAAACGACTTAGGGGGGGCAGTTCTCGAGTCAATCGCCAACGGTCCAAAAAGACCAACAACTGGTAGTGCACCTGTTGCGATTGTGTCACATGCAGACTGCTGGTCTTCGTCTCTATGCTTCCGCTGCCACCAGCTGCTTGCCATGATTTGGGATCCACAAATTGTTTTGCCCATTCTGTCAGCTGTTCTGCAGAAGTTGTCGAATCTACCAGATCCCCTATCGGATATTTGATATCTCTTTCTTTGGCTGCCTCGCGGCGAAGTACGATAACCTGTCCATCGTGAATTCCATATTCCAACTTAAGCGGCTCCAACACTTGCGATAGCATTTCTGCCAGGCTCAAGTCGGCGACATTTAAAGAAACTTGCTGGCGCAATGTAATTCCGGACATCAACAACTGGTCTGGAGATACGCTAATGGGTACATCACCCATTTGCGCCAACACTTGCAAAAAGTTACCCAAAGACATCGACTTAAAATAGATTGCCGGAAGACGACGCTGCAAACGTTCAGGCACATCAACGGGCGACTGTGCTATCTCTGTGTTGGGAAAACGTCGCACGACCTGGGTAGCGACAGGTTGCATCGCCTGTTGTTCTGTCTGTGGATCCGCTTCAAGCACGTATGTTTGTGGTAGACCAGACTGGCTGGATGTGTCCTGATCCAAGGTCGTTAAATCCAGGTTTTCAGGATCAAATACAAGCGGATTAAACTTGCCTGATGGGGGTGGTGTTTTTGGCTTTTCCTGGGGCTCCGCTGTTGCAATGTTCGGCTCGTCAGGAGGAGTCGGTGATACATCACCTTTGCCAGGAGATGGAACCTCGGTAAGCGCATGTCCCTCATGCAACCCATCACCCGCAGGCAGAGAAGATTCTTCTTCGGGTAGAGCTTCACTTGCAGAATCGTGAACTGAAGTTGCCTCAGGAGGCATTTTTTCCGCTGGAGCCTTTTCGGGGTGCACAGTCTCGAGCGGTGCTGACCCAATCGCATCATTGCCTGTATCTGCTGCAACCTCAGGTGCAAAATACTCCTCTTGTTGTTTGTTGCTGCCCAGCAAAACAACGCCTAAGGTCACCACACCAATCAAGACACTTGCCACTGCGGCAGCTTTTAATGCAAAACTGCCACCCGATGCTGTTGGCATGACAACCGTCTCACTGGCTATTGGCTCACTCGTAGTCGGCTCCTGCTTGACTTCAGTCTGCGGTTCCGGCGTATCCTGAGATAAAATGGGCTGTTGCACTTCGACCATACTGCCACAGCGCGGACAAGCTACGATTTGGCCCAGCAATGATTCATCGTTCACCGACAGACGGGCCTGGCATGTCACGCAACTAATATTAAACGGTTCCATGCAAACGGCTCACTTCTCATGCCAGGCCATTGTTTGCCAAATTATTGTTTGCCAAATCANCAAGACANATAGCCTGATTCTCGTTCCAAGTCCGACTGCCATTATAACATCTTTCGAAAAACGGTTAAAAACTCTTTTTCCTCCAGAGTGGGGCACNCGCCAAAGGATCGAAAGACCATGACTATCAAATATTGTCAAGCGCCTTTCGTACCTCTGACTGGCCATTATCGTACTTATGAATCCGATGCTATTCGGAGATCTGGAAAACGTTTGGTAATTTGTCGCCCCGTTTTTGGGTAGCGGAACGTGTCGTCACAATGATCACTTTCGTAGAATCCGCCTCTTCTTGAATCACGTACACCAACTTCTGTAGTGGGTCCTGAGGGCCTGTGATCGTGCGGTCAGGGTTCGCTTTAAGTAACACCTCCACTAGGATTTCAGCCGCTGGCCGATCACGCATATCAAGNCTCAGTGATTGATTCTTGGTAATCCCATCCAATTGTAGGTCACTACCTGCGATTCGGATGGCAATCCCGATGTCTTCAGAGAGCATTTCCAGTGCTTTTTGTAAAGTTTCTTTTGGAAATGCCAACGAAGTCACCTGTTGCAGACGTTGATCAATCGATTCAGAATGCTCCGGAGAAGGATCGATTGGGGCGTGCCCAGCGTGAGCAAAGTCTTGCAGCATAAGCTCCGTTGCCATGATCAAATTGTGNCCCGCCACGAGTGGCAGATAACTGCGAAGTACGGTGATGCGATCTATCTCCCCACCACGAGTGTAGTTGCTTAGCTTGCGTAACATATTCGGAAAACGCCCTACTACCTTGCGGCCATAAGTATGGTGTGGCTGTGCAAGCACGGCATCTTCAGCAACTGATGAATATTTACTTATGCGTTTTCTGGTGTCCGAAGCAAAGGCATGCGGCCGCCGATTGAGATTCACTGCCGATTGCAATTCCAGAAAAAAATTCTCATCCCAATGAGCACTTAGTGCCACAGCAGAGGAGTCGTCACGAAACAAGTCTTTGCAGATTGCCAATAANGATTCGGCTGTGCCGTGGATCATTTTTTTTCCGCTTATCTGCAAAAACTTGTTGGGAAATACAAGCGTAACCATTCGATGGCTATCCGTATGATCTATAAGTCGTTGCATGTCGCGCGCAAANAGAACGTTGTCGGNACCATTTCTCAGGATTTCGTCAAGCGCATCAAGCGGACACGAAATCAGCAGTTTTCCTGAGCTTCTATTTGGTAAAAAGCAGGCACGACCATCAAACTTGAGAATCCCTTGGTCGTCCTGCTTTTCCTTTTTGCTGTCAGGCAATCGTGGTGACAAATGCGCTTCGTCCCACGAATCAACGAGTTCTAATCGAGCACCCCATTGGACATGGCCTTCCTCTGCCAGGTAGCCGGCCAGCGTGAGGGCATGTATTTCTGAAAGCTTCGCGCCAGTCAATCGTGTCAATTGAGCCAGGGCTTTCTCTCCCCAGGGTCCTAAGGCAGCCAGCACCTTGGATCCTTCGGCATGTTCCAANAACTCCTTGGTCCTCAAGTGCAAAACAAGTTGAGTTCCCATGGGAAGATAGTTCAATGCCAANGGATCTCCCTCGGTTGGCGATACCCAAAGCGACTGGCCATCGTCTTCGATAACTTCTACCTGTGGGTCTTTTTCTGCTAAAGAGTTTTTGCTTTTATCCAATGTCTGTTGCTTCTGGACTGGCAAATTCTTCTCCGGCTGTGGCGCAGGAACTACGTCCGGTTGGGAGCCCCATTGACCCCATAAAAGGCCCATTCCCAGCAAGGCACCGACCAGCGTCACACCCATCCACCAGGGGAATCCCGATTTCCGGCCACGTGCTGCCCGCTGGGCTACCGTTTCTTTGACAACCTTGATTTGAATGGGTTTTTCAGACATGGCAATTTNCTCCCAAGCTGTCTGTTGCCACACATCTTTCTTATTGAGGCCACAGGCTTTAGGGTGTAGGCTCTCTGGATCTTGCCCTTTCAGTCTACCGCCAGCAGCCAGTTGCCTAAAGCGAGTAAACCATGAAATCTTTTGAAGCCGTAGAACTCTATTTCAATCGGGCTGCCGATCAATTGGAACTCACTGACAACATGCGTAAGTTGCTGCTCACTGCCAAGCGTGAGGTGCAAGTGCAGATTGCAGTGGAGATGGACAATGGTGAATTGCAGACTCTGATCGGCTATCGGGTTCAGCATGACAACGCACGGGGCCCGATGAAGGGTGGACTTCGCTTTCATCATGAAGTCGACCTGGACGAAGTTCGCAGCCTGGCGTCGCTGATGACATGGAAAACGGCTGTCGTGAACATTCCTTATGGCGGCGCTAAAGGTGGCGTAGCGGTCGACGTGCGTAAACTTAGCGAACGTGAACTGGAACGCATCACCCGCAAGTTTGTGGACGAATTGCATGATGTCATTGGACCCGATACGGACATCCCGGCACCCGATATGGGTACCAATGCTGAGGTGATGGCATGGATTATGAACCAACACAACAAGTACCATGGATTCAACCCAGGTGTAGTAACCGGCAAACCGGTTGAGCATTATGGAATTCCCGGTCGCGAAGAAGCCACCGGGCGCGGTGTGGGAATCCTCTCACTCAAGACGGTGGGCCGCCTGGGCCACCGTCCTCAAAACACGCGCGTAGCAATTCAAGGGTTTGGCAATGTGGGATCCCATGCAGCAACGTTTTTGCANGCAGCCGATTGTAAAATTGTCGCCATAAGCGATGTGAGTGGAGGTTACTACAAAGAAGATGGCATCAACATTCCTGAAGCGATCCGCTATGCCAATGAACACCGCCACTCCTTGGAAGGTTTTTCCGGGGCCGAAAAAATATCGAACGATTCGCTTCTCGAACTCGATGTTGAGTTGCTGATCCCCGCTGCCTTAGGTGGTGTGATTACTGCTGAGAATGCAGCGCAGATTCGCGCACCGCTGATTGTTGAGGCAGCCAATGCGCCTGTCCGCCCAGATGCGGATGAGATGCTTGCAGAACGTGGCGTTACAATCTTGCCTGACATTCTGGCCAATGCCGGTGGTGTTACTGTCAGTTATTTTGAATGGGTGCAGAATCGGCAGTACTATAGTTGGGGTCTCGATCGGGTTCGCCAGGAACTCGAACGGGTGATGACGTGTGCTTTTGAAGAAACCTGGGAACTTGCACGAGAACGGGATATCAGTCTCCGTACAGCAGCATTTATGCTGGGAATTAGTCGTGTTGGACGTGCAACCNTATTGGCAGGCATCACGTAAAAACACAGNAGGATAGGAAATACGAACTGTCACCAAAAAAAGTGANGGCTCCCAGGCGCGCCTAAAGTTTGGAACCTGTTTCAAAAACTCCAAATTCCTCTTGAGAGAGGCAATCATGTCACTTGAATCTTTGGCCCATTTAAAAATTTTNCAGGGAATGAGCGATCAGCAACGTGATCAAGTGCTGGCACTAGCGCAACCTATACGTGTCAACGCGGGCGAGCAACTTATCACACAGGGAAAAATGTTGCGTAACTTATGGTTTATTCTGTCTGGTCGATGCCAGGTTACCCGGCGTACCGAATCAGGGNGCCAGCTGAATCTGGCAGAGTTAGGCCCACATGTGCAATTTGGTGAAATGTCCTTTTTTCAGGCAGCTCCTCACTCCGCAGACGTCATTGCCATAACCGACATGGAATTATTACGGATCGCGCGCGAAGACTATGATGCGCTTGCTGCCGCAGGCAATCCTGTTGCTTTTAAGCTCGCACTAAACGCCCTGGAACAACTGGCCAACCGACTCCGCCGTACCGATGAGTGGATCACCGACCTGGTTTACAAAGAAAACCACCAACCGTCACCCAGCGAGTGGACCACGTTCCGCGAGCTGATTTTCCGCGGACAATAGCCAACCTATCCAACCACGTTTTTAACAGCTGCTGCAGCTTCTTCGACATCCGCCAGTGAAACGTCCATATGCATAACCGCCCGCACAAGCTGTGGGCCCCAGGGGAGCATTCTAACTTCCTGTTCAAGAAGACGCGCACACAACTCAGCAGCGGTCCCATGTTTTTCGTTCACATGAATGATCACGATATTCGTGTCTATAGATTCACTATACAGTGAAAGCCCGTCAATCTGTTGTACCGCTTGACCCAGCACTTGGGCTTTCTGATGATCTTCTGACAAACGCTCAATATGATGGTCCAAAGCATACAGGGCACCTGCAGCGATCATTCCCACCTGTCGCATTGCCCCACCAATCGCTTTACGATTCCAGCGAGCGCGAGCCACAATCTCTTGGGTGCCACACAAAGCCGATCCAACAGGAGCCCCCAGACCTTTGCTGAAACAGACGCTCACCGTGTCAAAATTTTGCGCCCATTGATGCGCTGGGATTCCCGTTGCCACAACGGCGTTGAAAAGTCTTGCGCCGTCAAGATGGCATGCTAAACCTTCTTCGGCAGCCCAGCTGCAAACGGATTCGACCGTGTCATAGGGTTGAATACGACCTCCCGCATAATTATGTGTGTTTTCTAAACAAAGCAGGCGTGTCTGGGAGCAATGTATATCCTGGGGGCTCACTCTTCCAGCCAGGTGTTCGACCGTGAGAATGCCGTTTTCACTGGGAATCATTTGCGCCGATATGCCAAAAATCTGGGCATAAGACGCCTGTTCAAAGCGTATTATGTGGCAATTGGCTTCTGCCAGAAATTCCTCGCCTGGACCACAAAACTGGCGTATTCCGATCAAATTGCTCATCGTNCCCGATGGAACAAACAGAGCGGCTTCTTTTCCGAGCAACTCTGCAATGCGAAACTCCAGTGCTTGCACTGTTGGATCTTCGCACAGAACATCGTCTCCCACCTCAGCAGAGGCAATTGCCTCGCGCATACCCGGAGTAGGCTTNGTGAGCGTATCGCTGGCTAAATCAATACGAATCAATGAGGCACCTTTCATTTTTATCAACTCCTGAGACAATGAAGAGNTTCACAANCATATCACACGCCACCCACAATTCCAATAATCCCATGTCCTCAGCCCTCAACTTGCAAATCATCGACACCCGTTCGCCTGGAGCATCTCAGAAGATAGCCTCCCTCCGACAAAAACTTTCACCGGCTGGNGATATTGTTAGTGAGGCAGGACGCCAGAAGACCATTGAAGTTTTTGGCGAGCCTCTCTCGCCACAACAATCCGTTGAGCGCATTTGCAACGACGTTAAATCTCGGGGCTTAGATGCTTTACTGGAGTATACGGCCAAGCTCGATGATGCCGAGCTTACGGGTGCTACCTTACGGGTCACGACTTCAGAATTGGCAGACGCCCACGCCAATGCCTCACCAGATTTTTTGGCAACCATACAACGTATTTCTGAAAATATACTGCGCTATCAAGAGGCACTTCTGCATCAAAATGTTACCGTGGATGTTCCTCAAGGAGGGTACCTCACGCAACGGTACGTCCCTCTCCAGCGTGTGGGCTTATGTGTGCCAGGGGGTGCGGCAGCTTATCCCTCTACGGTATTGATGACCGCTTTGCCGGCTCGTGCTGCCGGTGTCCATGAACTGGTCGTGATCGCACCGCCCACAGATTTTGGATCTTACAACGAAAACCTGTTGGCCACCTGCCATGAGCTGGGGATTCGTGAAGTCTATCGGGTGGGAGGAGCCCAAGGCGTTGCGGCGCTTGCTTACGGCGTCGAGGGCATGCCCCCCGTAGACAAAATTGTTGGCCCTGGCAACCTTTTTGTAGCACTGGCAAAAAAACTCGTGTATGGCGATGTTGCCATCGACTCCATTGCAGGCCCAAGCGAAGTCATCGTGATCGCCGACGAAAGTACCAATCCAGCATTTGCTGCATCGGATTTGATTGCACAGGCCGAACATGCCCCCGGCTCAAGTGTCCTCATTACCTGGCATCAGCCACTGCTGGATCAAGTAGAAGACGAACTGAACAAACAATTGGCTGGGCTTCAGCGGGGTGAGTTAGCCAGACAATCCTTGCAATCCTATGGAGCTCTCCTCCGGGTCCAGGACCCTGACGAAGCGGTTGAGATTGCCAATCAACTGGCGACCGAGCATTTGCACCTGGCCTGCGAAGATGCCGAAAAACTGCTTCCCATGATCCGCCATGCAGGGGCAATTTTCATAGGTCCCTACAGCCCCGTAGCCATTGGTGATTATGTCGCAGGACCATCGCACGTATTACCCACCGGGGCGACTGCTCGTTTTGCAAGCGGTTTATGCTCCAACGACTTTTTGCGATCGGGCAGTGTCATCCACTTTGACAAGGCTAGTTTCAAGGAAGTTGCTGAGGACGCAATCCATATGGCCAATGAAGAAGGATTGACGGGACATGCAAATAGTGTTTCCATGCGTTTGAAAGAACTTCGTGAAAAGCAGGAATGAACGCAGTTCCTCAGGAAATATCGGGCCCAACAAACATTCTCATTTCATCGAGGACTTATTTCACAGACGGATTGATCTCTGCTATTCCCTGAACGCTTGCCCTTACCCTTCGATTCGTACCCTCCCATCGGGCATCCACTAGAGTGGTTGCTGATTGGAGCGTAAGATCGATAATTCCCAATCCTTCATTTGCAACCTTTCGACTCCTTTGTAATTACCAAACCTTATGAATTATATTCGTGCCAATATTGCTGCTATGACTGGCTATGTCCCCGGAGAACAACCCCAGGGGTCGAAGTTAATCAAACTCAATACGAATGAGAATCCCTATGCTTGTTCTCCGAAAGTAAAAGCTTCGATCGGACGCATTTGCCAAATGGGCCTGCAAAAGTACCCTGACCCTCAAGCCATGGCATTTCGCACACGTGTCGCCGATTTGCATCGCAGTGAAATCCCCGACATAGACCCCAATTGGATTCTGTGTGGAAACGGAAGCGACGACATTCTTACAATCCTTACACGTGCCTTTGTTGATACCAACGATCTGGTGCGTTTTCCCAATCCGAGTTATGTGCTCTACGAAACATTGGCATCCATTCAAGGGGCAACATGCGATATCGTCAATTTTAAAAACGATTGGTCTCTGGGAGACGATTTTACAGCCGTGCATGATCGCTTACGACTCACCTATCTGGCGAACCCGAACAGTCCGTCTGGAACCGTGATTTTGTCAGCAGAGGTGGCCGAAATAGCCAACGCCCTGCCCTGCCCCTTGCTGGTCGACGAGGCATATGCCGACTTTGCAGATACGAATTGTATGGCGCTCGTAGCTGAAAACGAAAAAGTGATGGTCTCACGGACCTTGAGCAAGTCGTACGCGCTAGCCGGCTTGCGATTTGGTTATCTTGTCGCCCAGCCACAAATTATTCGTGAACTCGCCAAGGTTAAAGATTCTTATAACTGCGATGCGCTCTCGATTGCTGGCGCCACAGCAGCCATTGATGATCGTACCTGGTTTGAAGAAACGCGAACAGCAATTCTAGCCACCCGTGAGCGAGTCACCCAGGAATTGCAAAGGCTGGGGTTTGAATGTGTTCCTTCGCATGCCAATTTTGTCTGGTGCCGTCATCCCCAGCAAGAATCGCAGCAACTCTACCAGCAGCTCAAGAACCAGGGTATCCTGGTCCGCTATATGAACTACCCAGACTGGGGTGATGGGCTTCGTATTACGGTTGGCACCGACGAGCAAATTGACGCCTTTTTGGCAATTCTCTCCGGGATACTATAAACTTCTTGCCAGCATGCCTGTCAATTTGGGCAGCTCACGCAACAATTGCCTGACAGAGAAGCCGTACTCTTGGCCTGCCTGATCGCCGATGTCTCCGATACGGTTATTGATCATTCGGCATCTTCCAATCGACATTGTCAAAGCAGGCCCTCGCATGAAAGCCTCCACCATAAGAGTGCTGCAGCGAATCGCCTTGGGGCTGCTGTTCCTTGCTGCAAACTCATCTTGGGCGCAGCAGGAATATGCCACCGAGAGCGAAACTGCCGCCATTGCTAGCAATTCCATGTTATGGCAACAGTAACAGGCCTTGCAGATGGGCGTTTCTGCTACATCCGCAACAGGTTGTGGGTGTGAAGGTCATGATCGTTGTGGATGCAATGTGGCTTATTTTCCTTGGATTGATGGCCCAGGCAATTGCGATCAGTGGTGTGTGGGGCCCAAGTGGGCCGTTTCTGCCGATGGATTGATGCTATTCCGTGATGATGCGGACCTGGCTCTGATCTCAGGGGCAGTTGGCGATGCTTTTTCTTTTGACGAACAATTTGATCATGGACCTGGCGCACGGTTTTTTGTGACCGGCTACAACGACTCAGGCTTCGGCATCCAGGTCGGTTACGAAGGTGTGAACGACTCGCATGCTACCAGAGCGTTTACCAATGGCACCCAATCGCATACTTTCGATTATGAGTCACGTCTCAATTCAATCGAACTGAACTTCTTACCTCGGGTACCCTATGCCTGGAAACTATTTGGTGGGATACGTTACCTGGGGTTGAGCGAAGACTTTATCGATTCCACGATCGACGACAAACCTTTACCGAATCCGGCCGACCCTCCTGCTACACCAGTAATCGTCAACGACACCGTCATCAGCGACTTACTCAAAAATCGACTGATTGGATTTCAGATTGGCGGATTGCGCGATCATTGGCAATTGGACAATCGGTTTTCTATAGAAACCTTTATCAATGGAGGCGTCTACTGCAATAATTTTCGTCGGTACGACGTCACGACAAATATTGCAACGACCATTTATGGGGACGACACCTCGACACCAACCGTAGACGAATCAACACACGTTGTGAGTTCCAGCCAGAATAGCTCTCGCACCAATGTTGCAAATATTGCTTTTCTGGGAGAAGCCGGAGTGTCTGGCGTTTTAAGAATCAATCCGCGTATCGCCCTTCGCAGTGGCTATCAGGTGATGGCTCTAGATGGAATTGGCGAAGGTCTTACCGCTTCGCTCAACCCAGGTTTAAACCGCAGCACACTCTTTTTTCACGGTCTGCAATTCGGTTTGGAATACCGACGGCAGATCACTGCTTCTCGCGGATATCAAAACAAAATAAGAGTTCCTGATCGCGAAGGTAGAGACGCCCCCCAGCGATTACCGGGTGTGTCCAAATCTTGCCGGAGGGTTTGCGTAGTTCTGTCTGAGGTTCTAGTGTAAAGCGGCCATGCTCAATCCAGTCCTCCTCCGAGGCAGCAATCAGGACAACTTCTCCTTCATTTTCACTGAGACAATAAAACCGCTGGTCTGCGTAAGCTATCGCCCCTTTTCCCAACTCTTTCTTATTCTGCCAATTCTTCTCGCCACTGAGCAGATCTTGGCACACCCATCCCTTGCCGTCCGAATAACCAAAAATGCTCTGTCCAAGACGCAGCACTCCTCCATGGTGATTCGTGACAAGCTTATTCCCTTCATAGACCGGTTCTGCTGAAAAGTCGTCGTTTAAACTAACCAGCATGCATCCTGCGCCATATCCTGAGGTAACATAAATATAGTTTTCCCAAGCAATGGGTGTTGGTACCACTGCAACATGCCCCCCCCAAGGCACCGTCCACAATAATTCCCCATCCGAAAGGTTAAATCCGACCAGTTGGCTAGCCAGCAACTGGACACCAATTGCTCGACCATTTTGTTATGCAACAATGATTGAGGAGTAGTGCGCCGTATCCGTAAGTTCAGGTATTTGCCAAAGAAACTCGCCCGTCGATTTATCCAGAGCGACGATAGCTCCGTCCTTCCCACCTGGAGTGCAAATTATTTTCTCTTGATAAATGAATGGTGATTCGCTGTATCCCCATACGGGAATCTTTCCTCCATATTCCTGCATCGATTTTTTCCAGACGATGCTACCATCTTGAATTCGTAAACAACTGAGATTGCCTTCTGCTGCTAGCGCGTAGACGAATTCGCCTTCGACAATCGGTGTCGATCGTGGTCCGTCACCCCAATTATTTTCATAAAC
>PATG01000070.1 GCA_002713555.1 Planctomycetaceae bacterium
CCGCCAATCTGCTTTACGGCGAGCCCACTGGCTACCGAGCCACCATGGTAGGTATCCCATACGACAGCATGGATACTTGGCGAGGTAGTTTCTCAGCCGAAGTATTGGCCCAGCAGTTTGAAAAAATGGCCACACAATGGCAAGCTGGCCTGAACCATTTTGAGCGAGTCGTCAAAGCAACCTCAGATGAGCAACACAGCGTCGCACTGGCCGATTTCGGTCTGGCCCGCGCCGCACAATTGCATTTTGCCAGCACTGCCAATCAAATTCGCTTTGTACTGACTCGTGACCTCTTGCGAGAAACAGATCTCGAAGCAAACAAAGAACAAGAACTCCGCAAACAACTCCATCAACTTCTTGATCACGAGATTCAGTTAGCCCGTGAGTATTTCACACTCGTCCAGCAAGACTCTCGCATCGGATTCGAGGCTTCGAATCACTACTTCTACGTGCCACTGGATCTCATCGAGAAAGTAATCAACTGCGATTTCCTGAAGCGGAAATCGTTAGAGTCTTGATTTTGATGCGTTACGCGTCGCTACATGCACCCTACAGATTTATAGAAGAGAACGATTAGGATGGGTGCCAGCACCCATCCTGCGATTGAATAGTTGCTCCAGGTCGTTTATCCGAGTTCATTCCTAACTTATCACACATCTATGGAATCTCTACTTTCTTGCACGATGTAAATCCTCAATCGTTTTGCGGCTCCGGCGCGCAACATATCCAACTCCGTGGCGCACTCAAAAAACTGCACACCGTGATCGATCCAGTATTTGACCGAATCGTGGTCGCTAGCCGGGATGCCCCGCGCTGCGCCATTCTGCTCGGCTGCGTCAAAGACCTTCTGGACAAGCTCGCGGAAATCTTTGTCTTTGTAATCCCCCGGATTGCCATAGTCGAGACTTAGATCACTCGTTCCCACCAGGCAAATGTCCAACCCTGGCAGTGAAACAATCTGGTCGATATTTTCTAGCCCTGCCGCGTTTTGATATGGGCTACGATAAATGTGTTCATCATTCATCTGATCGTACCACTGGCGTTTGTTGGTGTGCTTGACGTAGGCACTGTTGCCGTATCCTGTCGCGCTGGCTCGGGTGCCAAGGGGTGGGTATTTCATGAAACTTTTCAGTTGTTCCAGATCCTGGAGGCTTTCAGTAGGTGGCAACTGAATACCCAACACGCCGGCTTCCAGAAGCAGTGCTGTCTTAGCCCGGTTCAGCTGGCCCGTTTTGGCAACCACCGGAAAATCGTGATCGCGAGCACAAAGAATAAAATCGGACAAACGCTCCGGGCTGAACAAGGCGTGTTCAATTTCAATAAAAATAAAATCAAAACCCGCATTGCGGTAGGTCTTGACTAACGAAGGTCGCAAGTACTCCATTGCGGTCGCACCAAAAACGACTTAGCCAGCCTGAAGGCGCTCTGCAAAAGTTTTATCTCTTTTTCTCCTAAGAATGCACGAATCATGAATTTGTAGAGGGAATCGCTAGCACACCTCGACCTGATTGTGATCATGGCAAGATTCTTAAGTGTGTTCCAATTCTGGATAAAGGGGCAGAGTCAGGATTGCTCCACCCTGTTCCGCGGAGCGGTGGGCAGCCTCAATCACTTCCACGCACCTGAGGCCTTCGCGCCAGCTCAGGCAGGGCTCGTAATCCTTGTCAGCCACCCAGCGAACAAAGTCGCCAAACTCCAGGCTAAAAGCGTGGTCGAAACCAAGGTCATCAAACGGCTCAAAATGCCTTTCCTCCTCGTCCTGATGCTGCCAATAAAGATCCAGCTGCTCAAGATGGGGAACAAATTGTGCCCCCCCCTTTTGATAAACTACCTGGGGGCCTCCAGACTCGCGAAACTTGAGCGGCGGATAGGCAAACGATACGGTCAGCGATGCCACGGCTTCCGAGATAAACTCCAATGTCACATGTAGGGTATCCGGAAAATCATAACGTGGGTCAACCTGCGGGGCGGCGAGGGCACGGACTGTTGCCACATCGCCACACATGGCCCGCATCCAGTCCACAACATGCACGCCAGATACCATCAGGGTCCCACCTGATTGCTCCTGGTAGCGCCACCAACTTTCGGCAAAAGGATAGGGGCGCGAGTCGAAATAGCCACAGGAAGTAATGGCCACAACTTCGCCCAGTTCTTCGCGCAACTCGATCATACGCGCCCATGGCGGACGTAGGCGGCGCTTGTGTCCTACCATCAAGCGTACCTGGGCCGCTTCGCAGGCTTGAATCATTTCCCAGCAATCGGGCACACTTGTGGCCATGGCTTTTTCACAAAACACATGTTTGCCGCGTTGGGCTGCCGCAACGGTGATCGCTTTGTGTGTGAAATTTGGACTGCAAAGGACCACGGCATCTAAGTCAATCGAGTCCAGCAGTTGCTCATGATTGTCAAACCCGGGCAATTGGAGCCCCGTTTGTTTTGCGAAGTTGGCCCGACCGGCCGGATTGGGATCACAAACGGCAACAAGATCAGCGACTTCTGTAATAAAGGGGGCAAAATTCGGCCCAAAACTTCCGGTGCCAATCAAACCCACACGTAAGTTATTCATGGTTGCCATTTACGCCTTTTTTCTGTCGTGAAATCGAGTGCAGCTTTTCGCCATGAACTACCAGGCGGGTTCCTATTCCCTGATCTAAAACTGGGGATGATTCAGAGAGAGGCCTTTGACACCCACATTGTCAAAGCGGTGAACTACTAAATTGTCGAGTGAAGCTGCTAGTAAAATATCACGGTCCGGACCCGCAAACGCAACATCGGTAGGTCCGCGCAGGTAGTGACCACGCCAATCATCTGCAAACGTCTCCAATCGTTTGGTTATTAAATCAAAGCAATAAATCCGATCTGGACGATGGCAGGCGATCCACAACCGGCCCGCTTCGTCGAAGGCGATACCATCCGGAATATGGCGAGGCAGATGAAGTACCCGTTCAAAATGTCCCGCTGAACCATCGCTGCAAATGGCGATTCGTGCGATCGCATTCCCAAAAGTCTCCACAAAGTAGAGGTACTTTTCTTCAGCGTCGAGAGCAATGGCATTGGGCGTGTCGACTTCCTTGGGATACCAAAGTTGTGCTGCCCCCCCACCTGGAGGAATTTTATAAATGCGACCATTGGGCGTGCCCGACCAGTCACCACTTTCAGATAAGTACATGTGTCCATGACGGTCAAAAGCTGGGTAGTTGGCACATTGAAGATTTTTGGCAGGCGGACAGGTAGCATAGACGTGAACTTCGCCTGCGGGAGTTATTCTCAGTACATTGCCTGCGTTAGTATGCGCGACGTACAGGTTGCCGACCGCATCAACCACGCTACCCAGGCAACGAAATTCGGTAGTGGCAAACTGCTCGTAAGTGTTGTCCTCCAGGTTGAGTCGATAGACCTGGCATCCGGTGCCCGTTGTATAGGCTGTACCATCCGGTCCAACTCCGATCGACTCCGGATGGTCAAGACCGCGGATGGGGACAATACTCTCTAGCTCGTACTGTTGAATGTGCCGGGGCACTTTGATTACTCCTTCATGGCGATTCTCAATACACGGATCAAAACAATATTAGTTCTCGTTCTGCTTGAGAGAGTAAAGCCGTGCAATAAATCCTGTAGGGAATGCCCTCTGTGGGGTTCCGAGCGCAACTTAACAAGTTCGCGCACATTCTCAACAGGTAATCGACAGGCTCTTCAATCAAACACGCGACCTGCAGACGGGCATTCTAAGAAGTAGGGACCAGAAATCCAAGTATCGTAAAAGAATGGAATAGCTCACGAATTTACATCACAACAATCACCTAAAATACGCCTCAGGACAAACCCACAAGGTCGAGGAGCCGGGCTTGTTTTTGAGATCCTGGTTCGTGTTGCTGAGTTGTTTCAGGCAGAAATTTCCAATATGCTTAGCCAGTGTTCGCCCCATCATGAGAAAAATGAAATATGAGATTACTGGAGTATCAAAACAAGCAACTACTGGCGGGATTTGCGTTGCCACTCAAACCACCCCTGGTTGTTGATTCTGTAAACTCCGCAGTCCAGGCCCTGCAAAAAATTCAGCAGTGTGCCGTTCTTAAGGCCCAAGTCCCCTTTGGAGGTCGAGGCAAAGCGAAGTGTACCCCACCCTTCGAAACCTGCTGACCACGATTCCATTTGATATCAACATTTCCGCAATTTATTAAAAACTATTGACCAGGAGTTCAAGAATGTCCGATCGTATTTCAATTCCTGATTCCCAGTATCTTGAGCGCATCGAAAAAGCCTCCCAGTTGATTGCTACAGCTGACCTGGATGTCATGGTTGCCAATTCCAATGAGGCCGATTACGCCAACGTACGTTATTTCACCGCCTACTGGCCCTTGTTCGAAATGGGAGGTGTCGCCATAGCCCCCTCAGGACAGGCAGCCTTGCTGATTGGCCCAGAATCAGAAGAATTTGCCCGTGGTCGTTCCCAGCTGAAAAATATCCATTTGATGACTGAGTATCGCGAAACGGCCGACCCCGCCTACCCTGGAGTTGCGGTCAGCAAATACGGTGATGTATTTGAATCGATTGGCGTGTCTAACCCAAAGCGCATTGGACTGGCCGGTTATTTGTGTACGAATATGGCAATGATTGAAGGCTTACGTGAAGCATTTCCCGAAGCCACGATTGTCAATGCCGATGATCTCGTAGTCACTCGGCTGCGCAGCATCAAATCTCCCGAAGAGATTGCCTGTCTGCGCGAAGGATTGCGATTGGGAGAATTGGCAATGCATGCCATGATCGAAGCAGTCCGACCAGGCATGACCGAATTGGAACTGACTGGCGTAGCCCTTGATACCTTGTACCGTCACGGCGCAGAATGTGAAGCGCACACGGTTTATGCCTTTGGTGGCAAAAAAACTACCAACGCTATTTCACGTGGTACACATCGGAAATTTAAAAAAGGCGATATTGTCCAAATCAATGTTGGCGGAAAAATCGATGGCTACTCCCCCTCGGTAGGCAGGCCCGTTTGCCTTGGAAAAATGACCGACGCGCAAAAGCGATTGATCGAATTTGGAAAAGACATGCACTATCGAACCTACGAGTGCATGCAAGCGGGCGTCGTTTCGGGCCAGATCGCTCAACAATACGAAGACGAGGTAAAAAAGGCCGGCTTTGCCGACAACTATCTCTACGGTCCTTGCCATGGTTTGGGATTGATTGAAGTCGAAAAACCCTGGCTGGAAACCGTCAGTACTTATAGTCTGGAACCCAATATGACGTTTCAGGCAGACACTTTTTTTGCAGACGATGATTTTGGTTTGCGCTGGGAGAATGGTTTGCTCGTTACGGAAGAGGGGCCTGCCGAAATGTTGAATAGCGGATCCCGAATGGAGATTATCGAAGTGGATTGTTAGGTGTTTATGCTACGGTCCCCTAACCCCTCCACCGAAACGAGGAGGGGAAACTCGTCTAGTGCAGGAGAAAAGAGTAATGCGGTATGAATTGATGTTGCCCGATCAAATCCACCGGGCGATTGACGAAAACTGGCCCGTGGTATTACCGATTGGAGTGCTGGAATANCATGCACAGCACCTGGCCTTGGGTGTTGATACACTCGTTGTGCTTCGCTCGCTTGAGTTGCTTGAACAAGAACGTGATCTGGTGATCATGCCGCCCTTCTATTATGGGGCTGCCAGTTATGCTGTTGAAAAAGCCGAACGTAGTGGAGCAATCCATGTCGATTGCGAGCAGATAATACCCCTGGCCAAGGGGCTCTTTATGAGTTTGTTGAAAGTGGGTTTTCGCAATATCCACGGTGTGGTGCACCATCAAACAGAAAATTTTGATGTNGGCATGCCCACCGATTTGGCGTTTAAGACGGCTGCCCGCAAAACTATCTTTGATTTTATCGAAAGCCAGCAGGGAGAAGGTTGGTGGGGTGCAGCAGATATGAGCGACTACTACGACCAGAACGCGGAAGGCAGCGACCCCTTTAGTTGGATCCGGCTTCATGCTCTCATGGACCCGCAAACACAACAGGACTACACTTTCGATCACGCTGGAATCGGAGAAACCTCACTCATGATGTCACTATGTCCCGAAGGGGTGGACATGACAAAATTTAGCGATGATCATTGGTATGCACAAAGTGCAAAAAAATCCAGCAAAGAGTATGGCGATACAGCCAAAGAGAGTATTCTTAACCATCTACGACAATCGCTGAAAGCATAATCCATGAACGACTATGGAAAAAAGATCTGGTTCTTTCCCGATGGCGATCTACCGGAGCCGGGGAGTGGCGAACTGCTTGGGCATGAATCACTCGTAATACTTAATCCCAACTCCAGCGATGCTGACATCTCGATAACCATTTACTTTACCGATCGTGATTCAGTTGTCCTCGATGCCGGTTCGGTGGGCGCGCAACGCGTTCGGTGCATACGCACCAACGAACCCATTGATGAATTTCAGATTCCGTTTGGGCAATACGCAATGAAAATAGAGAGTTCCGTTGGTATCATCGCCCAGATTGGCCGCATGGATGTCACACAGCCCAATCTGGCCTATTACACAACAATGGGATACGGCAATTGAACAGACAACTGTGATACACGGCTGCAGGAAACCCAGCTGTAGGAAACCCAGCAGAGAGTTTACGACCGTAGCTTTCCTCTACTCGCCCCAAGGATTGGGTGTCGGATCGAGATTGACGATCACGTTCTTGAGTTTCGTATAACTTTCGACGGCTTCAATTCCCATGTCTGCTCCAATACCACTCATGCGGTGACCTTCGTAAGGAATGGAAGGCACCCACCAGTTGTTGGTATTCACCCACACGAACCCACTATCGACGCGAGCTGCAAGCCGATGCGCACGGTTGATATCACTGGTCCAGATAGCGGTCGCCAGACCATAACTCGTTTGGTTAGCGATGCGAACCACCTCGTCTTCATCTTCAAAATTGATGACTGATATTACAGGGCCAAAGATTTCTTCTGTGGCAATGTCTGCAGTAGGGTCGACATTATCAAACACGGTNGGATTGACATAGTAGCCTTGCTCCAGGTCNGCCTGTCTTGTGCCACATACGATGGCTTCGTAATTTTTTTGGCCCAGCTCGACATAAGAATTTACTTTGTCATACTGCTCACGTGAAACGATGGGTCCTAGCTTGGTTTCGTCATGCATGGGATCTCCGATACGGAGACGATCCAATTTTTCTTTAAGTCGATCTATAAATTCGTCGTGAACGCTGCGGTGAGTCACCAGGCNCGAACCGGTCGTGCATATCTGGCCCGAATTGTAACANCTCGTCATCACCGTTGAAGCAAGGGCCNCATCNAGATCGGCATCCGCACAAATAATATTGGCCGTCTTGCCGCCAAGTTCTAGCGTAACTTTTTGAATGTTATTGCTGGCAGCATTCATGATCGCTTTGCCAACTTCGGTAGATCCGGTAAAAGAGATCTTGTCGACACCCGGATGTTCGCAAAGAGCGGCTCCCGCACGACNGTCACCAGTAACCACATTCACCACNCCNGGTGGAATACCCGCTTCAAGAGCGAGCTGTCCAATCCGAATGGCGGACCGTGGTGACTGTTCGGCCGGTTTGAGGATAATCACATTGCCATAGGCCAATGCCGGCGCAAGTTTTTGAATCGCCAACACCGCCGGGAAATTCCAGGGAAGAATCCCCGCGACAACCCCCATCGGCTCACGAATGGTATAGACGTGCTTGCCTGGTCCAAGTGGAATCTGGCTGCCGCGAACCTTATCGCAGATTCCCGCAAAAAACAACATGAACTCGGCACACATGGGCAAATCATGATCACGCGAATGCACATAGGGTTTGCCCATATCCTGGGTATCCATGAGGGCAATTTCGTTGGTATTTGTCGTGATCAGTTCTGCCAATTTGTAGAGCAATTTGCCACGCTCACTTGGCATCATTTTGGACCAGGGCCCATCTTCAAACGCCTGACGGGCTATTTGAACTGCCTCACCAACATCCGCAACATCTGCATTTGGAACTCGTGCATGAACCGACTCCGTTGCCGGATTTACAACATCAATCCATTCATCCGATTGTGCAGTGCGTGCGTCCGAGCCGATTAGCATATCCATTGTCATTGTCATCGTACTAACCCTCGAAAAGATTGGCTGTAGAAAAAGAGGTAAAGAGCCTTTTGTTGGACAACTCCCTCGGATTGGTTTGCATCCAAGGAGACAGCCCGAATAGTTCACAACTTCCTGCTTGGATTCCGAGAAACAATAAATGCATAGGTTATCCCCTGCCGAGCCGACCATCAATGGGCCAGACATCGACAACATGCCCCTGCTGATGAACAAAAATCTGTGGATAGAGATTGCATGTGGTACATGCATGGCTGGCATGGACTTCGATTTTTTCACCGACTTGCCAGGCAGGAATCTGACGCACGACAAGATGCTCTTCAGCGCCAAAAAACGGAATTTCGATATCAGGCTCGTTCTTGATTCTGGGAATCCCAAATTCGGCACCTATTCCCTTTGCGCCCACGTCAAGAACAACCTGATTCGGGCGACTGCTTATCACCGTGGAAAGAATCGATAGTGCAATTTCAAATTCTGGCACCAACTGATGATAGCGCCAATCCATGGTGGCATAGGTTCCTGCTTGGACTTCATCAACGCCTTCCAGGCATCCCGTGATCTGATAATTTGCCGAACAGCATCCACTCAGTACATCGACTTGAACTCCGTTCTCTTCCAAAAGCTGGCGTGTTTCTACTCCTAGCATCATCGACTGCAAAGCCTGCTGGGACCGCTTGGCAAAATCATTCACATAAACACAGTGCACTTCGTAGGCCTGTAAACCGAGAAATCTGGTTCCTGGCAGATCGAGAATTTGTTGGGCCAGCAAAAGGGTCGGTTTTCCTGGATCCACACCGCATCGCCCCATACCAATGTCAACTTCAATGAGCAGATCGATGACGACATTCCGATGGGCAGCGGCAGCGGATAAGGCAGTGGCTTGTGATAAATCATCCACTGCCACGGTGCACTTGTCGGCTATTTGAACAAGACGCTCGAGTTTACTCTTTCCGACAACTTGATTGGCAATCAGGATATTCTTGACACCACTGCTGGCCAATACTTCTGCTTCTGTAATGTTGGCACAGGTCATGCCCACTTGAGATCCGGCAGCCAACTGCCGCTGAGCAAGTTTTGTACATTTGTGGTTTTTGAAATGTGGCCGGAGTTTCGCATGTCGATCCACAAAGAAGGACGCCATGCGTGCAATGTTTTGGTCACTCGCATCAAGATCAAGTAGTAACGCAGGGGTCTCAATGTCATGGATCGATTTGCCAACGACCGAATGCGTCATGAATTATCCTTCTTCATTGCCGATGGATCGCACTTCGGGTATTCCGCCAGTTCTAGCAGGATCTTGTCAGGACCGTAAAAATAGACGAGCTTCTTGCCGGTTGCTTCGTAGGTCTGGATTTCGCTAAGCATTTCGATACCACGCGATGTGAGCTTATCGACGACTGACACGATGTCTGCAACCTCGAAGGCGATATGGCGGTAGCCCAACTGATTTGCTTTGGACATATCCGGATCTCGTTGCGAAGGTGGCGAGGCATATTCCATCAATTCAAGCTTGGTACGACTTCCTGAGAGAGAAAGCTTGGCATACCGAGCACGCACCCCAGGTAACCCCACAATGGCAGATATCCAATCTCCTTCCAGATCGGCCTCGTCCTCGAGAGCAAAACCACACTCCTGAAAAAAGGCTTTTGCTTCATTCAGGCAACTCACAACGATATTGATATGGTCGATATGTGTGAACATGGTCCTATTCTAACGATTTGACCGGCCAAGAAATGCCCATTCCGGGTGTGGAAACCTTGGGGTAAATCTTATAAGATGTAAATACTACTCGGGCAATATGGCCGTCACAAGCCACTTGGCCACGTATCCCACTGCAGTCTCAACCATTCGCATTACATCTTGGCAACTTGGCAATCCTAAACTTGGAACTCATATCGTATCGCTCAACCGTATCAAATTTCCTCTTCAACAATAAACGATAGTAGTTATGAGCAAAACACTTGATCTTGGCCAGCGCATAGAGATCCATTCGATGGATAAATATTGCCAGGACATCTCCTTGGGACTTTATCGCCAGGAGACGAATCAGGGTCCACAATTCCTGGTGCACACCTACGCAGACAGCAAAGCAGCGAGCGAACGTGTCGAATACATCCGCCAGGCTTTGGTAACCATGCTGGGTTTAGAAGCCGTTGATGCCGATACGAACTGGCTCAAGTTTTCTTGTGGGCAAGACCACCTGCGAGCCCTGAAGCGATCTTTTTTGGATCTTTGCAAACTTGAGACCGGCGCACCTCTGCAACCCAAACCATTGCGCGCCTTCGACAAGAAAGCCAATGGCGATTTGGAAGCTACCAGCTTGGGAAATGGCAAGTACCATATTCAAGCTCTCGCTGACGAGGAGACCGCTACAAAACGGGCGGCTGCGTTGGCGCGTGGTTTTGCCAAGCTTTGTGAAATGAATCCAGTCGATGGCGAACAGAGAACCGTGCAATTTCCCTGCGGTGCCGACCACCATGAAGTAATCGGCATCCTGACATACCGTGCCCAGAATGTTCGTGCAGCGATGCGCGAAGAAGAACAGTCTTCAGGTCGCGGCGTTTTGGCCCCGCCTAGCCAACAATAGTCCCCCTACTCAAAACTGAGATTTCTGACATGCCTAGTGTCCCATCCATGACAAGTCGTCAACGTGTGCTGGCTGCTTTACGGCGCGAACCGGTCGATCGCACGCCCGTTTGCAATCCTACGTCAGTTGCAACGGTGGAATTGATGGACCTGGTCGATGCTCATTTCCCAGACGGCAATCGCAATCCAGAAAAGATGGCACGTCTGGCAGCTACCGGTTACACCGAGTTGGGTTTTGATTCGATCATGCCCGTCTTCTCCATTATCCAGGAATCATCTGCCCTGGGATGCAAAATGCAATGGGAAGAAAAAGACAATTGGCCCACCGTACGCATGAGTGAGCCAATCTGGTCGGAGCCCGAGGACATCAAAATACCAAGCGATTTTTTGACCCACCCCGATACCAAATGTGTGCTGGATGCCATCAAAATATTACGTAAGGAGTTCGGTGACGAGGTAGCCATCGTTGGTAAAACCATGGGACCCTGGTCACTTGGCTACCACTGTTTTGGCGTAGAGAAGTTCTTGCTTATGTCGTACGACGACCCAGGCAAAACGATGAAATGCCTCGAAAAAATGAAAGAAGCCACCATCCAATATGGTCGTGCCCAGATCGATGCCGGTGCCGACGCGGTCACAATACCTGATCATGCAACGGGCNATCTGGTTAGCGGCGAATATTACGACCGCTTTCTCAANGAAATGCACACCCAATTAGTNGACGACATTCCCATTCCCATCATTCTTCATATCTGCGGACGGACCGTTGACCGCATGGGCTTTATAGCCGAAACGGGCATGGCCGCTTTCCATTACGATTCCAAGAATGGTGCTGACGAGTCCAGAGATGCCGTCAAGGACCGCATTGCACTCGTTGGCAATATCAATAATCCAGAAACACTTTATTCCAAAGGACCAGAAACGGTTCGCGAAGAGGTTTACAAAAATCTCGACGCCGGCATCCAACTCGTTGGCCCTGAATGTGCCATTCCACTTCAAACTCCCATCGAGAACCTCAAAGAGATCCCACAGGCCGTCCAAGACTGGCATCGTCAGCATGCTGAGTGAGCATCGCTGGGGTTTGCTGGGTGTCGTTTTGAGCTTGTACAACAATACCTTTTATTCTGACATTTATTCCCATGAGTACACTTCTCGAACAACTTGCTACTGGCTCAGTCCTTCTGTCCGATGGGGCTACCGGTACTTATTTACAAGAACATGGGCTTGAACCGGGTGGTTGCCCCGAGTTAATGAACGATACGCATCCCGAAGTTGTCGGGCAGATGGCAGCCAATTATTTTGCAGCTGGCTCCAACATGGTCGAGACGAACTCCTTTGGCGGTAGTCGCTATATGCTCGCCAAATACGATCTGGGAGATCGTGTCGAAGAGCTGAATTGCAAGGGAGCCGAATTAGCACGCCAGGCGGCACCTGCAGGTTGTTATGTCCTAGGCTCAATAGGCCCAACCGGAGAGTTCCTTGAGCCCAACGGAACGGCCACAGAAGAATCCATGTATGAAGTCTTTTGTGAGCAAGCACGTGGTTTGGCGGCAGGTGGTGTCGATGCAATCTGTATCGAAACCATGAGTGATCTGGGCGAAACGACGTTGGCACTCAAAGCCTCCAAAGACACGACAGGGCTACCTGTGATTACCACCCTCTGTTTCGATAAAGGGCCTCGTGGTTACTTCACGATGATGGGCATAACACCAGAGGTCGCTGCTGAAAAACTAGGCGAGGCTGGAGCCGATATCGTGGGTAGCAATTGTGGCCTACCCATATCAGCCATGATCGAAATTATTACGGCCATGCGCAGTGCCACGACTCGTCCAATCCTTACGCATGTGAATGCAGGAATCCCGAACATTGTCAGTGGTGAGATCGTTTATCCAGATCAGCCCGAAGTCATGGCCGCACAGTTGCCCGCCTTGGTTGAGGCGGGCGCAAATATTGTGGGTGGTTGCTGTGGCACCAGCCCAGATCATGTACGTGCCTTTGCAAAGGCGGTGCAGTAGATCTGTTTGTTATCCCTAACCAATTGCGAATGAAGAAATAACCTTAAACCAACAGTCNATCTTTAAATTACACGGTACTTCCATGGCAGAACTCAGTGACATCCAGCATGATACGATTCGAGAACAGGTTGAGGAGTATGTCGAACGCGAAGACGAACGGCAGGAGATGATCGACCTCTATGTCGGAACTTCGCCTCCTATGCAAGAAATAGCCGCAGGGGTTATTCAGGGTTTCCATGAGCAAGTCGATCAACTCACGCTTGACGCGCTCGAGGGAGGCACCGAAGCAACCNAGNTAATGGACAATGGCTTAATTGCTGGAATGGGATTGGTCGGCATCAAGTTCCGCGATAATTTTGTGTTTGTCCCTGAAGTTCTGGCAAGTGCTCGAGCCATGAAAGCCGGGATGAAACACATTGAACCCATACTNTCCGAATCCGGAATTGATCCGGTAGGCCGGGTGATCATGGGTACGGTCAAAGGCGACTTACACGACATCGGTAAAAACCTTTGCATTATGATGCTGCGAGGTGCAGGTTTTGAAGTNATCGATCTGGGAGTCGACGTCTCGCCCGATGACTTTATCGATGCCTTTGAAGAGCACGAGTCCGGCGTGATTGGCATGTCTGCTCTGCTAACCACAACGATGCCCAATATGGGTCGCACGATTGAAGCCTTTATCGATGCTGACCTGAGAGATGATGTTCGATTCATGGTGGGTGGGGCCCCAGTNACTCCCGAGTTTGCGGATGACATGGGTGCCGATTTGTATGGCGAAACTGCGATTGAATGCGTTGAGGCTGCTAAGCAGTTAGTGACCGCAAACGGTTGATCGGATTATGTTAATCCATGAAGAAAATAGACCGGGAAGCCTACGAAAAGAGCCTGGAAAAACTCGGCAAAATCTACAGCCAGATGGCCGNACATGCTGAAAAACANGCCCGCTATCGCTGCCCCTACAANAACGTACGCAATGAATGTACTGCCAAATTTGGCTGCCGCTACCAAAACCACTCCGACGGCATCATTCTGTGCACGAGTGATGATAAGCTCGACTATCGTAGCGCTTGGGAAATCGATCCTGACGGTTACCAAAACATGAGGAAACAGCTGCAGGCAGAATCGGATTCTGGTGCGGTTGTCAGCCACAGCGGCAATGCTACGCCCTTGTGTGTGGGCAATACCTTATTTGATCATGCAGACGAACTTGCAGTACGCGTACCTACTTCTTGTGGACGCACGGGNCACTGCCATGAATGTATTGTTGAAGTGCGTCGAGGTCACGAAGGACTCTCACCACGCACAGAAGACGAAGCCTTCTTAGCCGAGAATTATCGACTTGCCTGTCAAGCAACGATCCTGGAAAACGCTGCTGATATCGAATTTGCGCTGCTAAGACGATCTCCCCAAATATTGACATCGATCAAGTCCACTCTTGATGGAATAGACCCCATGGTCACACGCCAGGGGGATCAAGTCATGTATGGAGACGAATCCATCGATTCCTACCGTGGCAAGATTCTAGGNCTCTCGATGGATTTAGGAACTACCACGGTCGTTGTTGAACTAGTGGATTTAGAGTCCGGCCAACAAATCTGCTCCACAGCCTTTGAAAACCCGCAGCGGTTTGGAGGCAGTGACATCATGAATCGTATCAGCTACGACTCAGGTCCCTTCGCAGGTGAATTGCACCGTTCCATCATCAACACGCTCAATACAGAAATTCAGCTCATGTGTGCTGAGTCCGGTTATGATTGGCGCACCATCTATGAATTGGTCGTTGTNGGCAACACGACCATGCGTGAACTCTTTTTTAATCTTGATGTTCAATCGGTGGGACAGAAGCCTTACAAATCGGATATCGAAAACGAATACCTGGCCGGCAAACGTTCCTCGACGGCCCTGACAAAGTCCACACGGAGTCTGCGTATCCGGGCCAATAAAAATGCCCGCGTTTTCGGAGCGCCTTTGATTGCCAGTCATGTGGGAGGAGATATCGTGGCCGATCTTGTGGCCATCGATATGCCTGCAAGCAACAAAACGGTCATGCTNGTCGATGCAGGAACCAATACCGAAGTGATTTTACGCCACCAAGGACAATTGCTGGCTGCCTCCTGTCCGGCAGGCCCTGCTTTCGAGGGTNGATTGGTACAGTTCGGGATGCCTGGATGCGAGGGAGCTATCGAGTCTTTCCGATACGGCAATTCGGGATTCGAGTACGATACGATTGGTACAAGTGATCCTCAGGGCATCTGTGGCTCAGGCCTGATTGACTTGCTTGCAGAGTTNCGCCGACATGATCTCATGACGCCTATGGGCGTGTTTGCGGACAAAAAGAATGAGCTCTCGGTGGTCCCCGAGCATGGCATAACTTTTTCGCGAGAGGATGCAAGTCATTTGGCCCAGGCGAAAGCGGCCAACTACTGTGGCCAGATCCTTCTTATGCGCAAATTGGGTATTAGCCCCAACGATATTGATCAACTCTACCTGGCAGGCGGATTTGCAAACTACGTCGATTCGGCGTCAGCCGCCGAAATCGGATTTATCGCTCCCGTACCACCGGATCGCATCAAAAAGGTGGGNAATGCTGCTGCCGAGGGTGCGCGCAGGATGCTCTTATCTCGTCAAAAACGAGAAGCCATTGAAGCTCTCATTCAAACCATTCAACACGTTGAACTGGAAACGATGCCCGACTTTTTTGATGTCTTTGTCGATGGTTGCCAGTTTCGACCCATGATCCTGCCGGATGCGACATAGAGCAACTTTCTACAACGCAGTGCTGNCCCCACCTGACCGCCGTAGCAGATGTCGCCAGACTTCTGGATATTACAAGTTGGCAAAACCTTGCTCGGCGGATCCGGCAATCTAATNATTTTCAAACTAATCCGCTGCCCGACGCTGACGGCGGAATTCGTAGAGTTTGGCAGAGGTCAAGCAAGCAGCACGGACATGCTCGCGGGCCAACTGATCTGCGCGGAGAGCATCTTGTTGAGCCAGCGNTGAACAAATCTGCTTATGACCTGCTACGCTGAGCATTTTTCGAGTCGCTTCCACGTCATAAGGCAACTCATCTTCCATGGGAAGTAACGATCCAAGTGTCATCATCAATACGGGCTCAAACATCTCTACCAACTTCGGATTGCCCACCGCATGGACCATCAATCGATGAAAATGAGCGTCCGCATCTCGGGCGGCATGAAAATCCTCACTATTGAGAGCGTCTTCGATAACTTGATTCAGACTTTCAAGATCGTTCAATTGTTCATCCTTAATGGCTGGCGCCACAATCCGTGCTGCCTCAGCATCGAACATTTCACGCACACCATAGATATACTTGATCTGATCCAGACTGTAATCTTTGACAAAAAGACCCCGATTGGGAATTCTTTCGACCCAACCCTCAGCAATCAGTGGTTCTGTGGCTGCCCGTACCCCGATGATGCTGGTTTCGAATTGCTCCGAAAGACTAGCTTCTACAATCTTATCTCCCAAGGCCCACTGCCCATGACGTATTTGGTGAACTACGTGTTCGTAGATCTGACGTTGAATCGCAGGGCGATTGGTGTGCAAGTCCGCTGATGAATGTCTGGCAAGTATTCTATCGAGCGTGGTCCGCGGCTGAAACTGTTGGTCCTTTGGCATATTTAATTCTTAACTCCTAAACCAACATGCACACTCTTGCGCATATCAGGAACTCCATCTCAAAACCAGATNTAAAACCGGTGCTAGACCAGTGATGTGACTCCGCCATCAATGGACAAAGCACAACCCGTCACAAAGGCAGCTTCGTCCGAACATAAATACAATAGAGNCGCGGCAATTTCTTCTGGCTTACCCATGCGACCCAGGGGTTGGTATTCTGCCAGGGATTTGTAAATCTCTTCTTCTCGACCTGGATAATTATCTTTCAGNTATCCATCTACAAAAGGGGTATGGACTCGCGCAGGACAAACACAATTACAGCGGATTTTTTTATCGATGTAATCGATAGCTGTTGACAAGGTCATGGTGAACACAGCCCCTTTGCTCATCGAATAAGCAAAACGATCCTTGAGTCCAATTTTTGAAGCAATGGAAGCCAGGTTCNCGATAACACCCCCTCCCTGTTCAACCATACTAGGAATCACAGCCCGTGTGCAATGATAAACACCTTTGACATTTACATTATAAACTCGATCTAAATCTTCTTCCGAAGTCTTTTCAACATTTCCTACATGCGCTATTCCAGCATTATTGACCAGAATGTCTATGCGGCCGAATTGCTTGATAACTTGTTCCACAACTCGATTTACATTCTCGCCTTGAGATACATCACAGGCCAGGAACATCCCCGAGCCATCTCCTGCCTCTATTTCACGTAAAACTTCCTGGCTTTCGGATTCATTCCTATCCAGGATTACCACCTGCGCACCCTGTTCAGAAAACAATAAGGATATGGCTTTGCCAATACCTGATCCGCCCCCCGTGACGAGTGCTACCTTGTTGTCTAGCTTGAACACCGACATAAAACACTCTCCTAGCCTAACGCAATGAAATCAGATACAGCTTGCGCCACCTAAACCACTAAGAACATAACTTAGAACCAAACAGGAACGGCTGCTAGCCTACCGTTTTCACCCGCTCCTGCTATGGTATTCGCGACGAATCGCATGAAATACCGGGCTAGTCTTGAGATCGCCAGGTCGGCTTTTTACGGCGTGCTCGCGGATGTTTCGGCAAACTATTCTCCTGTTTTGGGAGAGGTTTCGGAATAACCATTACTGATTTAGCAAGAGGTTTTTTTGGGTCCTCAGGATTTTTCTGGGGAACAAAGCAAACATAGTCTCCGACCGTGAGATCCTTAAAGGCAAGTCTGCCCCGCACATCCTGAGGCTCAAAAAAATACTCCGCCCCCCCTGCTTCCGATGAGATAAATCCTATGGGTTTTTTTCTGGGCAATTTTGTGACAAAACCATAAGCCTTGGCAGGACGAATGCCAGCNGGTTTCGAATTGCCCGTACCATCACTGCGTCTCCCATCACTGCGTCTCCCTTCACTGCGTCTCCCTTCACTGCGTTCTGCACCACGATTTTTGTAAGCATTAGAATTCTTAAACTGCGAACGAGGTTCCGTTGCCCCANTCAGCACCAGTTGNGCCCTAGGTTTTTCTGCCGCTTCATCCACTTCATACTGGACTGCCTGATCTACCTGAAGAGAACTGAATTCTGCATCAAGAACTGAACAATGAAAAAACAGGTCGGGACCGCCTGCTGTGGGNGTAATAAAGCCAAAGCCTTTTTCAGCCGAAATCGAGCTGATTTTCCCTGTGAACATAAATTACCCTTTGACCTCAGCTATCTCATGAGAACATGCACAACTCGCTGCATCTAAAGAACCTGCTGGGTGGCGAAATCTGGCCCACCATTTCGAGTCGTACACACGGATTGAGTCTAATTGGCACCAGGCTGATTGGCAATCATAGATCCNGAAACCTTAGTACACCCACACAACCCTGAATTCGAATCTGCAGTAGGGTCTCCAAGAATTGCACTCTTTCTATCTGCAGCCCTATGCAGGTCCATTCCTACCGGGCATGCGTAAATCNAGAATTGCACAGCCAGGTCGTTNCGTATCCNTAATTCCCCTGAAATTCTTCTGCGGATGAATAGATGTCTGTTCTGTAGCCTACAGTTNTTAACAAAAAACATAACGATCGCTNGACCTCAATTTCGTCGTCAACAATAGCAATGGTAGGTTCCTCGCACATGGTCTATCCCCCTCTGCAAGTCAGATATTCCCATGGGCCAGGTAGGACACTAAAGGGTTTACCGACAAGCTCATCGGAAACGAAACCGGTAGTACGAACGAGGGCGGATTCACGTAGAGAATAACGGGGCCCGACGAATCGATTCTTGGAGTCGCTAGACAAACTCCGTCCCGCATGCACGGCAGCGCTGAACGCCAACTTTTGTCCCATAGCTCAGACATGGCCAACCGTCCGTAAGCTATTCCGCAATCTATGATTGATCACCGCGCTAGCTGCGCTGGGATCAAAATAGCAGGGATCAATTAAGCTGTGCTTATCCCCTGATATTGTGAACAATTTTTACCGAAAAATGCCCACATTCTTCCTGCCAAGGCCCCCTAAGACCTTGCTGATTAAGAATTATCTAAAAAAAGTACGGAGCCATCTGGAGCAGGGCTGGCACGACCACCGTTAAAACAAACTGCTGGCAAAGAGTTGATCTTGCCTGACATTCTCCAGGCCGTTTAAAACTTAAGCGGATACCCTGCCCTTTTTGTGAGAGATACACGATGTCTTATTTTCACTCAGCGTCTCGCCGTAGCTGGAGCTTGTTGTTCGGCTCGCTAGCCGCCCTGGCCCTGGTGCTTGCTAGCATTAAGTCATTAGGCGCAGAACAGCCCGATCACAAAAACTTAATCAAGCAAAAACCGGCACCAGCTGGCTTAGCAAACCATACCACGGATGATCAAGCCGCCGAGGTTGCCCGTCAGGTCTTAGAACTCCAACAACAACTTGGTGGCTCAATTATCGACCAGAGCCAGACGCTCGCTAAAAAGAATCAGCACACCAACAAAGAATCTCCTCAGGCCANTCGTGAAAAATCTAAATCTTCAAAAAAACCAAAATCTGCTGCTCGCACCAATAATCCTAATGCCAGGCATAAAAAAGTATCCGCTCTCCGCAATGCATCCTGGCAACTGGAGACCTCTGCGCACAAATTGGAAAATCTCAACTTGTATCACCATGCAGACAACTTGAGAAAACTGGCGCAGCGATTAAGACAGGATGCACGAAACCTCCAGGCCGTCACAAAATAATACCCAACAATAGGCCGAGCCACCAAACAGAGAACTCACACCCTGCCTGTTTTGTTAGGACCAATCCGTTATTTTTCTGCAGTAGGCAGCAGGCAGAACAACTAAAAGCTGGTGCGTTGCGCTGGAGATTCACACATCCACCCGGTCATTCTCCACCTTCCCAAGCCTCTCACTGGGGAGGTCCAAGCACACAAATTCGTGCCTGACAGAAGCGAGGCAACCCACGGTGTCACTGACAAAGGCACAATATCGATTCGTATAAACGCACACGATAGCTGACAAAGATCCATATCGCATGGGATATAACGACCCANCTNCGGCGTTCTACTGTGTAGCTCACCAGCATTAATTGACATTCCATGCTTGCGNCATTAGCCTAAAGNTGTACGGTAATAGTCCACGAAGTAGCTTCGTAACCTCTTCGGAAGAATAACTTTCCGACCTAACGACTGCCCTACAGCTCTGCTGAATGTGACTCCGGGGCGGTTGTGCTGTGTACCCAAAACGGCGCAATAACCCTACCATTACGTGGACTGCAGAATGTGGATTGACTGTGTCTCCTACACATGACCTCCTACACATGACCTCCTACGGAACAGAGAAATAGCAGCATGTCCAAGCTGGGTGATTACCTCATCAAGAAAGGTGTCGTTGGACCTGAACAGCTTCAGGAAGCCGAGACCGTATCTACAGCTCGCAAGCTCAACTTGCAGGATGCCATTGTCCAGCTTGGCTATGCCACCGATGAGCAAGTCATGCGTGTACTTGCCANGCTACACGACTACGAATTCGTTGATTTAAACNACGTGCCTATCCCACCTGCAATAGTAGAACTCGTACCTGAATCTGTCGCACGCGAGAATGTGGTTATTCCATTTTCAGAGGACGACCACAAACTCAAGGTTGTGGTAAGCGATCCGGATGCATTTGAGACTTTTGACAAATTGCAATTCATACTCAATCGCAAAGTTGATATTGCGCTCGCTACNAAAGCGGCTATTCTCGAAGCAATCAATCGTAACTACGGTCAGGTCGAAGGCGAGAGTGCTGACTCCATGTTGCAGGAATTCACAGATACTGCAATTGACTTTACCGAAACAGAAGACGATNCCGGCGACCAAGACGACGATGTGGTCGATGAAACGAGCGCTCCAATTGTGCGACTCGTACAGCTCATGATCACCGAAGCGGTTCAGTTGCGCGCCTCGGACATACACGTAGAACCCTTTGAAGATCGTGTTCGAATTCGCTACCGTATAGACGGTGTTTTGGTAGAACGGGATAGTCCACCACGTCGTTTACTGGGTGCTCTCATATCACGCATTAAAATTCTTGCCAGAATGGACATCGCTGAGAGACGGCGCACCCAGGACGGCCGCATCAAAATCACTGCTGGCGGCAAAGAACTCGACCTCCGCGTAAGCATGCTCCCAACCAGCCATGGCCAATCATGTGTCATGCGATTGCTCGATAAAGACAACATTAAGGTTGGGGTCCGCCAACTGGGGCTTTCTGATAGCGATTTTCGTAAATTCCGTAATTTAATCAAACGCCCCAATGGCATCCTGCTGGTGACAGGCCCCACAGGTTCCGGNAAAACGACAAC
>PATG01000071.1 GCA_002713555.1 Planctomycetaceae bacterium
TCCGGTTGCAAGCCTCGCATGCCTTGCCAGGAAATGACTTAGGCCACCTCGCGACGAATCTCGTATGAAATATCCGGGCTGGTTTCTTGTAAAGTTCGCGTAGTAATTTTGGCGAGAATAAGCCCTCGTGCCGACACAAAACGGGACCACGGCTTAAAGGCAAGACTCATTTTGGATTCGCAGCGCGTATGATACGGTCGATCAGTTCGCCGGGTGCAGAAAACTCTGCGATCGTCTTGCCCTCAACCACAGCGGGTAGCGCCCAGAGCATCATGCCTTGTCCATAGTCGGTGCCAAAGGTGCGCTTTCCGGTCTTGCCGTCCACCAGATTGGGGTAATCCCAAGGATGCCCTGCGCGACACATCAAAGTCTCCCAGTGCTTGCGCACCAGGTCCAATCCGAAATCATGCTCATCAGCCTGCATGTAAGTCATCCCCAAAATGACCACTTCGGCGGTAAACATGGCATAGGCGCCGTAGTGCGCCACATCCGCTTCTGTCACATCGGCAATGGTTTCCAGCTTTTCAATATGTTTTTTGGAGAGCGGCGAGCCATCGGGACGACAGAAATTGGCAGCTCCTACCTCTGGCGTCAGAGCGATATTGGTGCGCTTAATCGTCCCCAGTGCTTGCTTCACGCGATCTTCCCGAAAAACACCAGGTAGGCCGTGATACAGGGCCGACCATTGACCGTCGAGTTGATATCCCATCACGTCTTCTGACTTGTGCCCCGTTTCTGGTTCCCAGAAATTGAGATAGTACCCACCCGCCTTTTCCGTCCACATCTTCTCTTCCATGGCAGTCGAGCCTTCCTTGTACCAGTCACGGCACTGATCGCCAAACTCCGAGTCGCCAATGGTATTTGCCATGCGCTCAGCCATGCGGAGCATCGCCAGTCGCAACCCTCCCATGTGGGTCGCCATCCCGGCCCATTCGCCATGCTCAAACCACTCCATACCTCCATCGTCAGGCATGCGAATCGGCGCACCAGGTTTGGTACTCAAACCAACCGTATACGCTGTGGCCTTTTTCACCGACTCGTAATAGTCGCGTAAGATTTTGGGGTCTCCGGTACGCTGCCAGAGCCGATCGACCATGTCGACATAGCAATAGCTATTGAGTGACTTTTGCCAGTAGTACTCGGGGGTCACGCAGTCGGGTAGTCCGTGGATTTTGCCGATAGCAAAAGGTGCTTCACCTTCCTCGGATTGATATTCGCGGAAGGCGCGGAGTTCCAATTCCTGCAGGTCGGGGAAAAAATAGGTGAGCGGCAAAGTGCCATACCACTCCGAAGGCATATTCCCTAAGTGAGGGCAGCCTCGGGAGCTTTCATTGAGCGCATAGATTCCACCCGGAAAGGCCCAATCGGGCAGCGGGCTTTGTGGCTGTGCCCAATAGCCATTTTCGGGAATCAGACAAAGATTATTGATCAAGGCGTGCTGCAACCAACCCGGCAGCGAGGACTCGTAGATCACGCGTTGCCAGGCCAGAATCCGCTCGAGCATTTCTTCATGCTCTGTTGCCATCCGCATGGCCACATCCGTCGCGCTTAAATAGCGGGCCCCGTACATTTGCCGATAGTAGTTCGTCTCGCCCATCCATTCTGGCGTATTCCAGGTGATCGTGGGCTGGGCACCAGGATGCTTTTTTTCGGCCCCTTCCCAGACAGGCGCATACCAGGCCAACACGAAACGCACCGTTCGCTCTTCTCCAGCAGCAAGCGAAAAATCGACCGCGGCACTAGCGCTTCCGGTCTGATAATAGTGTGATTCGCCTTCGGCGCGAAACACGGGCTGAGGCAGACGTTTGTCGAATTGCGACCAGGCATTTTCATGGAGAGTCAGTCCAGCTCCCAAACGCGTGTCTGCCTCGTCGATCGTGCCCAGCGCGTAACTCACTCCAGCCCGCGAGGTGACCACTGTGCCGTGGAACTTGTCTTGAACCTTTTTGCGTGTGAACTCATCGCTCCGCGCTTCCCTGGAATTGGGCCCAGGAAAGTTCATCGCAAAGCTCCCCTCTTGCGGGGACGAAGATCTGTTTTTCAGATGCACTTCAAACACGGCCCCTGGAGTATTTGACTCGACCGCGTTCCCAGGAAAAAAAGGCGTAAAGGCCCGCACTTTGACCTGCACAGGTGCATCGGTAATGTAGTCGAGCTCTGCAATGGGAAAATGCCCCCAATAGAGGACTTCTCCGGCTGCTTTCACACCGTTGAGTTTTGGCGTGGCAAGTTTCTTGACTCTAGGCTTCGGATCGTCGGTCCAGATTCCAGGATTGTGGGGTTCGGTACACCAGGGCACGTGCCCACCACGTATAAACTCTTCTGGGGCCAGGGCCCAGGTGGTGCCGTTGACGGCCAGTCCAAACATGGGCTCCGGGTACGGATCCATACGCGGAATCCGTGCCTTGAAGTGGTAAAAGTCGTCCCAGCCATTGAACAGCGAGCTATAACCCCACACACCGCGCGCGTCGATGTCGATGCAGCCCGTTGCAACACCACCGAGTGGCATTCCACAGCAAGGGGCAGTTGCACGATTGTAGACGATCCCCGTAACGGGCTTATCGAAACCGGCTCCTGGAATCCCACACCAGATCGAAATGGGCAACTCCGTAAGTTTTGTTGCGCCATAGGATGGCAAACGGCTGGCGAATCCATAGAGGCAGCAAATGGTTCCCAGGGCGAGAATAAGTCGCTTATTTTGCATCGTGTTTATCTCCAGGTACGATCTCTCGTAATCAATTGTTTTAGTTGCGGCTCTAATATCGCCGGGTCTTGGATGCCGAGCATTTTTTAAGCCAGAGTGTCGACAAGGTCGAAGTCCAAGAATGCANTGCCTCCATAGGATAGTACAAAAGGGGCTTCTTGAGTCAATTGTTGTAATAATTATTGATAAAAAGCATCAATTTTGGCCATCCAAGTGCCCAATAATCGTGACAAACCCCATCCTGCGGTTAATAATGNACAAACTTGCTTTTTTTCTTAATCTGCAATTTGCTAGTTGTCTTTTTAGAGGCGCTTNTCGGTANCCCCCCCCAACATCTCTGTCGAGTAAGGACTTGAAGGTGAGGCGAATAAAAGACCGTACGCTACGTCTAGAAAAACTCGAGTCGCGGCAGATGCTCACCGTCTATACGGCCAGTGCGGCAGCCGATTTCGCGGCCGATTTTGCGGGTGTCTTTCCGCAAAACAACCCGAACGGCGATTGGGCCTATTTTGCAGCCGACGATACGACCACCACCTTAGTCCCCACTGACGGCAACAATCNAAATACCAATGGTACGGGTTCTGGCTGGGTGGATCCCACTCCAGGTNTATGGACAAACTATGCCCGGGGTGGCCCATTTGCGACGGCAGTCGATACGATCATCGGTCACGGACCCCAAAAAGTGGTCTGGACGGCTCCAGCGACCGTCGACATGGGTGCTGTGCAGATTTCGGGCGAGATATCTCAGCCCTTTGAGCCCACGCGACAAATGCAACTGCGGATTTACAAGAATGGTAATACCGATCCGTTCCAATTGATCCAAGTCGCTGACCCGGGCTCATTGAACCCCACAGCGCTACCACCGGCAGTTGTTGCTATCAATCCTGGAGATACGCTGACTATCGAAGTGGACGGCGCGGGCTCGCGTGGGAATGGTGTTAATACCTTTGCAGCTTGGGAACTGGACATCCTGGAGGTGGATCCAGAGATTGATGCAGATTTCAATGGCGATGCTACCGTGGATGCCAGNGATTTGCCCATCTGGAACTCCAACTACGGAACGGCCTCGGGTGCCACTCAAGCAACAGGAGATGCCGACGGAGATGGCGACGTTGATGGCTCCGATTTCTTGATCTTTCAGCGTCAGTTCGGCAATACGGTCCTTACGGACAACGAAATCGCTTATCCTCCTTACCATCCGACAGCGGTGATTGTCCAGATCACGGGTGTGACACTTCCTGACGGTTCCTCACTCGACATCACCGGTTCAGTTACAGACGGCTTGCAAGAAGCTTTTGATTATGCGGCCGATTTTGGTTGGGGCGTGTTTGTATTGCCCGGTACGTATGATTTGAGTGCTGGCTTGGATGTGGTCGAACGGCAGGGTGCTTCTTTCCGACTGCAAGATGTGACGATGAATTTTGATTCCAGTGTGACGAGCTATGGCCTGCAGTTCGACAGCACGATGATCACCGACTGGTACTGGGACGGCGGTGCGCTGAACGCTGCCAATGCCACCGACGGCGTGCGAATCGATCCTCGCAATTTGCATCCTCTGGACGGTTGCTCGGGGTTCACTCCTCCAGCGTCGGTGGATAGCCGTTTCATCTTCGACGTACCNATTACAGNAGCAACCNACGAAGTCACCATGGAGACCACCACCCGCACGATCAACGACAACTATTTCTACTTCCAGGGTTTGACCAAGAATGACCTCAATATCCTTGGCGCGGGGTTCTCCGCTACCAATACGTTTTTTTATGCGGGCACAGTCAGAACCGATCCTGCCATCCCCTGGGATCTGTTTAGCACGGCGGGTCGGGTGACGGTCGTCACACCCACACCGACCGGGCCCATTGGGACGCTCGCACTGGTGTTCTTACCAGACGGTTCGCTGCTGGACACCACCGGCACCACCACTTCGGGGCTCCAAGAGGCCTTTGACCATGCCGCTGTGAACAACCTGGATTTGTTGGTTTTCGGTCGTGGAATTCAAAACAGTGAAATGGACTCGGGCTTACCGGGTTGCGGCAACACCAACCAGGGAGTGTACCAGCTCAACAGCACCCTCACTGTCGGAAACGATCCTGGGGGAGTCGATCCAATTGTGGTGACCGGACGCACCTATCGGATTTTTAATGTGACATTCGGCTACTCTGGGTCGGGCACCGCGATGGTGATCAACAATATGGTCAATTCTGATTTTGAACTCACCGGACAGGTGGTAAACCCGACTTCTACTAGCAGTTCGAAAGGCTTGCTGATCAAGCCGCTGGATTTTACTGGAGCTGCAGATTTTACCGGCAACAAGATTCGTGTTGAGCATGTGCCGGGCAGCAACGATACTGCCGGTTCGATTGGAGTCCACATCGACGCCACGGAGCGGACTATTGAAAACAACGAGTTTTACTTTACGGAAATTCTCAATCACGATACGGGCATCCGAGTAGAAAATCCCTCGGCTACCACCTTTTTCCGCAACAATGTACTGAGCACTGTCCACACCCACGACTGGAGGTCGTTCGGCTTGAGGCTTGGTACCACATCAGGCAATTCGAATAATATCCACTCCAACACGATCGACATTTTCACCAATACGGACGGCGGGCCCGCCACGACTGCCTTGCAGGTGTGGGGAGATAACAACTTCTTCAGGTATGGCTCGTATGGCGGGGGCTCTACTTCTGGCTGGAGATTCGAATCCGCTTCTGCAGACAACGATCTCTATTGGTTTGCTCTCAGTGGCGCAGTAGTCGATCTGGGAACGAGCAACACCCAAACCTTTGGTCCACCACCTCTGTTTGCTTCCGCCACCGGGGCTTTGTTTGCTGCCTCCTCAGGGAGTGGCAGCTTATCATCACAGCAGTCGACGATTGATCTTTCCGGTTTACAGCTTAGCGCAACAGGGACCGCACAGGTCGACTCTGCAGGGACCGAGGAGTCTGATGACATCGAATCTGGGATCGTAGCAGAGCCCCTCGCGCTGCCAGTGGGTATTTCAAGCGTAGAAAGTTCTGCCCTCGACGTCGCCTTGGCCAAATTTGCGAGTGACGATGCCGATCCACTGACCGAGGACGAGTTGTGGGAGGCTTTGGCTACCGAACTTTCCTAGAATTGACAAATCCTTGCTGAATCCGATTCGAATTCCTTCCAGGCTTGCTTTGAGAAAGAACTCGAAAAGATGCAATTGAAGTTGCCTGCTGAGGATTCACGGCTATCTTTCTGCTCGACTCCTGGTAGCCTGCTGCTCATCCTCGAGCTGCCCACGATTATCTCTTGAGGATCTCAAAATATTGATCGGCTCTATTTTTTTGAGAGGCTCGATCTACTGCCGTAAGTAAGCTATTTTGAGTGAGCTTTAAAGAGCACCGATAATTCTAAACTTGACCGAAGGAATTGACAGTTGATCCGATTTGCGATTGTTGGTTGTGGTGGCGCGGCGTGGATTGGACATCTCCCCTGGTTGTGGGAAAATCCGCACGTTCAATTAATTGCAACGTGCGCCATGAATTAGCAACAAGCTCAGCAAGCCGCCAAGCGATGGGGTGCCGAGCAGGTCTACACGGACTACTACAAAATGCTCGCAGCAGAAGAGCTGGATGCGGTCGTGATTGCTACGCCTCCACAGACGCATGCAGAATTCTCGATAGCTGCGGCGGAGCGAGGCATTCATGTACTCTTGGAAAAACCCATGGCGCGCACTGTGGAGGAATGTGATTCAGTGAAGCGTGCCGTTGAAAAGAGCGGGACGGTTTTCAGTATTAGCCATGAGAAACGGTTCAATCCAGGATTTGAAAAGATCAAAGAGATTATCGACAACGGTATGCTTGGCGATGTGTTCTATTTGGTCGTGCATTGGAGCGCTGCCGTGAGGCTCGATCCTGATTCACTGTGTCCGCCCGATTATCGCGAAAGCTATCAATGGCGATGGACGGACGAGAGTGCGGGAGGAGGAATTGTCGGCGACCATTTGCCCCACTATCTCGATCTCTGGAGATGGTGGACCGGATCGGAATTGGCATCGATCGATGCTGAGTTTTTAAACGTACGGGGTGATTTGATAGGAGATAAAAAACTCGGGGGAAAGCACGAGGATTTCGGCGTTGTGCTGATGAAATTCCAAAACGGTTGCGTGGGTGTTTTCGAAACGGGCAACGCGGGACGCGGCATATCGCCAATTCAGCAGGTCGGTTCTGCAACGGGTGAATGGTCGGAATACGGAATGATATACGGTACGCGAGGCCATTTGGTGTTTGACGTTTTGCCCTGGGATTCGCCAGAATTGCCCCGCATCATGGTGTTCTCATTGGAAGACCGTCATCCGGCGGATCGTGGCTGGTTTCAGGTTGAGATGCCTGATCCGTATCGCTCACCAGGGGGGCCCCTGTCGCCCAAATCGAATACCCACAACCAATTCAAACGTCAATTGGATCACTTTGTGGATTGTATTTTGAAGAAGACCGAACCTCGTGTGACTGCAAGGGATGGTCGAGCCACAATTGCCGCTTTTGAGGCGGCCTATCGATCGCATCGAGAAAACAGCAAAGTACACTTTTAGAAAACGGGTTTACCATGCTAGACACACCCTATATCAAACCACTCTTAAAAGAAAATCGCCCCATATGGATCATGGGAGTGCACGATGTGCTTTCGGCCAAGATTGCCGAGAAGGCTGGCTATGACGCTGTGGGCGTTCAATCACTTCAAATGGGTTTTGTGAATGGACAACCCGACACGGGCGTCATCCCGCCGACTGAACTTCTTGACACGGTACGAAAGATACGTCGCTCGATTGATTTGCCGATCATGATTGATTTTGAACAGGGATTTGGCGACGTCTATGCGGCCGTGCATTGGCTGCATGAATTTGAGCGAGCCGGAGCTTCTGCACTCCACATCGACGACTGTGGGATGCTGTACAAGTGTGTTTTTTGTCCGCCGCATGTGCCGACGCTCGAAACGATGGAGAGCACTGCTGAAAAGATCCGTGCTCTAGTTGGCGAACGTTTTAACGAAGATTTTATGATCTTTGGCAGGGCAAGCAGTTACGCTTGTACGGCTTTCCAGAGTGAGGATGAACGTCGTGCCGATTGGGTGCGTCGCTCTCTGGCGTACAAAGAAGCGGGCAGTGACGCAATTTTTGCGATCGCTCCTTCGATTGAACATGCTGAGTATTTTCGTAGCCAGATCGAGGGACCCATGGTGATCATTCGTACTTTGGGCACCACGATGAAGAAGAAAGAAGATCGTTTGGAGTACGACAACCGACTGATGGAAGCTTCTGTCGACGATCTTTTTAAGCTGGGATATCAGTTGCAGTGTGAGCCTTCGACTCTCCTGGGTGTTGCAGCCAATACCATGATGAAAGCAGCACTACGGGAGCGCAAGAGCGGACGCATGATTGATTTGGAAGAGGAGCATGGCAACCTATACGACATCCTTAATAACTGGATGAATGTCCCCGAAGTATTAAGAATTCGTGAAACTTATTGTGATAGATGAATCTACACTCGCTAGATAGAAGGCATGGTAAATGAATAGTCGAATTTTCTTGTTTCTTGTTTTGTACTTTGTTGTGCAGTCCAACTCCCAGGCCCAGTTGATTCCTGATGACATCGAGACGGGCCAGTGGGTTCAGTTCGAATCACAAGGTTTCGATTCCCCAGTATCTGGACTAGTCTTCGATCTGAATCACGATATTTGCGCGGGTATGCCATTGGGAGGACTAGGGACTGGTTGCCTCGATATCGAAACCTCAGGCATACTTGGTTTCAGCAGCATCTTTCGACCATCGGTGATGGTCGCCCCAACGCCCTATCAGACTCTTCGCAACCCACAACTGATGGCGCCGTTTTTGGGTATGTCCATTGGCGGCCAGACCTGGGTCTTAGCGAGTCAGGAAATGCTCGACGGTGGTACCTTCCGCGGCTGCATCGATCCCGTCGATCCAGGGAACTACACCGAAGAAGAAACGTATATGTCGCATTGGCGAGTTGAGGTTCCCAAGACCGAACAAGTGAAGCCAGCAGAGTCCATTCGGTACTGGGGGCACTATCCAGTCGTCGACATCGACTATGAAACCGACGCACCGGTGGCAGTCAGCCTCCGGGCTTGGTCCCCTTTTTTACCGGGGCAACGGGTCTCATCAGCCGTACCGGGTGCGATTTTTGAAGTCCAACTTACCAACACAACCAATAGCATTCAGAAAGGTCGCTTGGCTTTCAACTTCCCGGGTCCGGATCCTCACGAAGCAGGCGGAAAGTATTTTACGCGCGCCGAATCGAGCGGCAAAGGTTGGAGTGCTTTGGCCGTCAACGGCGACCGGGCCCAATATGCGATCGGCATTCTTGGCCAAGAGACACCCGAATATGGCGGAAACCTTTCTGTCGGCGGCAAGGCCTGGTCGCGAATCGGCGAGGAGCTTCCCGACGCATCGAATACGGAGAGCGGTGCGTGTGCCGTGGTTGATTTCCAGCTAGGGCCAGAGGAAAAAAAATCAGTACGGTTTGTTCTTGCCTGGCGCGTTTCGCATTGGCTGGGTGGTTCGTACAACGAGATCAAGCACTTCGATGAAACTTGGACGAAGAATGAATACACGTTGGCCCGTTTCGATCGACATGATCGTAGTGTGTATTACCCTGAGTACACGTCCCGCTACGGCGTGGTACTTGATGTGGTTGCCCAATTGGAAGCCCAGCATCAAGACCTCTTGCAGCGAATCCTCGCCTGGCAAAATGTCGTTTTCTCTGACAAGTCGCTACCAGTCTGGTTGCAGTCGGCACTTATCAACAATCTTTCGCAATTTGCCGAAAATAGTTTGTGGGCTGCGCCGCGTGGAGATACGGCCGCATGGGCGGCGCCGCTCGGCGCCTTTCAAATGACCGAGTGCCCACGCACTTGTGCCATTGTTGGCTGTATTGCGTCCAACTACTACGGTGATTTGCCAATTGCCTATTTCTTTCCAGAACTCGAGCGGCAAATCCTCCTAGGTTATGTCGCCTACATGCGCCCGGACGGGGCGGTACCATTTCTCTATCCCCCCAAGGATTTTACGAAGCCATCGTTCGAATGGCAGATTGCACTAAACGGTGCTTGTTTTGCCGATCTGGTGCATCGATTATGGCTACGAACGGGTGACATAGGCGTGATCGAAGAGTTCTATCCGGCCGTGAAGAAGAACACGGAGTTCACCGTCGGTTTAACTCCGGGCAAACATGGCATTATTAGTTTCCCCAGAGAAGGGAATGGGCAGGAATGGTGGGAGCACACACCCGTGTACGGCATGGTCACTCACCTGGCAGGGGTGCGCTTGGCGCAGCTTCGATTTTCCAAACACATGGCAGATGCCATGAAGGATGACGCATTTTCAAAACAGTGTGACCAGTGGATCGCTCTTGCGAGTAAGCTAACCGAAGAGAACCTCTGGAACGAAGAAACAAGGTCCTATGATTTCTTCCGATACCCGGCAAAGGACATGCTCTCGACAGATATCATGTCGAGTCAATTGGACGGTCAATGGATGGTGGATCTGCACGGACTGCCCGCCGTATTTCGAAAGGATCGTATCAAGACCGCACTCAAAACAATTGAGGATACATGCCTTGTTGAGATTGGCGGCATGGCCGGCTTTGCAGAACCTGGAAAAGGACCTGATCTGGCGCGCTATGGGACCTTTCCTCCCGAGGTGAACATTGTCGCAATGACTTACATGTACAACGGCCAGCGCGAGCTGGGACTAGAAATTGCCCGTCGAAATATGGACAACATCATCCGCGTTCAAGGATTGGGTTGGGACATGCCAAATCTGATTCGCTGTGACAATGGAAAGCGAACCTATGGTGCCGACTACTATCAGAACATGGTGCTTTGGGGATTGCCGGCTGCACTGGATAACCAGGATTTAGCAGGTCCATGCCAGTCAGGCGGCTTGGTGGACCGGGTTCTCAAAGGTGCAGCATCCAATTGATCAGTTGTCTCTGCTGTTCTATTTTCACCTTGCGATTTCAACGAGCTCTTTGGGAGTGTCAAATGCGATTGTTATTTCTAGTTGTTGTCAGCTTCGCTGTTGCCTGGTTTCTATGTGCATCAAGTTTTTTATATGCCCAGCAATCCAGCTCCGTTGTGGATGAATTCACCGTTCAAGGGAATCTCCATTTACGTGATTTCAATCTACTTGGAGGAGGCATCCTGGAATATCCAGGTAAACTTTGGTTCAAGCGAGGCGGAGATGGACATGGGTTGCCCCCAACCAATGGTTATATTCGCGCTCAGCCGGGTGGCAACCTGGAACTTCTTCCACAAGGAGATTATTTTCGTTCTGCGCTCGACATCTACCCAACCATGGGAAAGAAACCCGAAACGGATGCCCTGGCAGAACTGACGCTGCACAGGATCCATCCATCCAACGAAGCGCATGAGATGCTGAGCATTACTGCACTAGCTGAATCACAAAGTCGATTTGGAATTATTGTCGAAGCCCATGGGCATGGCCGTGTTAAGCCACTGGACCTGCAGATGATACAAGGGGGTCTGTTGGAAGCGGACAAAGACGTCCAACCATTCAACGCAATTGCCATGCGTGTCAAGACGGATGGTACCGCACAGTTCAGTGCTCAGCGAAATGGCGGTCCTCCGGGCCCCGTCGATGCCATCAGCATCGAGCGGAATATCCGTAGGAATAGTGGAGACCAACCCTCTGACTATGTGCGCTGGACTGCCAAGCGTACGGATCAGCAAACGCAAAATTCGGATTGGCGAGCCAACGTGCAAATCCCTAACACGACTGGCTCGGAACTAGCAATCGAAAGTCGCGCAGGAACGAAACCCTACGAAAAGAAGATGAAGGTCCACTCAACAGGGGACGTCGAACTACCCGTTCCAGCCGCAGGGATCGTGCTCACTTCGCCCAATGGGAAGAAGTGGCGTCTGGGCGTAACCGATACGGGCGACCTGCGCGTTTTTCCGTCAGAAGGGAAATAAGGTGAAAGTTTCCATATCGAGCAAGTTGCCAGAATCGAATTTTCCATGCGAATTACAACCAAGAAGACTGCTCTTTTTTTAGTCCTTGTTTTTGCCTTGGGAGTACCCGTCGGGGCAGACGAAGTATCCCAGCCAGATACACCCGACTTGCAAGGAAGAGCAAAACTGGCGCTCAGTTTTCTGACCAAGTCGTGTGATCCCCAGCGGGGTGGATTGCCACTGTGGTGGGGAAAATTCAATCTCGACCAGCCTGCCCTCTGGCATGAAAATCACATCTACATGCAAACCGCCGGCTTATGGACAGATGCTGTGGTGCTGATGCGTCACATGACGGGAGACACTCAACACGCTGAATTGCAAGCAAAGCTGGGGAATTTACTTCTCTCCTACTATGACCCAGAAGACGGTTTTGTGCATCAGGAAAAACGCGAAGATCAACCGGTCCAAGACAATGTTCCCATTCAAAGCATGTCCTATTCGCTGAAAGGAATGGTAACGCTTTATGCCGCCACCAAAGACCAGCGAGTCAAAGCTTATATCGATCGATTGATCGGTGGCCTTTCGAAGATCATGATCAAAAAAGACGACTACTGGTATTTCCCATCACTTGGCTACTCCAGGAGTTCGGGTTGGTCTTCGCAAGAGGAACCACCGGTCGAGGGCTGGCCACTGGGTGCCGCAGGACATTGTATTTTTTACCTACGGCCCTTATCTCGCTATGCGCACCTGACCGGAGACCCCACCGCAAGAGAACTTGCTGATAACATGTTCAACTGGATTCTGTTTCATTCCGGAACCAGATTCGGTATCGATAAGCCCATTCAAGGTATTCTGGTAACCAACACCTGGGCTGCCAACGCCGCTTTGTATCATGCCCATTGGACAGGTCGGCAGGACCTCAAGGATTGGGCAATTCAGGCCTTCCAAGTGGCGCAGAAAAAAGGAACGCGTTTTGGCTGGTTTCCGGAATTCGATTCCAACTATGTCTGCGAGGGCGGCGAGACGTGTCCTTTGGTCGACATGATCGAGATTGCGATTACACTTGCGCTTGCTGGACAAAACGAGTACTGGGATGTCGCTGAAAAATATGGACGCAACCAACTTCTGGAACACCAGATGCTGCACACAGATTGGTTCGAAAATATCCGGCCCATTGCCGAACGCCGCCCAGGCAATTCCCCTCCAGGTGGTCGAACCGAGAATGTGCTGGAGATGCTGCCCGGTGGATTTGCTGGCTGGAGTGCGCCGAACGACTTTTTTGGTTGTTCCTCGGTTAACGCCAACTTCATGAAACAAGGATGTTGTGATGTTCAAGGGGCACGTGGTTTGTATTTGCTCTGGCACCATGCAATTCGTGAATTGGAGAATGGAGTTTGGATTGACCTCCTCTTCAGCCGTTCATCGCGGTCGGTCGATGTCCATAGCCACCTGCCCTACGAAGGTCAAATTGATTTGCATGTCCACCTCCCACAGCCAATGTATGTTCGTATTCCCGGTCATGTAGATCGGACGCAAGTTTCGGTGAAAATCAATGGTCAAACGCAGCCCGTTGAGTGGCAAAAGGGCTATGTGCATTTGAAGCACCTCACTCCAGATGCACGTGTGGAGATAACCTTTCCACTCGCAATATCAAAAACTAGAGAAATTGCCCAGCGCAGTGGATTTCAAGTTGTTTGGAAAGGCAATACGGTTGTTTCCATCGATCCACCAGGTGCTGTCTATCCTCTCTATGCGCGTCAGGGATTTCTTTCAGGTCCGGCACCACGAACGACACGTTCGGCATACGTGCCCGAAAAAAGTCTAAAGCCGTAGTCTATGAGCCGTTTCGTCCTTTTTGCTGCTAGTGCATTTGTGGCTTTACCATGTTGCTGCTTGCATGGAGAGCAATCTTCTACGGAAGCTTTGATTAAGGTCGATGCCGGACGAGTCCATCGGGTTCGGCAGATGATGCAGCGATTGCCGAAGCCGAAGCAGAGCGGCGTCGACCTCAAATGGCACATGGACCGGGCCATGGACTATGCAACACACGTATTGGATAGCTCGGCATACGGACGGCCTCTCTACGCCAACTATGTCTGGGGTGGACCGACACGACTTGAACATTCCGAATGGGATGTACCGCATTGTGTGGGGAGACTCCTGCATACAGTCAATCTCTGGGAAAATTCAACGGATCAACGCGTTGAAAATAAAAAAGTTATCGAACAGCTGCGCGAACTTCTTTACCAGAGCATCTCTCCCAAAGACCATTTTGCACATTTTCCAAAGTATTGTCGAGAAAACGAAGAGGTCGATTGGCATAGCCAACGCGAAGTTTTATTCGGGCTGATGTGTTTGTACGACAGGGAGAATGACGCACGTGCCAAGCAGCTGGCCCAAGAGCTGGTGGCCGCCTATCTGGAGATAGTCCAACAACCGAATTTTTCGCCAAATCCACAAATACACGGCCGCATGCTCGATGCCGTCATGGAGTACAACCGTCTGGTCGAAGACACCCATGGAGACGCTTTGGCTCAAATACTTGCCGAAAAATTTTCTACATGGTGCGAAGCTCAGCAAAAGTTTCCAGAGCCAGCCCACAATCATTCAATTCTTGGCACGATTGCCAATGTGATCGAGTATGGCATCGAAACCGATCAGCCCCAGTACGTTCAAAGTGGCCAACGGATGATCGACGGACCCTCCAAGTCAGTGTGCTCTTCCTTTGGCCATGTTGCTGAAGGAAGTACTCATCGCGGAGAGGCAAATTGCACGGGCGACATCATACGGTCACTCATTATGCTTGGCCGCAATGTTGATCCGAGTTATCTCGATGAGGCAGAAATTGCCATCCGCAATCATCTCCTTGCCAGCCAGCATCTGGACGCTTCCTTAGAACGAATGCCGAATAGGGGTGAGGAGGCAATGATTACCGATGCAGCCATACGCTGTGTTGGTGGTTTTGGCTTCACTTTGCCGAATGATTTGATTGATGCCAACTATCCTCACCTTGCCGTTGATTTAGTCGAGGGAGGGATGCATGCATTGGCTGATGTTTATGACAATATTGTCAGTGTGGACGATGCGGGTATCCACGTTCATTTTCTCTTTTCTTATCATCACCCCGCAGTCAAGATTCGCTGCTTCATTCCGGTCGAGGGACTTATCGAAATTCATACTCGTGAGCTACTTCCCATTTCTATCCGCATTCCTGAATCGGTTCAGCGTGATTCTTTGCAATTGCAAATTGATGGCCAGAATCAGGCCATTGAGATTTCAGATTCATATTTGCGAATACCAGCGCAAGCCAAAAGCACGATGGCAAGTATCCGCTTTCCACTGGCGAAGCGCCGTGTCACCGAAAAAATTTACGACAAGCAGTTCCAACAAGAGTGGTTGGGAGATACGCTACGCGCAATGACCCCCCTGGGGAAAAACGTGCCTCTTTACACACCTTCACGATTAAAGATGTATGGCAGGTAAATGCTTAAGAGTGGGCTGAAAAGGATTTTTACTCTAGCGACTCGCGATAGTCCTGCTCCCACATGAATTCGTTGCCTTCGAAAAAGGTGTCCGGCAAAACAAAGTCTGCCAGTTTGCGGAGCGCACGGTCGATGTGCTTTTGACCGTTTTTGAGAATGAATACACTATGACCCGGAAAGAGCATGTCAATGTTGAGTCCCGCCAGCTTGGGCAAGTCGCGGCGGTAGTCTTCTAGACTGGCGCCAGGTGCGTTGGAGATTCCCAGCAGTCCCGCATAAAAAACGACATCTCCCGAAAATAGCACCCGCTCCCCGGCGATTTCACACAGGAAGCAGTTCGAATCTTTGGTATGCCCCTGCACGGTGATGGTCTGAATTTCTAGATCACCCATAGAAAGGGTATCTCCATCGCCAAACGTATGATCTGGCGAACAGGGCTGCGGTTTTAAATCCTGCGGGTAGCGGCCGAACTCAAAGTTTTGCCAAATGGTGTGATCTTCCTGGATGTTTTCCATGAGATGTCGGCCGGCTTCAGGAGCCCAAATTTCGGCGCCGGTTGCTTCCCGTATTTCTGGGGCTCCCCCCCAATGGCCCAAATGTGCATGAGTAATCAGGATATGTGTGAGATCTTTTGGCTCGAAACCTTGGATCTGGATGTTCTTTAATATTTCTTCAACACCCATTCCAGTGCCAGAATCAACGAGCGCCAAAGCATTTCCAGATTCGACAAGATAACAATTGCAGTCGAGCAGATGACTCAGGCCAAATTGTTCCGAGCCGACCAGGTAAATTTGATCACATATTTTCACGACCGAGTTCCTTACTCATACAACTTCTGGTACGCCATGCCGATAAATCTCGGCAACCTCAAAAATCCATCCGCTGGGCGAACGGAAGAAGGCCACTTTACGATCACCAAAGCCTGCGGAAACTTCTGCGGGCTCGCGGATTGGTGTCGCTCCTGCGGATGCAAATTTATCGACGTCTGCTTCAAAGTTGTCACTTATATAAACCAGATGGGTTGGTCCATAGGGTAGCTCCATGCCAAGTTCCGTTTCGTACACCATGACTTCGGCCAGGTGCAGGTACTTGTCCCCCATTTTAATCAATGGAATACGATAGTCGGTCCCATCGATATTTAAAGTTTCATCGAGTACGATTTCGTTACCAATCTCCCGATGAAACTGCAGCTCCTTTTCAAGGTCAGGGACCTTAACACCAATTGTCCATAGTCCCTTAAGCATAAGTACCTCTCAATTAAAAGAATCATGCCTGGCGCGAAACACGGTTACGCAAAACGGCAATCGCGTTGCCCATGGCTCGGCGTCGCTCTACCAACTCGGCAATTTTCTTGTCTCCCGTCTGAGTCGCATACTCAATCACCTGTTGTTCAGCCGCGATAAACTCATCTGCGACATCTGCCACCTCGTTGGCTATTTCCAGGGGAATATTCGTGACGCCATTGCAATCTCCATGCAGCAGATCGCCCATCCGTACTTGAAGTCCGCCTACTTCCA
>PATG01000072.1 GCA_002713555.1 Planctomycetaceae bacterium
ATATCTCAACTAAAGCCCCTGGACATCTCGGCCCAGCGGCGGGGGGTTTTCGTCAAACAAGCGATGCTAGTTTCGCCATAAGAGACATCACCATAAGAGACATCACCATAAGGGACATCACCATAAGGGACATCGCCATCGGGGATAAACCCCATGGTAAAAGTGACTTCGCCCAAGTGATTAGAAGAAGCCTGTTTAGCTTTTTATTCAAGTCAAATTACACGAATCGTTTTTCGACAATATAGGATCTAACAAAACAATGGCAAAAAAAGCATCGCGTTCCCCCAAGATGACCTACTACTTCGGCAAAACCAAGACCGAAGGTAACGGTACAAAAAAGCAGCTTCTTGGCGGGAAAGGAGCCAATCTGGCCGAGATGACAAGCATTGGGCTCCCAGTACCTCCTGGATTTACTATTACTACAGAGGTCTGTGATCTTTACTACAAAAACAAGAAAAAGCTGCCCTCCGAGTTGATGCCAAATGTCGCTAAGAATATCCAAACTCTGGAAAAAGAACTGGGCAAGAAATTCGGTGACACGAAGTCACCTCTGCTCGTTTCGGTGCGATCTGGTGCCGCCGTATCGATGCCTGGAATGATGAACACGATTCTTAATTTAGGCCTCAATGATCAATCTGTCGTTGGTTTGGCCAACGCTACGAAAAACGAGCGATTTGCCTACGATGCTTACCGCCGATTGATCAACATGTATGGCGATGTCGTCTGTGGTGTTGACCACGAATACTTCGAGCACGCCTTCGACAAGATCAAGAATAAGTACAATGCCGTTGAAGACAACGACGTACCCGTCGAAGGCATGATTGAATTATGCAACGCCTACAAAAAAGTATTCCGCAAGCACTTTGGAAAACCATTTCCGCAAGAGCCTATCAAACAACTTGAAATGGCTGTCGAAGCCGTCTTTCGTAGCTGGATGCAGTCGCGTGCGATTCGTTACCGTCAGGTCGAAAACATTACCGGCCTCCTGGGCACGGCCGTCAATGTGCAATCCATGGTATTTGGCAACATGGGCGAAGACTCAGGCACAGGCGTTGCGTTCACTCGTGACCCATCAACTGGCAAGAATTCGTTCTATGGAGAATTCCTCATCAACGCGCAGGGCGAAGATGTTGTGGCCGGTATTCGTACGCCCCAGCCAGTTGTCAAAATGACCAAATGGAACAAGAAGGTCTACGAGCAACTGCTCAAAATCAAAACCAAACTCGAAAAGCACTATCGTGATGTGCAGGATATCGAGTTTACCATCGAAAAAGGCAAACTCTACATGCTGCAGACTCGCAACGGCAAGCGAACCGGGGCAGCCGCAGTCAAGATTGCCTGCGATATGGTCAAAGAAAAGTTGATCTCTGAGAAAGAAGGGGTCCAGCGCATTCCTGCAGGCGACCTCACACAACTGCTATTACCCAGTTTCAGCCCGACTGCCAAAAAGGCGGCCAAGGTCCTTACTGTAGGTCTTCCTGCCTCACCAGGAGCTGCCAGTGGCAAACCAGCCTTCACCGCGGACGAAGCCGTAGAACGCACCCTGAATGGCGAAAAGGTCTTGCTCGTGCGCAAAGAAACCAACCCGGAAGACATCGACGGCATGCACTCTGCCGCTGGCATTTTGACGAGCACGGGTGGGATGACGAGTCACGCAGCAGTTGTAGCTCGTGGCTGGGGTCGCTGTTGCGTCGCAGGTGCTGGAGAAATTCAGATCAACGAAAAGTCGCGCAAGCTGACCGTCGATGGCAAAACGTATTCACACAAAGATGTCCTATCCATTGATGGTTCCACTGGGGAAGTCATGGCTGGAGAGGTGGCTACCCAAACACCCAAACTGTCCGGCGATTTCTCAACAGTGATGAAGTGGGCCGACAAGCACCGCTCGATGCGTGTCCGAACGAATGCGGACACGCCTGCGGATGCCAAACGGGCTCGTAGTTTTGGTGCCCAAGGCATAGGCCTTTGTCGCACCGAGCATATGTTCTTCGAAGGGGATCGCATTTTGGCTATGCGAGAAATGATCCTTGCCGAGAGCGAAGATGATCGCAAAGCTGCACTTAAAAAACTGCTTCCCGTCCAGCGCAAAGACTTCATTGGTATCTTCACCGCAATGAAAGGATTGCCGGTAACCATTCGCTTATTGGATCCACCACTGCACGAATTCCTGCCTCACGACGACAAAAGTCAGGCCGAAATGGCCAGCCGTCTGGGTGTGAAGCGATCGGTTGTTAAAAATCGAGTCCAGTCATTGCACGAAATGAATCCCATGCTGGGGCATCGTGGGTGCCGCCTGGCAGTTACTTATCCTGAGATTCTCGACATGCAGGTAACTGCGATTACTGAAGCTGTGATTGCCTGTAAGAAAAAGAAAATCGATGCTCAGGCTGAAATTATGATTCCGCTAGTTGGCACAGCCAAAGAACTTGAAATGCTCAGTGCGCGCGTACGTGACGTAATGGCTGAGGTGCAAGCCGCCAAAAAATTCAAAGGCAAGCTGGGCATTCTAGTTGGCACCATGATCGAAATTCCGCGTGCTGCGTTAACGGCAGATCAAGTGGCCGAATCGGCGGACTTCTTCAGTTTTGGTACCAACGACCTGACACAAATGACCTTTGGCTACAGTCGTGATGACATCAACACCTTCTTGCCGGATTACCTGCGTGAAGAAATTCTGCCAAGGGATCCTTTCCAGACACTCGATTCGACTGGTGTTGGACAACTGGTAGATATGGGGGTCAAAAAAGGGCGCTCCGCCAAGAGCAAACTCAAATGTGGCATCTGTGGAGAACACGGTGGCGACCCGGATTCAATCGATTTTTGCCATCAAGTCGGATTGGACTATGTCTCTTGCAGCCCATTCCGCGTTCCGATTGCCCGTCTGGCAGCGGCCCAGGCAGCGCTGAGTCATGGGAAGTAGGGGGTTTAGAGAAACACGATAGCACCATCATTCCTGCCATAGCAGTTGGCGCCAGAATTCTGGACACTACCAGATGGCTTGGCCATACTCTACGCTTCCCAAATCCTGGCGGATCCGGCTACACGAGACATGAGCGCGTATTCCATCCCCCAGCCTTCTCCCTTCTCCCTCTATGTAAGCTAATTCACATAGCATTCTGCTTTCTGTGATTATTCTAGAAATATCTTGTAGCCTTAGATATTTCTTAGCGTCTAACGGTTACAGGGCCTACAGCCCTGTTTTCAACACTTCGTTGGAGCCGAAATGGAAAAGGGAGTCAGATTATTCGTCATGCCCGCAATCTACTCGATCAACAAGTTCATTTCTGCGGTCATCAGGGGACTATTCATTTCGACTTTGCCGGGAGCTGCCTGATCGTGGAAGGTATTCTTCCGTCTTACTATCTGAAGCAGATTTTGCAGACTGCACTGAAGGATTTGCCAGATATCCAACGGGTCGAGAACCGGGTACATGCTGTATCCTCAACAGGTGTAAGCAGCGTAAATCCCAGACATGAAGAGAAAATAGGTCCTGCTATGAATAGCACCATTGAGAGACTACTGAGTCTGAAAGTTGGTGATGTTATGACGGAGCGTATTGTCACTCTATGTGGTAGTAGCACCATGTCGGAAGCAGCTCAAACCTTGAATAGACACCAGGTGTCTGGAGCGCCTGTCGTCGACAAAATGGGACATTGCATTGGAATACTCAGCAGTTCAGACTTTATTCGTGAAAAAGCAAATGCATGTGAAAAAAATCCTCCAGCTTACATACCCTCCTGAGATACCGTAAGCGAATTTTTATACGGCGGAGAAATGCTCAATGACTACGTTCGCAATCACATGTCCATGGCAGTACAAACAATCGATCATGAGTGCTCTTTACTACAATCTGCTCGCTGTATGTGCAACCAGCATATCCATCGCTTGGTAGTTCTGGATCACGATAGACCTATCGGAATAATTACAAGCCTTGATTTGATAGCTGCGTTTTTAGCAACTGTCGAAGAATGAAATATGCGGGCTAGCCCGCCAGACGACGAGGTACCGGTGAGGATTCCTCCTCATCGATTTCATCAACGGCCGGGTGCACCCGCAAGGCAATACGTGGCGGGCTGCGACGCTCCTGCACAAAACCTCGCTCCCCACCTTGGAAGAATGTGGCGAATTCCGAAGCCACTCCTGTGGGAAATTGTTCCTGCAGCACCTGGAGAGTTTCCTGAAAAGACAATCCGTGTCGATAGATCAAGCGGTAAGCAGCTTTCAAGTCAAGGATTTCCTGACGGCTCAACCCGGCACGTCGTAAGCCCACGCGATTTAATCCGACAATCAGTGCCGTTGCCCCATCCGTGAGTACAAAGGGGGGAATATCCTGGACGACTTTTGTACAAGCGCCAACCATCACCAACCGACCAATGCGACAAAATTGATGCACTGCAGAGTTGCCACCCAGACAAGCTCGGTCACCAATTTCGACATGCCCACCCAACATGGCTCCATTGGTGAGAATGACGTGATTGCCTACCTGGCAATCATGGGCAACATGGGCACCTACCATTAGCAGGCAGTCATCCCCTAGTGTGGTGGAATTGCCTTCATGGATAGCACGATGCAATGTGCAATGTTCCCGCAATACATTTCTCTTGCCGATGACCAAATTGCCCGGGTTTGTGGGTTGATTGGCAATCTGCGGTAACCCACCCAAAATGGCTCCCTCATAAACGGTCGATTCGCTTCCCAATACGGTGCCCGTACGCACACTCACATTGGCAACAAGACGACAGCCAGAACCAATCTGCGTTCCGGCTTCAACTATACAAAAAGGACCTATTTCGGCATCCGGGGCTATTTCTGCCTGGGAACTGATAATTGCAGAAGGGTGTATCATCACGGTGGATCCTATTTGGCCGGTCAAAAAGTCATCTCACTAAAGACAACTCAACTTTGCAAATCAAATGCACTTATTCGCAGAGGCTTAGCGGTGTTATCGGTTAATCCGCTTCTAACGGCTTAAACATTGGAAAATAATTGATCTATTCCACCAAAATTACCAAAACCATGCATGCACCTGGCGGCTAGCACTATTGAGAAAGGTTCCGCTAGAGTGGTCCTGCGAAACCAACTTATGTACTGAAAAACGACTCCATGTGTGCCTCGCACACTCTAATACCCCCCGTGCGAGAAATGCTAGCTTGCGGTAAAATGCTGGTTTGGTTCACCCAGATGATTCGCCACGGAGTAGATACAAATGTCCGATGTAGTCGAACTATATGACGCAGCAGACAAACTCAAAGAAGCCGGCCAACTTGAAGAGGCGGTGAAGAAATTGCATGAAGCGCTTGCAATCGACTCCCAGTACGCACTCGCCCACTCTGCACTTGCCGTTATCCAGCAACGTTTAGGAAAACACGAAGAAGCGGTCCAGCATGCCCTACAGGTATGCCAACTTGAGCCCAATGACCCCTTCAGCTACACGGCAATGAGCGTCACGTACCAGCGAGCCTACGCCGGCACCAACAATATGGAATACATCCGCCTGGCAGAAGACGCCATGGAACGCAGCCGACAACTAAGTCAGGGGATGTAACGACGAGAGATAAATCCCAGCTACCTAATAGGACGGCCAGCATCAGTTCCCAGTACGACTAGTTCTCTGTTACCGGATCCCTATTCCAAGCTAATCGTGCCAAGACAAGTCCGCAACCAACTTAGCCTTGTGGTTTAGCCACGACTCGCTTTTGTACATCTGTTTCTAAGACACCAAAGGCTTGTTCGTGTCTCTGAACCGAAAGATGCAAAGCATGCAGCATGCGTTTTGCTGTGAAATAGTTGGTGACGATCCGCTGCGTAATTTTCACGGGTTCTGTAGGTACACCAAAAGGTTGCGAGTTGAGACCAAAGTCGACAATCAATTCTTCGGGTGTACCCGTGACTCGGCAAAAATTAGCATACGAGCAACCGGCTGTCGTATCGTCCACTTGAACACGCCCGGCTTGCTCTGCCTGCCCAACTGCGGGTGCTCCAGAAGGTGCAGCCGATTCTTCTGTAGTTTCCTTTTGTTTTTCGTCGGCCACTTTTCTTCTCCGAATAGGTATTTTCTTGCGTTAGGTAATGGAATCCAGAACCGCAACTGCCATTTCGACAGACTGCAGGGTGTCCATCTTAAATCACGACTGTCGGTAACGCTATCCCTTATTGGCAACTGAAGGTTCGATGCTCAGGATAACACTCTCCGAGTCATTACCAGGGGTCCGATAGCTTGCTATCCTGCGTAACTCAAGAGGTTTAAGTAAACCACGATGCCGTGCTTCGCCCCTTTCCTCCACCCAACGTTGCCCTTTGATCAGCAAAAGTCGCGAGAAAGAGGGCCAGTGGGGTTCCAGCCAACCTAGTATTTTTGCAACAGGGGCAACGGCGCGGGCGACCAAAGTATGGAAAGTCTGCTCTTCGAGTATCTTCTCCGCTCGACATGCAAACACCTGTACGGGTAGTTGCAGTTCTTCAACCATGGCCTGGACAGCCTTGGCTTTTTTCTGCGTCGATTCACAAACACACACGCTTAAATCCGACCTTAGAATACTAAGAATCAATCCAGGAACACCCCCTCCAGTGCCCACATCCAGTATTCGCTCTCCTGCCTTCAGTAACGTGGCCAGTTCCACGCTATCGATCACATCGCGAGTGACAAATTTTTCGAGCGTCGTATGTCGAGTCAGGTTCAGTTGCGAGTTCCATTGCCAAAGTAAAATTCGGTAGCGGTCCAGTAGCCCAAGTTGGTCCGCTGGTAATTCAATTCCATGGGAAGCGAGCAATGTGGCTAAAGAGCTTATCTCGGTAGTCAAGGTAGAGTATCTTTCGCTAGAGTAGGAGAACCCACATATCTGAGTCCTTGGTAGAATCTAATATACCGAATAGTGTGCAAACTGAATAATCCCTTAATCTGTGCCTGACGCGCTACAATACTTTGCCCATGATTGGCGTTCTGAATATCAATAAACCCCAGAATTGGACCTCACGCGATGTTGTGAATCGGGTGCAACGCATTGTGAGACCCATCAAGTCGGGGCATGCGGGAACCCTGGATCCATTAGCCAGTGGAGTCTTGGTGGTCTGTGTAGGGTCCGCAACGAAGCTGATTTCGCATGTGCAACAAATGCCCAAACAATACCAGGCCACTTTTCTGCTCGGACAAACGAGCCCTAGTGAAGATACCGAAACCGAGACAACTCCAGTACCATCTGCACCTGAACCTACCCGTCTGAATCTGGAATCCCAACTCCCTAATTTCCTGGGCACGATTATGCAGCGTCCTCCAGCATATTCGGCCCTCAAGCTTCAGGGCCAAAGATCGTATGCCCTGGCTCGACAGGGACTGGAGATCAAGCTGAAATCACGACCCATAAAGATCTACAGCTTAGAAATCACAAAATACGCTTATCCTGAATTGCAATTGTCTATTCGATGCGGTAGCGGCACCTACGTGCGTAGTCTGGGACGTGACCTGGCAGAGTCGCTGGGAACCGGAGCGGTCATGTCAGCACTCACGCGCACTGCAATCGGCTCTTACTGCATTGCGGATGCCCTGGATCCCCATCAGATTCAAGCAGATTTGCTGCCAGAACAACTACTCTCTCCGTTAACTACCGTTGCCCATTTACCACGGGTGACTCTCAACGAAGAACAAGTCAACCATATATGTCATGGCAGGTTGATCGAATCCAAAAGACCGACAAACTCTAATTCAGATATTTTGGTTGCAACCGATTCGAAGGACAACCTGATCGCACTATTACGAGAGCGCAAACCTGGCATGCTGGGTCCTACCTGCAATTTCAAGCCACCCGCATGATCGCTACAAACCTATAGGAAGCACTGCTGTGACGTTTTTTCCAGTAGTCCGATCCAGGCAAGAATTAGCACGTGTCTCAAGGCAATTGAATCTGGCAGATGCAAAGTGACGAAGTCCTTCTGTGGCGATGTAGGTGCGCAATTTATGCGCCAATACTGCCGATTTGCATCACAGGATGGACAACTCGGGCATGGATGAGCCCTGCGATCAGTCTGAAGCAACTTGGAAAGTTGTCGCAGACACCCCATGTAGAACCCATTCTTCTTTCTGGACGTACGAACCTAAGGTAAAGCCTGTCAGTTCTTTGAGAGTTGAAAGAGTGACGAATTCACCTGGCGAATTCAGTTCACAAAGCACTTTCAGGACGAATGGCAATACCCTACATGTTTGTTACAAATCCGTAGAAGGCTACCGTTCTGGATCGTTCAGGCCTCAATGTTTGAAAATCGAAATTTAAGATTCGATCTTTTCACCCTACTGCTATTGGCAGTTACGGTATTGCTGACGGTTGCGCTGGGTACGTACCATCCTGCTGATCCACCTAGTTCGTTGGTCCACCCGCCCCCCGCCGAATACCAGAATGCATGTGGACCTATAGGTGCTTACATTACCCATTTTATGTTCGAAAGCATCGGACTGGGTGCCTATTACCTGGTTCTCTCCCTAGGCGTGTTGGCGTTCACGCTACTCTGGCGAAAGGGTATTGATCAACCGGTACTCCGCGCTATCGGCTGGGTTGCTTCGCTGGTAGCCCTCTGTGCGCTGGCCACAATGGCTTTACCAAATACGACTCCGGGGCCGGTGATCGGTGCAGGTGGTTACCTGGGGGCGATGGGACAAGCACTACTGGAATCAAATTTTGCCAGTACGGGAGCTTACATCCTGATTATCACAGTCTTATTGGCTGGCGTTTTACTCTGTACCGATTATCTACTACTCAAATTTGCTGCCTTCACAACCGTCCTTTCAGGACGAGGCCTAATGACCCTGGGACACATGGGCCACGCTCCCGTTAGACGTCGCGCTGCTCGCCCAGAGACGGACCTGGAAGATGAATTTGAAGAAGACGAAGAAGAGGACAAGGATGAAGAGTATGAATACGAAGAGGAGGACGAGGCGGAAGAAGATGAAGAAGACGTTTATGAATATGAAGACGAGGACGAGGATGAAGTAGCCGAGGTGTCCACAGCACCCCAGCTGAAAGTTCGCACACCAGGCATAAAACAAGAAACGGCACCCGATCCCCCTCGACTTAAAAACAAGCTTGCTTCAATGCTGAGCATCACAAAACCTCAAGAAAAATCGGAGAAAAATTCCGAGCGGGAAGAAATCATCAATCAACTGGAAGCAGCCGACTCGCGACAGACGGATTGCGATTTTGACTACGAAATGCCACCCCTGGACTTGCTGCTTGAATCGGATGATGTTTCCTATGAAGAGCATGAACGCGAAGTTCGCAAGAAAGCGCGAATTCTAGAAAAGACTTTCCAAAACTTTGGATTTAACGTCAAGGTCGTTGAAATTGAAACAGGACCGGTAATTGCCCAGTATGAGATTGCGCTGGAAGCCGGTTTACGATTGGCCAAGATTACCAATCTAGCTGACGATCTGGCGATTGCTTTGCGTGTGCCCAGTGTACGTATTGTTGCCCCAATTCCCGGCAAGAATACCGTCGGCATCGAGGTGCCCAACGAAAACCGGCAATTGGTCCGCATACGCGACGTCATCGAAGAGACCAATGGCCGCGCGAAGCGAATGAAAATCCCCATCTATTTGGGCAAAGACGTCTCGGGCAAACCGCTCGTGGTTGATCTGGCCGCCCTGCCCCACTTGCTGATTGCAGGACGTACCGGTACGGGGAAGAGTGTGTGCTTAAATTCAATCATTGTCTCTATCCTCATGAGTCGTGGACCGGCTGAGGTACGGATGCTCATGATCGATCCCAAAATGGTCGAGCTGAGTGGCTATGGCAAATTACCACACTTAATGCATCCTGTCGTGACGGACATGAAAAAGGCAGAGGCTATCCTAGCTTGGGCCGTCGACAAGATGGAAGAACGTTATCAATTGCTGGCCCGGGCAGGTGTACGTCATGTTTCGGTCTACAACCAGCTCAGCGAGGAAGAATTGCGGGAACGAGTCCGACCAAGGAGCGAGGCCGAATGGGAAACGATCCCCAGACAGTTGCCCTTTATTGTAATCGTGGCAGATGAAATGGCCGACTTGATGATGACGGCCGGTAAAGACGTTGAACAGCACATTATCCGCTTGGCACAAAAGAGCCGGGCTGTTGGGATTCATCTGATTCTGGCCACACAAAAACCTACCGTTGACGTCATAACTGGCTTGATCAAATCGAACCTGCCTGCTCGGATTGCTTTCCAGGTAGCCAGTCGTACGGACAGCCGGGTTGTGCTCGACGAAAATGGGGCCGACAAACTTCTGGGCAATGGCGACATGCTGTTCCTCTCACCCGGTACCAGTCAACTCATGCGTGGTCAAGGCACGTTTCTCTCCGACGATGAGATCAACTCGGTGGTCGACTTCGTGGGGACAGACTCACCGCAGTTCGCAAAAGAATTGATTGAACTGAAGACCAAGGATGAAGAAGAAGCTGCTGCACCTGGCCCACTCAAGAATCGTGATGAATTGTATGAGGCAGCCGTTGATGTGGTCGTGCGCGAGGGGCGCGGCAGCGTATCTTTGCTCCAGCGTTGTCTGGGAATCGGATATGGCCGAGCGGCTCGGCTAATCGACTACATGGCTGAGGATAGTATTGTTGGCGAGTACAATGGCTCTCAAGCGCGTGAAGTACTGATCACCATTGCCGACTGGGAAGCCATGACGGGTGATGGCGCAGAAGAATCAGCGAATGACGGTCCCGTCACGGCAGCCACTGTTAGTGCAAAACCATCACGTTCAAACAGAATTATTCCTGGAACGGATGAGCCGAGCGACCTCGAAGAAGAATCTTCTGCGACACCTCCCTGGGAAGAGGATCAGGACGCTCAAACCGATAGCGATGAAGAATGGGAAGAAGACACCTGCTCCGACAACGAGATAGCCGCAGACGAGGAATTGTCAGAAACAGAAGGCGAACCCGAAGACGAAGAGTGGGAATACGAAGACGACGAATCCGACGCTGACGAAGAGGCCTCCGAAGAAGAACTCGCTGACGACGAAGAGTGGGAATACGAAGACGACGACGAAGAAGGCGAGTCCTCTTCAGCAGACGATGAATTGGCGGAAGAAGACGAAGAGGAGTACGAAGACGATGAACTCGAAGAAGACGATGAACTCGAAGAAGACGATGAATGGGAGGAGGAAGACGAATACGCCGACAGCGTCTAGTACACTAGAGAAAAGGCTTTCAAGTACCGAGTGGGCCTGGAAACTAACCTGAATTACAGTTTATGTGTCCTAGCAAAGCCTTGTTCTGACACTCACTCGTCGACTAACGCGACTACGGAATCAGCCGTTCGACCTTTTTTAGATACTTAAAGATATCACTTCCAGTTGTCAGGATGAGAGTACTATTCTGATCAAGCATTTCCTCATAGGTCTCCATTGTTTTTATGAATCCATAAAATGAGACCGATTCGGCGTTTTGATTGTACGCTTCCGCGTAAATCTGTGTCGCATTGGCGTCGGCGACGCCTCGGATTTCCTGCACGCGTTTGTACGCCTCAGACTCAATTTTCAATAGATCGCGTTCTTTCTTGCCAAGGATTTTAGCGGCCTCACCGGCACCCTCGGAACGAAACCTCTCAGCAATCTGTTGACGTTCACTGATCATGCGTTCGTAGATCCGCTCACGAACACTCTGGTTGTAGTTAATCCGCTTGAAGCGCATGTCCAACAACTCAATGCCAAAATCAGTGAGTTTGCTCGCAGCCTTCTCAAATATTTCTTTTTCAATTTTGGCACGTCCCTTTGTAATTGGGTAGAGAATACCAATGTTGCCTGGCGCGTCGAGCAAGGCTGCATCGCGAGCAGGTTCGCGGTCCTTCGTCGTGCGAATAACCTCGATCAACTCGTGCTTGGCGATGGCATTGCGGATTTCACTGCCAAGAATGTCATCCAACCGTGATTGAGCGCTGCGTTCATCTCTTAGACGAAGGAAGTATTGCTTGGCATCATTGATCCGCCAACGTCCGAACGTATCGACTACAATGTATGTCTTGTCCTTGGTTGGCATCTCACTGGGACGGCCATCCCATTCCAGGATGCGTTTCTCGATGCGAGTGACTTCCTGAATGAAGGGCACCTTGAAATGAAGCCCGGCTGTTTTGACGGGATCGCCAACAGGCTTCCCAAACTGAGTGATGATTACCTGTTCAGTTTCTGAGACGGTGTACACGCCACCCAGCGTCACGAACGTGGCGATGGTCAGGATTACGATTAAAATTGGTGTGAGGAATCGTTTCATCGAAAGTTCCTTTCCTTATCCGAGTTCAATTGCAGCAAAGGCAATATCTGACTGGCTTCCTCATCGATGATGATCTTTTTGCCAAGTTTCGGAATGATCTGTCGCATCGTTTCAATGTAGATGCGCTGTTTGGTCACTTCAGGCGCTTTAAGGTACTCGGCGAACACGGCATTAAAGCGAGATACGTCTCCCTGAGCTTCGTTGACTCGCTTTAACGCATAGCCTTGTGCGGCCTGTATCTTCTGTTCGGCTTCGCCGCTGGCGCGAGGAACAACTTTGTTGTATTCGCCATTCGCTACGTTGATCATCTTTTCGCGTTCNTGCTGGGCCTGGTTGACCTCATTGAAAGAAGGCTGTACTGGCCTTGGCGGATTGACATTTTTCAATTGAACCTGATCGATGCTCAACCCAAGTTCGTATTTGTTCACTTGAGCTTGTAGCTGAGTCAGCGCTTCCGACTCAATCTCTTGCCGCCCCACAGTGATCACTTCATCCACCGTGCGATCTCCTACCACGGTGCGCATCACTGATTCAGAAATATCCCGAAGGGTGTCATCCGGGTTACGTACCTTGAACTGGAACAACATGGGATCGCGGATGCGATACTGGATGATCCATTCCACAGTAGCTGCGTTCAGATCACCTGTCACCATACCCCGTTCTTCTTCCTGCTCCGAAGAGTACTGTGTTACGTTCGTTGCACCCGGCGTGCCAAATCCGAATTCCTGTTTAAGTTGTCGCTTGACTGGGAGAATGAACACTTTATCTATGCCNAATGGATACTTGATCCGCAAACCGGGATCTACCGTTTTTACATATTTGCCAAACCGGAGAACCACACCCTGTGATTCTGCTTGCACCGTGTAGATGGTCGTGGACAACAGCCAGATCAGCAGCAGGACCATAACGGCCCAGAAGATATAGGAACCGCGAATTTCAGTTTTCTGCCAGTTGTCAATTTCAAATGCCATTTGATTACCTAAGCGTGTTCGCCGCGATATTATTTTTGCGCCTGAGCTAAGTAACGANTCAGGCTCAGAATGCTACTNAATTAACCGTAGCTCATGGAATGGGGTCGCTGATCCGGTGACCCTGGACCGACGCATTCTAAGTGAAAATTTGTTGGAATCAGACCCTTATTGCCAGCTAAATGAGCTTAACCGGACCTTTTCGGCCAAATAGGGCTCTGAAACTCCCATGTTCTGATGTTTGGTGCATTCTCCCCCCCAACTTAAAGAGACAAGGCAGCCTGGCGTCCGACTCGGCAGGAGAGTGAGACACACGCTTGCTTGTCATTCCCCAGGTGGCTAAACTGAGTNGTTCACCCATAGATCCACCGAATTCAAACGGATATCCCCTGAGACTGCCATGTTGGAAGTTGATCGCAAATTGAAACCGTCGCCGACCACGCTCGGTACGATTACGATTACGATTACCCAACTGCCTTAGGGTGCGGTGAACAAACGGTTACACACCAAGCCCTGAGACTCGCAAGTCTTGGGGCTTTTTTATTGGAAACTATCTGCTCCTAGATGCCGATAGTCGGAAGTCGAAAGCAAGTTGCCATGAAAATCGAAACATATGACACGACCCTTCGGGATGGTGCCCAAGGTGAAGGCGTTAACTTTTCGCTGGAGGACAAGCTGCTGGTAGCACGGCGGCTGGACGATCTGGGATTTGATTATATTGAAGGCGGCTATCCACTCTCGAATCCAAAAGATGCTGAGTTCTTCCAGCGTCTNGCTGAAAAGCCTTTACAGAACAGCAAAGCATGTGCCTTCGGAATGACGCGCCGTCGTGGTTTGAAACCGGCTGACGACCCGGGCATGAAATCCTTACTTGAGTCCCAAGCGCCGGTGATAACGATTGTAGGCAAAACATCCGACTTTCATGCCACCGAAGTCTTGGGGGTTACGCTTGAAGAAAACCTGGNAATGATCCGTGACACGATCGCATATTTATGTGGCGAAGGTCGTGAGGTCATTTACGACGCTGAGCACTTTTTTGATGGCTGGAAAGCGAATCCCGAATACGCAGAACAAACAATCCGAGCAGCCGCAGAGTCCGGGGCATCCCTAATCGTGATGTGCGATACTAATGGCGGCGGACTTCCCGAGGAGATTGCCAGCATTACTCGTGAAGCTGGCGGCAAAATCGACAAACGTCTGGGAATTCATACCCACAATGACTGCGAACTCGCTGTGGCCAATTCACTCTCTGCAATAGACGCTGGTGCCACCCATGTTCAGGGCACCATCAATGGCCTGGGAGAACGCTGCGGGAATGCCGACCTGATCTCCGTGATTGCTAATTTGGCCCTTAAAAAAAAGGATTATCAGGTACTTGAAGGACACGGTGTCGAACACCTGACAGAACTTTCGCGATATGTTTACGAAATCTGTAATATGCACTTTCGAGGCGGACANCCTTTTGTTGGGCAAAGTGCCTTTGCACACAAAGGCGGCATGCATGTCCATGCAGTTGCCAAAGTTGCTTCTAGCTACGAACACATCGATCCAGTGGCAGTCGGCAACGAACGTCGGATCCTGGTAAGTGAACTCTCTGGCCGATCAAATATCATTGCTCTGGCAACGAAGCATAATCTGGAACACGACAAAGAATTAATGAATACCATTTTACAGCAGGTGGTAGATCTCGAAAATAATGGCTACCAGTTTGAGGCTGCCGAAGCATCATTCGATTTACTTATTCAACGANCTGCCGGAGCCTATCAGCCACACTTCGAATTGGTGCAGTACCACACCAGTGTTGTCAGCCGAGGTGGTAAGCCAATCACAGAAGCCACAATCAAATTAATTGTGAATGACCAGTTACGTCATGAAGTTGCGGAGGGAGATGGTCCTGTAAATGCTCTTGATGCAGCGCTGCGAAAAGCACTCNATGGACATTTCCCCGTACTGAATGAAATGCAGCTGGTGGACTATAAAGTTCGCGTGATTAATTCTGATGCCGCCACGGCAGCCCGTGTAAGGGTGGTCATCGAAAGTCGTGATGAATCGGATGTTTGGGGCACCGTGGGTGTCCATGAAAACGTTATTGAAGCTAGCTGGGCTGCACTAATCGATAGTGTAGAGTACAAATTATGTAAGGAAGAAACGTAAAAATGTCGTTAATCGTACAAAAATTTGGCGGCACAAGTGTCGCGGATGCCGAAAAAATTCGTGCTGCAGCGCGGCGTGCTTTGCGTGCCCAGCAACAGGGAAATCAAGTTGTCATGGTCGTGAGTGCCATGGGCAAAAATACGGATCTGCTGGTCAATCTAGCCGATCAGGTATGCGACCAGCCCCCAGCTCGTGAAATGGATATGTTGCTATCTACGGGCGAGCAGGTCTCGGTGGCCTTGATGGCCATGGCCATCACGGGTCTCGGTGGCAAAGCGGTGAGCCTAACGGGTGGGCAAATCGGAGTCCGCACGGATTCCAGCCATACCAAGGCACGCATCCAATCTATTTCTACCGAACGCATGCAACGATTGCTGGACCAGGGAAATATTGTCATTGCGGCTGGATTTCAAGGCGTTGATGAAGATCTCAATATAACCACACTCGGTCGCGGTGGGAGTGACACATCGGCTGTAGCCCTTGCCGCAGTACTGGGTGCTGAAATGTGCGAAATCTATACGGACGTCGATGGCGTGTTCACCACAGACCCCCGTATTGTGGCTGAAGCACGCAAGATGTCGAATGTCAGCCACGACGAAATACTCGAATTGGCCAGCTTAGGTGCAGGAGTCATGCACAGTCGGTCTATTGAATTCGGCAAAAAGTTTAATGTGCCGATTCATGTTCGCAACAGTGGCGTTTTTACAGATGAACCAGGTACCATAATCGGACCAATCCCCGAATCTGAGAATCGGTCCGTGAGCGGCTGTGCGCTCACCAAAGCAGAAGCGCGTATTACGATAGTGGGTGTCCCTGACAAACCGGGAATCAGTCTTACTTTTTTTGAACGCCTGGCAGACGTGAACGTTGCGGTTGACATGATCATGCAAACTGCAGGTCACGATGAGCGCGCCAACATCTCATTCACCGTGTTAGAAAGCGATCTCCAACGTGCCCTGGAAGCAGTGCAAGATGCTGCCAATGACGTGGGGGCTTCTGATGTGCTTCATGCGGCAAATGCCTCCAAGGTATCCGTGGTCGGATTAGGCATGGCCACCCAATCGGGTGTTGCGGATCGTATGTTCCGAGCATTGGCTGAGGCGGATATTAACATCGAAGCAATTACAACCAGTGCCATCAAAGTCTCGTGTCTGGTAAGTCGCGAACAGGGATTACAAGCCCTTCGCGCNGTTCACACAGAGTTTGAATTAGGATCTCCCCCTTCTGCACGAGCTACTTTTGCTGATTCTTTAGCTGCTGCCAAACAAGCCAAGGAAGCGGATGCCATGGCCGTAGTCAACCGTTTGCAATCCATGGAAGACCTGACAGTACATGGTGTCGAACTCGATGACACACAAGCCTTAATATCTCTCAGCGCATTGCCCGATAGCCCTGGAATCGCAGCTGATATTTTTGAGTCGGTNGCCGCTGAAGGAATTCTGGTTGATATGATCGTTCAAGGTATTGGGAAAGACGGCAAAACGAATCTGAGTTTTACAGTGCCCAGTAAACAATCCGATCAAGCTACCGCAGCATCAAACCGTGTTGCCGAAAAACTGGGGGGAACGGTAAAGACCGAAACGAGCATCGCGATCCTCTCGGTCACCGGTGTTGGCATTCGCAGCCATACGGGCGTCGGACTGCGCATGTTCCGAGCACTCACAGAAAAGAACATCAACATGCGTCTAGTCAGCACTAGCGAAGTCAAGGTCAATGTCGTTATCGACGGTACCCAAGGACAGACTGGCTTGACCGCCATCGAAGCCGCTTTTGAAGATGTGATTGGATAGAACCCCAGCAATCGTGCCAGGCTACAAACGGCAAACCCAGTCCGTTCTACAGACCCAGTCCGCCGTAACTGGGCGGCGACAAGTGGTTTTCCATTTGAATCCGCGTGATTCGCCGCTCCGGTTTACGGCTTGGTTTGCCACGATCGTTGAGTCTCAAGCTGTGGACGACAACGTCAGTTTAGCCAACCAAGTCCACGCCAACAATCAGGATCAGCGGCGTCTGAATACCACGAAGGACACAAAGTGGCGAACTTATCCTTACCCACAAATACATGTCATCCTGAAGGAGCGCAGCGACGCCGCTCCGGCAGTGGAATGAATAGAAAGTAGTTGCTACTGATGCTGCCGGAACCGCACTGCGTTTGGTCCGGCCTACTGCCCAAACAGCTGCGGGCCAGATTCCTCGGTTGCTACGCTCGGTCGGAATGACAAAT
>PATG01000073.1 GCA_002713555.1 Planctomycetaceae bacterium
GATTGAAACGAATCCCCCGGGGTATCGCTCCAAAGCTCGCAACTCTTGGCTCTGAGAACGAACCCCCTACGGGGTAATTTCGCTGGCATTGGGTATGCCGTCTTGGTGCTACCGTTCATCACTCGGAGAGTGATGGCTACCACCAAGGCAAAAGGGCCTGGTACTCTACGGACTCAAAGCAGCCAGAGAACACCCACCCGACAACGTTATCACAACGTAGCGGTACCATGGTGAGCTTGCATCTTATTACCCCTGGAATTATCTCAGGGTACAGCCGTCCGAATCCTTGCATATTTCACAAGCTGGACCTGTAGACGTTGCATGCTGAATACAAGTGCTGATTCGCTCATTGATGATCTGGAACATCAATTCATGCAGTCCCAATGGAGCTGTTACCAGGTGTTTGATATCTGGATAGGTCTGGCAAGCCTGGGCAGCTAAGGCAGGTATGTCCTGGCTCCAGTGTCTGCCGGGTGCCAAGAAGTAGTGAAACACAATGACCACTTTGGCGCCTTGATTCGCACAATTTGCAAAAGCCGTCCCAATCGAAGGCTCAGCCAGTTCCATGTGGGCCGGCTCAATAATCTGCCACTGTGTATGACTCCGAAAAGCCTTTACCACTTCCAGCAGTAAATTATTACTGGCTTCAAGACGCGACCCGTGATCGACTAGAATCACACCGATTTCGTCCCGCGAAATACCCAGTTTTTCTGCATCTAAAATCATCAAGAACCAACATGTCCGATTGGTAAAGAATAGATGCTGGCTAGTTTTTGTAAATCTTATGCTGAGGTCGACCGGAGAGAATTTGCTCTTTTCCCCAATTGGTTACTGCTCGGAACGCATCGCTGCGTATGAAGTCATTGAAGGCCTCTTCTGCGGACCACTCACTTGTTATTAAATACGAAGCGCTGTCCGTTGTATCTTTCCAGAGGGTGGAATTCGTGTGGCCTTCTGCTGCGTTGAGGGCGTCGATGACACCAGCAAATTTATCTTCAAAATCCTTTTGCTTACCTTCAATGACGTGATAATTCATACCTACGGTGATCATGTTGCGAATTACTCCTGAATTGCGTGCCAAGTTTACGGACCAGCATTGTAGCATGATTTCTTGAATCGTATACTCACCAGAGCTAGGGTGCCGAGAATGCTGCAAGCAAATGTGCCTGGCTCCAGAACAACTACAACAGCAGCGACTTGCTGGAAAACGCTATTCCCCAATTGCTGTTGCCAGCTCAAAAAAACGCTCCCCTGCAAGTCGTCTGCATAGCGAAAGTACCAGCCCGTTGTGGCGTTTGTCAGGTCTGAGCTATCAACATCCCCATCGAAATCGAAATCGGCTGCAAAATGTGCGGCAGCAAAGGCATGCTCCGCTAGGAGGGCATGCCCAGCGGTCGTTGGATGGATATCGTCCCAAAAGAGTTAGGTACTCGGGTCACTTACGATCTGCTACGTGTTGTAGAAAATATCCCCAGGACCAAATCCGGGGGCCGCTGAGTCCGTAGCATTCGCTAGTCTGTAGTCTCCCGGATTTGCTACCACGTCGCTGATTGTCCCTGCAGTGTCGAGCCGGAAAAAGGTCACATCGGGGTAAACTGCTTCCAAAGAATCCAGTGCGTCGTCCAGCGCTTGATTGAAATCTACGGTCAGCGCGTTCCAAGTCGCTGTTTGCGCGGGAGAACCGTTAAAGCGTGGCGTCATACCCAAGAGTGGCAAATTGGGAATAAGAAAGTTTTTTGCTTACGCACCGATAAGCAATTCCAAAGAACTTTTGATGCTATTGGCCGGTTGAGAAACATAAGTTTGCCCTCCTAAAAGATCATTGGCTCCGGCAAAAACGACTACGAGTGCACAGGAATCTACTGCACCAATCGCAAGTGCCTCTGCTACCTGGTCGTCTACATCATCGACAATAATTCGGTAAAAAACCCGAACCCGAAGTCTGCGCACCACCGAAAGCATAATTATTGCCTCCTGTGGAACTTTCACTCAGCGGCCCAGCCCCAATTGGGTGGCAAGCATTTCTGAATAAACAAGGCCCTTCGAAAAGCGTCCTCGGAAATAATGCAAGCCTGGAACTAGACTAAGCGAAGAGGAGGATGTGTTACCCAAATCCGATAAGCTGTCCCCGAAAACGATTAGATCTGAGTAGGGGCCCGCTGCAACACCTGAATTAAAAAGAAAAGGCATAAGTGACGAGATCGCTATCTGCAAACAAAAATATCGAAACCGATACATTCTTGAGAACTCCTCGAAGGTTCGATTCTAATCTTGAAACACAACTACTCGACTTCGGCTCGCAATTTGGCACGTATTTCAGCAAGTCGATGGCCCAATTCTACTTCAAATCCCCTCGAGACAGGTGTGTAGTACTCTCGATCCACGCCCAAGTACTCTTGCGTTGCAATACCATCTTCGGCGTTATGTGCGTACTCGTATCCCTCACCATGACCTAATCGTTTTGCTCCCGAATAATGGCTGTCACGCAAATGCTTGGGAACTGGCATAGTACGGCCTTCGCGCACGTCTTTTCGTGCTGTCGCGATGGCTACTGTCGCTGCATTCGATTTTGGGGCACAAGCCAAATAGGTTACCGCCTGGGCCAGGTTCAGCTGACATTCCGGCAAACCTACAAGCTCACAAGCTTGCATGGTAGCCACTGCCAGTGCCAGCGCCTGTGGATCGGCATTGCCAATATCTTCGCTCGCCAAAATCACCAACCGTCGCGTGAGAAACCGTACATCCTCTCCACCTTCCAGCATCCGAGCTAGCCAGTATATTCCCGCATCTGGGTCACTCCCTCGAATACTTTTTATCATTGCGCTAATGCTGTCGTAGTGTGAATCTCCGTCACGGTCGTAAGCCATTGCTTTACGCTGCACCGATTCAGAAGCCAGTTCGAGTGTAAATTCCACGGGCTGCGATTCCGACGAAAGCACGCCAATCTCCAGGGCACTGAGTGCCTGCCTCGCATCGCCGTCGCATGTACTGGCCAAAAAATTTGCCGCAGCGTCATGCATATTAACTGCATACTTCCCTAAGCCACGATCAGAATCCTGTAAGGCACGCGTGAGGAGAATTTTGATATCCTTTTCGTCTATTGGCAAAAACTCAAAGACACGACTACGACTGACCAAAGCGCTGTTGACAGCAAAGAAAGGGTTCGATGTGGTTGCTCCCACTAACACGACCGTACCTTCTTCCACGTCGGGTAAGAGTGCGTCTTGTTGTGATTTGTTAAAGCGATGAATTTCGTCAATAAACAGCAGGGTCCTCGTTCCTTCAGCTAGCAGCACATCGCGTGCATTGTCTAGCACTTCTCGCAATTCTTTCACGCCGCTCGTTACCGCATTGAGCTGACGAAATCGGCATCGCGTCTCTCTTGCCAGCAAGTGGGCCAAAGTTGTCTTGCCAGTTCCGGGTGGACCATAAAAGATTAGCGCGGTCAGGCGGTTGGCCTTGATCAATCGGCGCAACAATTTGCCCTCCCCCAGGAATTGCTGCTGCCCGACAAACTCCTCCAAATTCTGTGGGCGCATGCGCGTTGCTAAAGGCTGGGCATGACGTCGATTCTCTGCTTCTGCAGCGGCAAACAAGGACATGATAAGAGGGTGCTTAAGATTAGGGTGCAATGTGCTAATTGTTCTGTGCGTGAAGGGCTTGGACTAAGGTGCTGGCCCTCCAGTCACGCTAATGATAACTACCGTTGTAAGGGGCATGTCTTTGTTCGGCTAGCCTTCCGTTAATACCAGCAAGAACTCTCCTGCAGGTGTTTCTTACCAGAAAATCCGGAATTACCCAAGAGACGGCCATTCATCCTTTTGGATTCCTTGTGGGAGATGGAGAAGTTTAAATGGAACATTATGATTTTGTGATAATTGGCACTGCTCCTGCAGGGCAAAAGGGAGCTATTCAAGCGGCCAAACTGGGCAAACGTATTGCTATCATTGAGAATGATCGTGTTCTTGGTGGCGCCCAAATTAATACAGAGACGATTCCCTCCAAGGCACTTCGTGAAGCCGTACTACAACTTACAGGTGGTAATCATAGTGGATACTTTGGCCAACTCGGATCGACCAAGAAAGAAGTTACTATTGCAGATCTGGTAATTTTTTCACAGCGAGTAATTCGAAATGAATGGGAAGTTATTCGTAATCAGTTTAGNGCAATGATNTCGAATTGATCTGNGGCCGGGCGANCTTTATTAGCCCCCATGAAATAGNTGTAGAGAATGGCGAAGAAGTCGNACATATATCAGCGGACCTNTTTTTGTTAGGNGTAGGGNCTCGCCCTGCNCGTCCTTTAAATNTACCGTTTAACGGCAAAACAATCNTTACTAGTGACGAAGNGATGCATCTGGATCACTTACCCAAAACGATGCTTATTGTGGGTGGCTGTGTGATTGGCACAGAGTATGCCTGCATCACGGCCACGCTTGGCGTGCAAGTCACGCTTATTGAAGGTAGAAATANAGTNCTTGGTTTCNTAGACCANGAAATTGCTCGAGGCCAATTGCTAGGTGACGAAATNGGCATGCTTAAGATGCTGATTCACCAGGAAACACATGAACTGCTAGGAGTGCATGNGATAGGCACAGGNGCTACAGAGTTGATCCATATNGGACAGGCNGTGATGNNCCTTAAAGGCAATGTGGNGTTTTTTGTAAACAACGNGTTCAATTCCCCCACTTTAGCNGAGTNCTNCAAAGTAGCAGCATNCAATGGANTGAATAANTTGAATAATGTCTNCAGTGGAAGTTGTCAGCCAGTTGCGGTAAGCTNCTAAGTATCNNCGGGCCAAAGCCTGCTAGATATTTANCCAACTAAGCCGGTACACGTTTTCGCTTTGCCATGAATTTATTCACTTATGGAACGTTGATGTTTCCTGAGGTATGGAAACGTATCGATATTGGTGAATTTGCATCTCAGCCGGCAACCTTATATGAATTTGCCATTTACCGAATACGTGATGCCGTGTTTCCAGGCCTCGTTCGCGGCAGTGCATCGGACCAGGTGCGGGGTCTGGTATACTTCGATCTTGATGAAGAAACCCTATTCGAAATTGACACCTACGAGTCGAATCTCTACGAGCGTGTCCCTGTAGCGGTCACACTGGATAACGGCTCACAATTGTCTTGTGAAACTTACAGGGTCCTCGACTCTTGTCGCGATGTGATCACGNAAGAACCGTGGGATGCAANCCGCTTTGAGCAGGAAGATCTGGAGAAGTATCTCCAGGGTAGCTAACACGCTTATTTCATCGACAGCCAGGCAGATTCGCTTCGAACCATTTTCTCTACGATAGTTCCCTCAGTAGAGCCCATGACTATCGTGCGTGCTCTCTGACTNCAGAAACACTCGATTGNCCTGCAGGCTTTCGAGCTCTGCAATAAACATTTGCTCTAAGACGCCGATCCCAGATGCATCNGCAAAGAATAAAGGGCAAGCAGTCGTGCATCAGAAATTCAATTCCCATTGTGTGTAAAAGAAATCTGCATCCTTGGGAGCAAGGATCTTGTTACCACGCCAGAAATGGGACCAGCCGAAAAGGATGTTTGATCTAGGGGCGAACTGATATTTGGCAATCAGGTCAAGCTCGTCACCCAAATCTTTGCTTGCTGGGCTTTGTGGTGGAGTGCCACCAATGGAAGGCACAATGTCTGTATCTTGATTACTCATAAAATGCCAGTACCAGCAGAGGAGACTCCATTTACTACTTGGCTTCATTGTCAGTAAAACATTTGGCGACTCAATATTGCTGCGCTGGACTGCGTCGATGAAGCCAAAGTATTTGTGAGCAAGCGGGAAAAGCTGGTTGAAGCGGTTGAAGTCACCACCAATATTGTTTCCGGAAGCGTAATCGTAGTAAAACCAAACGACGGGTGACCAGGGGAACACTGAACCAAGCTTGCGACCCAATCCACAGGTACAATAGGCTGCTTCGTGATCGAGACCCAATCCACTTTGCCGACCAAATTGTGGACCGCCTTCCAGATCAAGAAGCCAGTCATCAATTCCGCCATGGATTCGTAGACCGACTGTGTGAATCGAGAAGTCACCAGACCCGGCTGCTGGGCCTGGGGGGTTCTCATTGTCGTAGCCGTAGTAAAACGTTTCTAGGGATATATTCTCAAAACCGCCATAGGTTACGTTGCAGCCGTAAAAAGGTTGGTCGTAGTCCGCTTCGTCGAGATCATTGGGGTCCACCGGAACAAAATGAGTAAAGAAACCGTCNANCCCCCAATCTCCAGATTGGGCAATCACTTTCACACCCTCAAAATTGCGACGAGTATTCGCCCAATCGAGTGGCGAGACCAGTCGCTGTGCTCCATAGAGCAACTCTTGACGACCAATGCGTACAGTNACCCCATCCGTCACTTTTAAATCAGCAAATACATTGAGAAANTCGCCGTAGTTGCGGTCGATTCCACGTGGAATGTAGTTGCCGCCGTCGTCAGACGCTTCGGCCAGAATTGCTTCTGTAAAAATGCGCAGTCGGTCGTTAACGCTCCAGTTTGTGTAGAGCCTTAACCGTGTGAGTGCAACGTCGGTTTCTGTCGCTTGAAAACGACTGAGGCCTCCCGATTGGCCCATGCCTCGTTCGTGATGGTATCGTAGCCGAAGTTGTCCGCCGAAGTCGAGCGTACCCCAGTCACCCCCGGCCACTGGCATCAGCTTCAGGCAATCTCCCAGACAATTCCCTTGGTAGCAGGGGGCATTCAGGTAACTGAAATCGTTGGCATAAAACAGTGCCTTGTGAGAGGTGGCACATGGATTAGGTTTGTCTTTCTTGCCAACTGCTGCNCCGCAATCGACTCCATCCCCACAAGACACGTCAACTCTGCATTCATTGCATGAGTCGGCCAGATAACTAACTGGCGTTCCATCGATTTCTAGAACAGAAAAGGTTTCGAAGTCGGGAGAAGTCTGAAGGCATTCCTCACCCTGCAGGGAGCAAGCACTAATGAGNATCGCGGAGACTGCTAGCACACATGTGCTATGACATGCGCTATGTAAGTGGGACATTTCCGTACATCCTCTTCAAATTAATTGTTCGATCTAATAGCTTACTGGATACGCTTCGTGTCAGTATCCNAACCAACCTCGTACAAACTCCCGCCTTTGCATTTGGTATGTGCGATAACACGATCGTACTATTTCAGCCAATTGCAGAGTCCTTCAGGTGCTATCGGATGTTTGCCCTTCTGCTAATACTTTCAAGCGGGTATTCGGAATACTTTAACAAAGTGGCGCTTTTCAGGACCAGCATTCTTAACCAGAAATTCATGCATGGAGAGCTGGCTCGAGTTCTGGTGCGTGCTCAACTGCGCTGGCAATATTTTTCTGAACAACTGCAGCCGCAAAATCTTCCTTGGCTTCTGATTCAGCCTCAGGATTAAACTTCACCGCAAAGGCGAGAAATGAGCTGGCTGTTACCAGCCCTCCCAGAATAAGGAGTGCCGTAGGCCAGTCGAGTGATCCTTTGAACAGAAAACCAGCTGCCACTGCTCCGGCATTACCTCCTGCCCCCACAATCCCTGCTACGGCCCCTAAGGCTTTCTTATTAACGAAAGGTACAACTGAAAAAGTTGCGCCTTCTGACATTTGAACAAACAGACTGAAAACGATCAGGGCGGGCAGGGCAACGGCCAAAGCTGACATTTGCGAGAAGAACATCAAAGCTATGCCTTCACAGAACAAAGCGATNAACAACCAACTCACCCGACCACGAAGTCCCCATTTTGCGCCAAACTTGTCACCTGAGATTCCACCCAGTGTGCGCGCAAATAGATTCATCAGNCCAAAAGAAGCGGCCATGGTGCCGGCAGCGGTCAAGCCCAGGCCGAAGTAATCGATGAAATATAGGGCTGCAATATTATTGATGGTTAGCTCGATGCCAAAACAGGCTCCATAGATCACAAACAATGCCCAAACGCGATAATCTCGGCAGGCAGCCCAGAAGTCGCCATTCATTTTTTTCGTTGAAGGTAGCTTTCCTTCAGCGCGTAATTCTTTGAAATTTCCGTCCGGTGTATCCTGAGTGAACCGGTAGTAGGCAATACCCGTTAAAAAGCAAACAAACCCCGCCACCACCATGGNTGCCCGCCAGCCAACTGCTTCGCTAAACCCCAATACAGTGACAAAAAATGCAAACACCATGGGCATCATAAGCTGTGTCACACCGCCTCCCATATTTCCCCAGCCTGCAGATGTTGCGTTTGCTGTCCCAACAACATTGGGTGCAAACATAATCGATGTATGGTATTGGGTAATCACAAACGAGGCACCGATCACGCCAATGAGCAGTCGAAATATCAAAAATGTCTGGAAATCATGTGCTAGTCCAATGCCCATGACTGGCAGCGATCCCAATATGAGTAGCCACGTGTAAGTGAGCCGGGGACCAAATCGGTCGCATAACCATCCTATCACTAGACGTGCCAAGACTGTCACCGTGACCGAGGCGATGATCGACCAACCGACCTGTGATTTAGTCAATGACAATTCTTCTCGCACGACCGCCATTAGCGGAGCAATACCAAACCAGGCAAAGAAACAGAGAAAGAATGCAAACCACGACATGTGAAATGCACGAATCTGTGGCATTTTTAAGTTGAAAAAGTTACCCCAAAGAGAGTTGGANTTGTTTTGTGTTTCCATGGTGGGTCTCCAGGTGGTACGACGCGAACAGGACATCGCCGAGGCTATGCACTAAAAAATTACTNAGCCCGCATATTTCAAACGTTCGGGTAGCGCAGCTTTGNTAGGACNTAGGCCGCTACAGNAGAAACGTACAAAATATTTGGGTTAGAACGCAGGCATGTCAAAACACCTGCAATGGTGGTCAGCCCGGATATTTCATGCGTTTTATAGCGGAGTAATCTAAGTACTTTTCTGTCAGTGCTTGTGAAACCTACAACCGGAGGCAATTTGTTAGCACCTCGAGGATCGCAAGTTAAAGCGCAACGGGGCCAAAAAAGAAATCAGGCTACCGCAGCTGGAGCGGATGGAATATGCGAGCAAGGAAGGAATAATTTGGCGGGGGTTTTGCCTTTTCTTGTGAGAGTATAGTTGCAATTCATACTTTGGATTCCGTCTTAGCTTCATCATCAAGGCAAAACGCGTGCCATGCTGCGTCATAAAGATCATGCATGCTTTTTAAAGTTGGCTATTAGGTTAAAAACAAACGGCTAAGAGTTTCTTCATAATATTTCAGGACTGCCAACAGNAGGCTTTTGAGGCACACGCTGCTTAGANAATGCGCACATCCAGGCTGTCTGCAGCCCCCAATATAGCCCNGTCTGCGTCGAAACGTCTANCCGTAGCTGAGTGGAAGAGCAACATGTCAAATGGCGCGNGAATTGCGACATCCATTGAGGGTTCGCTGATTTACTTACTCGATNGTCCTACGAATGCGCATCCTCGAAGCTTCCTCCACTGCAACTTCCACGGATATTCCGCTGATCGATGCTTTGCTTACAGAACAACAGCAAACCACGGCTGTTGAACGCTTTGCGCAGCACCACGAGCATGCCAGTGAACCCCTGCTATCGGGACACTATCGTGATCTGATACCACTCACCAAGCCTCAGCCAGATGAGCAGTACGCTTTTGAAGTTGATCTGGATGCATGCTCAGGTTGCAAGTCTTGCGTGGCAGCATGTCACAACCTGAACGGATTAGGTGATGCTGAACAATGGCGAGCCGTAGGCTTGCTGCACGGCGGAACGGAACAGCTGCCCGTGCTTCAGCATGTTACCACTACATGCCATCACTGCATTGAACCTGCATGCCTGACAGGATGTCCTGTATTGGCATACGACAAAGATCCGCTGACAGGAATTGTCCGACATTTGGACGATCAATGCATTGGTTGCCAGTATTGCATCTTTATGTGTCCCTATGATGTGCCGCAATACAACGCATCGAAGGGCATCGTACGCAAATGTGACATGTGCCACGACCGATTGGCGATCGGAGAAGCGCCTGCTTGTGTGCAGTCTTGCCCAAACGAGGCAATCCTCATTCGCACAGTTCGCAGGGACGCGATAATTGAAGAAAGTGAAACAAACCAGTTTTTACCAACGGCACCTGAGCCTGGTGTAACACTGCCCACAACCGTCTACGAATCAAAGAAACCGCTTCCTCGGAATCTTTTGCCAGCAGATTACTATTCCGCGAACCGGCAACACAGTCACTTGGAATTGGTAATCATGCTGGTTCTCACCCAGCTTTCAGTCGGTGCATTTGTCATTGGGCAGATTTTGGTCTCGGGGCCGTGGGCCAATCCAACAATGCTCACAGCAATTCGTCCCGCCTATTCGTTTGCAGGTTTGGTGGTTGCTCTTATTGGCATGAACGCCGCAGTGTTTCATTTAGGGCGACCACTCTACGCTTTTCGTGCGCTACTTGGCCTTCGTACTTCTTGGCTGAGTCGTGAGATTCTGACTTTTGCAATTTTTGCATCGTTTGCTCTGTCAAGCGCTGTATCCGTTTGGCTAGCCAAAGCACGGCCCAGCATAGTCCCTCTGGCAAATACCTTGGGCTTGCTGACTGCGCTGAGTGGAATTCTAGCCGTTTATTGTTCAGTCATGATCTATATCAAAACAAATCGCCCCTTTTGGAGTGCCCAGCGAACCGGATCTAAATTTCTACTCACAAGCCTGGTGCTAGGCATCCCCATTGCATTACTTGTGTCCTTGATTGCCTCGTACTGGAGCAATGCAATCACACCCTCAATGATCATGCAAAGTTATGGCCAATCACTCTGTCGCTGGCTGATGATTGCCGTGACTGCCAAGCTCACCCTGGAAGCCTCTGTTTTACTATGGCTGAAAAAGAGGCAATTCACGCCCCTTAAACGAACGGCCCTCTTACTCACAGGCGAGCTAAGCATGACAAACCTTTTGCGCTACTTCTTTGGAGTTATGGGAGGGCTGTTGCTACCTCTCGTGTTGCTATCCGAAAAAGCAACCCTACCCAGCACCGATGGGTATCAACCGCTGTTTATGAGTTTTGTCGTTTTGCTGATAACAGGCTTACTGCTCATCGGAGAAGTCCTTGAACGGCATCTATTTTTTGCTGCCTCAGTCGCACCCAAAATGCCGGGGGCTGCCTGCACATGAGTTTTGCAGAATCAAAACCCGTGAATCCTGAGCGAACTGCCAACTCGCTACTCCGCCAGTGGCAAGGCCCACTGACAGAAGAGTTGCTACGAGAACCTGGCAGATTTGGACTGGGGCAAGTCCCATTAAGCATGCAACCAGACGCTACAACTTCGATGGTATGCGGTTATTGCTCTACGGGTTGCTCGCTCAATATTCACATGCAGGATGGTGAGGCTGTCAATCTGACTCCTACGGTCGAGTATCCGGTGAACACTGGCATGGCTTGCCCAAAAGGTTGGGAAGCACTATCGGTACTTCAATCTCCGGATCGTGGCACCCGACCCCTATTGAAAGATAACCACGGCCGCCGAGCACCCGTGAGGTGGGACGTCGCTATGCGACAATTTTGTGAGCAATTCAAAGCGATTCAAGCCCGACATGGGAAACACTCTGTCGCTTTTTTGAGCACGGGTCAGATACCTACTGAAGAAATGGCCTATCTTGGAAGTCTTGCGAAATTCGGCATGGGAATGCTGCATGGCGATGGGAACACACGCCAATGCATGGCCACGTCTGTGATCGCCTACAAGCAATCCTTCGGTTTCGACGCGCCACCCTATACCTATCAAGACTTCGAAGAATCCGATGTACTTGTTTTGATAGGGTCAAATTTATGCATAGCACATCCCATCATGTGGCAACGCGTATGTCGCAATCCCAATAACCCAGAAATCCTTGTTCTCGACCCCCGCACCACAGAAACTGCAGTGGCTGCCACACAACATTTGCCTCTCAAACCAAAATCCGATCTGGAGCTACTCTATGGCCTGGCTCACATACTCATCTCCGAGGGCTGGGTCGACAAAGATTATATCGAACGTCATACGACCGGGTTTGAAGAGTTCAAGAATCATGTGGAGAAATACACTCCTGAGTATGTTTTTGAGAAAAGTGGAATTCCCCAAGAACGTTTGCATTATGCAGCTCGCACGATCCACAAAGGCCAGCGAGTCAGCTTCTGGTGGACCATGGGAGTCAACCAAAGCTATCAAGGTGTACGCACGGCACAGGCAATTATCAATCTTGCGCTCATTACCGGAAATATTGGTCGGCCAGGCACGGGTGCCAATTCGATAACAGGCCAGTGCAATGCGATGGGTTCACGCCTTTTCAGCAACACAACCAGCCTCCTCGGAGGGCATGACTTCAAAAACCCAGCGCACCGTCAGGAAATTGCTGAAACACTTGCCATCGACGCAGACCTCATTCCTACTGAAGACAGCTGGGCCTATGACCGCATCATCGAAGGCATCTTGCGAGATGAAATTAAAGGCTTGTGGATAATATGCACTAACCCGGCCCATTCGTGGATCAATCATAACACGTGCCATGAGATTTTAGATCGTCTTGATTTCCTGGTGGTACAGGACATGTATCATTCAACTGAAACAGCTGTTCGGGCCGACTTGTATTTGCCCGCTGCCGGCTGGGGTGAAAAAGAAGGAACCTTCATCAACTCCGAACGCCGTATCGGACTGCTTAAAAAAGTCGCCAAGGCTCCCGGCCAATCTCTTTCTGACTTTTCGATTTTTCGTTTGGTGGCCGACTACTGGGGCTGTGAAAAGCTATTCCAGCGGTGGCAACAACCCGAGGATGTTTTTCAAACACTTAAACAAATCTCGCGCGGAGGGCCCTGTGATATTACAGGCATTGACGGTTACCAAATGCTCGATGAATGCGGTGGTATTCAATGGCCCTTTCCGGAGAATTCTAGTAACGAAATACAACAGCGGCGACTTTTTGCAGACGGCAAGTTTTACCATCCTGATGGTAAAGCGCGTTTGCTTTTCGAGGATTCACGCGAAATGCCTGAGCAACCCAACCACCGCTACCCCTATTTGTTAATTACCGGTCGGGGCACCGCGTCCCAGTGGCATACACAAACTCGAACAGCCAAGTCTTCAGTACTCAAGGGACTCTACCCCCAAGACATCTACATCGAAATCAACAGCAAAGATGCCCGACGAGAAGGTATTCGTCCTAATTCCATGATTCAAGTGGAATCGCAGCGAGGCAAAGTAACGGCTAAAGCCTTTGTGACACCCACTGTCCAGCCAGGCCAGCTATTTCTTCCTATGCATTACGAAGCAACCAACCAACTGACTCTGGCCCATTTCGATCCCTATTCGCGACAACCCTCCTATAAGAATTGTGCGGTGCGCATAACACTTTCCCACCAGGTGCCTAGCAGCTGATCCGCAGGAAGAGCAACCATGAACAAAACCCAACAAACAGTCGTCGTGATTGGCAATGGCATGGTAGGCCATCGCTTTGTGGAAAAAATAGTCGAATTTGATACTACCAAACAGTATAAGATCGTCACATTTTGCGAAGAACCAAGAGCGGCCTATGATCGGGTCGGTCTGACCTCTTTCTTTGCTCATCGAGATGCTGAGCAATTAATGATCGCCCGTTTGGATTGGTATCGGCAAAAGGGAGTCGATATACATCTGGGTGATCGCGCTAATGCCATTGACCGTAAAGAACGAATCGTCCGATCTGATGCCGGAGTCGAAATCAATTATGACAAAATTGTGCTAGCGACTGGATCGTATCCCTTCGTACCTCCCATTGATGGCATCAAAAATCGGGGAGTCTTTGTTTACCGGACCATTGAGGACTTAGAACGAATCATTGAATACGGAAAAAATGCAAACAGATGTGCTGTGATTGGAGGGGGCTTACTCGGACTCGAAGCCGCCAAAGCAGCTTACGATCTTGGCTTAGAAACCCACGTGATCGAATTTGCACCACGGCTTATGCCGAGACAAATCGATGATGAAGGCTCACGTATGCTAGTTAAGCGAATCGAGGAAATGGGCGTTCATGTGCATTTGAACAAAAGTACCCAAGAAGTCCTGGGCAATGGACAAGTTGAAAAAATGGTATTCAACGAGGGCAGTCAACTCGACGTAGATATGATCATTGTCTCCTGCGGAATTCGACCTCGCGACGATCTGGCTAAAGAGAGTGCCTTGCAAACAGGCGAACGTGGTGGTGTGATTATTAACGATCATCTGCAAACATCTGATCCTGATATTTTTGCCATCGGAGAAGTCGCACAACACGAGGGAATGGTCTATGGCCTGGTCGCTCCAGGATACGAGATGGCTGAGGTCCTTGCCATGAATCTAACTGGCAGCGATGCTCAGTTCACGCGAGCTGACATGTCGACGAAGCTGAAGTTGATGGGTGTTGATGTGGCCAGTTTTGGTCAATACGAGCTGTCAGCTGATGAGTCGACTCCCTTGGTTTACGAAGACCCTTTTGCAGGCGTTTACAAGAAGTTGTTTTTCAATGCAGAAGGCAAGCAGTTGCTTGGGGGCATCTTGGTGGGCGATGCCTCTGATTACGGGACACTCTCAGTGCTCGCCAAAAGCGGCGACGAATTGCCATGTCCAGCAGGGAATCTGCTAGGTGGCTCGGGTGGCGGAGCGGCGGCAGCACTAGGCGGAGCAGACAGCATGCCTGGCAACGCGCAAATCTGCTCATGCAACAATGTGTCCAAAGATGACATTTCAGCCGCGATTTCTGAACAAGGACTCACAACCTTGGCCAGTGTAAAATCCTGCACCAAGGCTGGCACAGGCTGTGGTGGATGCATGCCATTGGTTACAGATATCTTCAAGTCAGAACTTGCCAAAGCCGGCGTCGAAGTGAACAACCACCTTTGTGAACACTTTGCTTATTCCAGGCAAGAACTATTCACCATAGTTAAAGTCAAGGAGGTCCACACTTACGACGAGCTGCTAGCATCCCATGGCAATGGCAATGGGTGTGAAATATGCAAGCCAGCGGTCGCTTCAATTCTTGCCTCGCTTTGGAACGACACGATCATGGAGCCACAGCATCAGACGCTCCAGGACACAAACGACCGTTTCTTGGCCAATATGCAGCGCGGTGGCTTATACTCTGTTGTGCCACGTGTGCCGGGTGGTGAGATTACCCCCGAAAAGCTCATCGCTCTTGGCGAAGTTGCAAAAAAGTACGCCCTTTACACAAAAATAACCGGTGGTCAGCGCATCGATTTATTCGGAGCCCAGCTCCATCAACTGCCCGATATCTGGGAGGAGTTGATCAACGCAGGCTTTGAAAGTGGCCATGCTTACGGCAAAGCTGTTCGCACCGTTAAAAGCTGCGTCGGCACGACCTGGTGTCGTTACGGCGTGCAGGACAGTGTCCGATTTGCGATTGAAGTCGAAAAACGATATCGGGGCATACGTGCGCCACACAAGATCAAATTTGCTGTCTCCGGTTGTGTCCGCGAGTGTGCCGAAGCGCAGTGCAAGGACGTCGGATTGATCGCTACTGAAAATGGTTACAATCTTTATGTTTGCGGTAATGGTGGAGCTAAACCGCGACACGCTGATCTCTTTGCTACCGACATCGATGAAAAAACAGCCATCAAGTACATCGACCGTTTTCTCATGTACTACATCTTCACCGCAGACAAACTCACCCGCACGGCCACATGGGTTGAACAAATTGAAGGCGGACTCGATCACGTAAAAGAAGTTGTCATTGAAGACAAATTGGGGCTCTGCAATGAGCTAGAAAAACGCATGCAACACCTGGTTGACACCTACCTATGCGAGTGGAAAGCCGTTGTTGATGATCCTGAAAAACGAAAGCTGTATCGGCAATTCATCAATACAGAAGAAACGGAGCCCAGCATTGAATTTATCGACGAACGTGGTCAGCAACGCCCAGCGAATTGGTCTAAAAATGAAGAACTCGTCCAGATTCAAATGCCAAACAAGACAACTCCTAAGAACGGAAAATTACATCAACATGAAAAACCAAAACCAGAATGGGTTGAAGTCGGGAAAGTGAAAGACTTCCCTCAAGATGGCGGAGCTGCCATTAAATATGGCGACGTACAAATTGCCGTGTTCAATTTCTCCAGTCGAGGAGAGTGGTATGCCTGCCAAAACATGTGTCCACACAAAAATGCGTTTGTACTTTCGCGAGGTATTCTTGGAAATAAGGATAGTGCGCCAAAAGTGGCCTGTCCCCTTCACAAAAAACCATTCTCGCTAAAAAGTGGTGAATGCCTTTCAGGAGAGGACTATTCTGTAAAAGTTTTCCCTGTAAAGCTTGATGGGGAACGAGTCTACGTAGAATTACCACCCAAATCTCAGCTTGACGCACTACTTGCAACGCGACTGCACATTATCGGCGAAGAAGGCACCAACGACTGCTCTGCATGTTCACCAGAAAATACAACCAATCTACTTGCTTCGAGCACGGTTCCATAATGTCGGCTGCAACCCTGCAAAGCTCCAAATATTAAGACGGATTGAGCAGGTCGCCCACAACAAGCGAGTGTGACTTGCTCGAGCAAATCACGTGGACCACTGCCGCAAGGGGCCTACAGTAATGGTCGTATGACGCGTAAACGGAAACTCTACAAGGACACGGTGGACATCTGCTAGAGTGACATTGTCTACGGTCGCAAGATCGTCTGCCACACTGCGGTACTCACGCCGTTGCATCCAGTTTCCGCCCACATTAAATAATCGATTCCGTGGCCGTTCGCTTCCTAAGACGACGCGCGCTTTGACTTTTGACTGGGCTTGCCGCAGCTCCTCATCGGAAAATCCATCGCGTTCGGCCACTTCTTGAAGGGCCACCATACGGGCAAAGTTTTCCCGCGATTGTGAAGGATCACAACTAAGCCACGAAAAAAACATGCCGGCACCCAGATATTCGTAATGCCCTAAGCTGGCACTCTCGGTAAGCCCCGAATCGACAAATTCCCAGTACATACGGCTGCCCGAATCGTCACCAAACATCGTAGCCAGCAGATTGGCCGCATAGCGATCGGCTGATTCTGAAGCAGGCGCGTCGGCA